>CAZFCG010000003.1:325-75965 GCA_964517595.1 uncultured Geobacter sp. | reverse complement strand
GGTGAAAAGGGGTAACATGCGATATTTCGGCAACTTTCCCCCTCTCCCTATCCCTTTCCCACCAGAGGAGAGGGGACTTCTTTAAGATTTGCATGATGCTCCCTTTATTCCTGATGAAGGCAAAATCTTGTATATCCGGAATGGAGCGGACTTCCGGCGCAGGCCAATTATGATCTTTCCCCCTGCCTTGTTCCGCGTCGCTCCATCTCCAGGTCAATGGCGTTAAGCGCCTCGAATTTCCTCAGTGACCAGAGAGGGGCCACCAGGTGGTCGTGTCCGCCGTCCCCGGTGAGCCGCTGGATGGAGATCTCCGGTCTGAGCCGTTCCAGAAAATCGCACACCAGCCCGACATATTCGTCCCGTTCCAGCAGCGCAATCTCTCCCCGGGCGTACATCTCAGCCAGCGGCGTGTCCTTCATGACGTGCAGGAGATGGATCTTGACACCGTCAATGGCCATTTCATTCAAGGTGCGGGCCGTGTCCAGCATCTCTTCCCTCGTCTCTCCCGGAAGTCCCAGTATGACATGGGCGCAGACCCTTATTCCCGCTTCCCGGCATCTCCCCGCCGCGTCTTGAAAGGCGGCGAAGTCGTGTCCCCTTCGCAGGAGCTCCAGGGTCCGATCCAGTGGAGACTGGAGCCCCAGCTCAAGCCAGAAATAGGTGGTCAGGGCATAATGCGCAAGGAGGTCCACCGTTTCCGGCGGGAGACAATCCGGCCGGGTCCCCGCGATGAGGCCGACCACGCCGTCCACGGCCAGGGCCTCATCATACAGGCGGCGGAGGGTTTGGGGGGCAGCGTAGGTGTTTGTATATGCCTGAAAATAGGCAAGGAAGCGTTTAGCCTTGTATTTGCGGGCTATGACCTCCTTGCCGGCCTCTATCTGCTGTGTGACGGTTGCGCCGGGCAGGATGCCGTGGGCGCCGGAGCCCTTGCCGCCGCAGAAGATGCAGCCGGCGGTCCCCACCTTGCCGTCCCGGTTCGGACAGGAGAAGCCGGCGTCCACCGAGACGCGGTGCACCCGGCAGCCGAAGGTCCGCTTCAGTTCGTCGGAGAATGCGTTGTAGCGTTTTTCCATGGGAGTTTTCCTGGCCGGGAGAGGGACCAGGAGGAAGCCGCTCCGGCCGCGATGGCTTCCATGGCGCGGAGGAAGGTCTCGATTTCCGCCCCGGTCGTGAACCAGACGGGGCTGACCCGTAACGCGCCCAGGGGAAATGCGCCGGGTGCATTACCTCTTTTTGACAGGCTGGTATAGGGTGTCCAATTTCCCATAATAAAGGTGGGCCATAATACCCATATTTGAAAAATGACGGCCATTTTCATTAAACGCAAAAAATATTGTGGCAATTACCGGGTGTTGCTACTGGGAAACGATTATCTGAAATAAACAGGTAATGCTCCCCGATAAAGGGTATTGCCTCTCTGTCGGAAGGCGAACACAACTACTTGATTAAGTGAGGCCTTTAATCAAAGTCCCAACGTCCGCCACTTGACGTCCATCTGCCCCGCGATGCGGCGCAGACGCTTTTATTTTGTACCCTGTTGACATGGACGGATGGGATGGTAATCTCACTATCAACAAAATTCCTCATTAATGTCGGAGACGCCTTGGGGGCGTGTGGAAATGGTTTTCGAAAGCTCTCTTGCCTGAGAGGGAACCAAGGCGCTCAATTGCGCTGGAGCTGCTTCAGGTGAAGCAGTTTACCGATAACCGGGTCTTTCCCAAACAAAAGGAGGAGTAATTATGCAATTAATTAAGTGCTGTAAGGTGATTAGCGCTGTGGCAGTTGTTGTTTCATTGCTGTCTTCTTCTCAAGCCTATGCAGAATATTCTTTTACGGTGCATAATACCACTAAAAGCAGGATCACAAAACTTCAGGTTTCTGAAGATGGCAAAACATGGGGATATTTTGATATTGGTAAGGGTATCGGACCGGGTAAGAAGATGACGCTGGAATGGGATGAAAGCACCAATAATGAAGGTTGCAAGCAATATGTTAAAGCGAGCTTTGCTGATGGCTCTGAATCACCAAGAGCCAAATTCGATTTCTGTGAAAACGATCTTGAAATAGAATTCTAGCGCAGCTTTCCCGGTTGTTGTTTTTAGGTAACTGACCTGTCCTGTCAACGGTGTGTCCACCGTTGACAGGACAGGTCAAATTCTGCTGTCGCTGCTGTTCTGGGTCCAACCCTGCCTTTGCGACGAATCCCTTCCCCTTTTTGTCAAACTCCATCCGTAAGCAAAAGGAATACGTAAGACAACGTAGTTTATCTGCATAATGCGCAAAGAGGTCCACCGTTTCCGGCGGCAGACAGTCCGGCCCGCTTGAGGGATCAGGAGGAAACCGCTCCGGCCACAATCGTCTCCATGGCGCGGAGGAAGGTCTCTATTTCCGCCCCGGTCGTGAACCAGCCGGGGCTGACCCGTACCGCGCCCAGGGGAAATGTGCCGATGGACCGGTGGGCGTCTGGAGCGCAGTGGAGGCCCGAGCGCACGTCTATCCCGTATTCCCGGTCAAGGGTAAAGCCGATGAAGGAGGGGTCGATTCCCTGTGCGGTGAAGGATACGACGCTTCCCCTTTCCCGGTCCCGGGGGGGGCCGTATATGGTTATTCCCGGTATCCCGGAAAGACCCCTCACCAAACGCTCCATCAATCCCTTTTCCTTACGGCGGATTGTCTCCATGCCGGTTTCGCGGATGAAATCAGCTCCCGCCTTCAGACCGGCGATGCCCGGGACATTGGGTGTTCCGATCTCCAGCCGGTCCGGCATTTCATCCGGCTGCTGGTCGTCCGATGAATGGCTTCCGGTCCCTCCGGCCAGGATGGGGAGGGGGCTTATGCCTTCGGCCACATAGAGGAAACCTGTTCCCTGCGGGCCCAGCATTCCCTTGTGACCGGGGCAGGCAAGCATTCCGATTCCCATCTCCTCCACATCGATGGGGATGAGGCCCGCGCTCTGGGCCGCGTCCACGAGGAGCGTTGTCCCCGCCTTTCCGGCCAGCATGCCGATTTCTCCGATGGGTTGTATGGTACCGGTGACGTTGGAACAGTGAGTGATGACGACGAGTCGGGTATCGCGCCGCAGGGCTGCTTCCACATCCCGCGGGTTGATGAGGCCCTGTCTGTCGCAGGGGATTCTGGTTATCTCCGCGCCCATCTTTTGCGCCAGGCACAGCGGCCGGATCACCGAATTGTGCTCCATGGATGAGGTGATGACGTGTCCTCCACCCCGGAGCATCCCGAGAATCGCCATATTAAGGCCCGCCGTGGCGCTGGATGTGAAGGCTATCCTGGATGAGTCGGTGATTCCGAACAGCTCCGCCAGCGTTTCGCGGGCCTCGAAAAGGATGCGGGTCGCCTCCATCCCGCGCCTGTATCCGCCCCGTCCCGGACTGGCGCCGACCTCCCTGAGGGTGTAATCAACCGCCAGGTATACGGATTCAGGCTTGGGGTGGGAGGTGGCTGCATTGTCGAGATTAATGGACATTTACACTTCCTTCCTGCTATTATCGCGGCGTTTTTTTCGCCGTCGCTTATGCCTGTGCCTTGCAGGGCAGGCGAAGGGAAAACCCGCCCCCTTTCCTTCCTGGCGGGCAACCGAAGGCCGGGGGGGATTCAGAACCTCTTGCGAAGGGCCAGATGAAAAACCACGTCGGGCGCCGTGTCCACCACCACATCTTCCGTGATGCCGATATCCAGGAAGGTGTCGCCGGTCAGCGCGAAGGCGCCTCCCGAGGTGAGTTGCACGGAGCCGCCGTTGACCTGTTTCAGGTTGCTCCCGTTGTAGAAGGAGGTGTGGCCGTCGGCCTGGACCTTCAGGGCCAGCCAATCCAGCGGACTCCACCCGATTCCCAGCGAGCCGAATACCACCGCGTTGCGCTGCTGGTCCGGCATCACGTCACCGTCGGTCATGGCCAGCGCGCCGCCCGCGCCGTAAAGGGTCAGGTTTCCCAGGGGGAGACGGTAGTCATCGCTGGCGGTGAGCCAGAGGGCGAAATCGGCGCTGCCGCTCCCCATCAGCCTGCCGCTGCTTCCGGTGGGGAGCTTGACGCTGCCGTGAAGAGCAACCCGGCGCGGGTTTTCCCGACCGTCGTCATACAGTTGCCAGGCGCCCGAAAGCCTGATATCGCCGAGCCCGACGGAACCGCTGTCCACCAGCGCCTTCCGCTCGCCCGCGCGGATATATTGGTAATTGAGCTTATCCTTGGGGTAGGATTTGCGTCCTCCCTGGGAGAAGCCGAAAAAGTCGTGGAATCCTTCGATGAAACCGTCCAGGAAGCCGCCGCTGTTGGCCATTACCGGGATGGTGAGGCCGATCTCGAGGCCCGGGGCGATGCCGTAGCGCGCGGCGAGGGCGAAGCGGTATGTCTCGCCGTCCAGCATAAGGCTCTCCCCCCCGGTTGTGTTGAAGGTGAAGTTGTTGGATATGTCCGTGGTGAATGAACCTTCCAGCCTGCCTTGGGGAACCACCGATGGGCTTCCCATGGCCGGCAGCCCGAAGATGCGCACCAGCGGGCTCTGGTTCGAGGTCTGGAAAGGGATGATCTCCATTGCGAAAACATTGGATGCCGAGACGGCAAGCAGGATAGCCGCCGCGCAGACGCAGGCGGTGGCCATCCTGCCCGCCGCGAAAGGCATCCGGGAGCCCGTAATGGGGAAAAGTCCGGTGAATATCATGGAATAAGGCGCCTCCTGTTGGGAATGGATACATGTTTGCGTGTTCATGGACATCAGAGAATCCATAAAACAAATACCGGTCAATTGCAAGTCGATAGTTAACCGTTAAACTTGTCATGCCATGGGGCATTACAGGGGCGACTCTGGGAACCGTCTGTCCGGAAGGGATCGTAATGAACCCTCAATCCTCACTATCTCTTCAGCTTTTCCTGTCAGGTCTGCGCGCCGCGGCGCTTTTCTTCTTCCTCTCTTTCACGCTTGTCCCGTCCGTGGGGGCGGAGGCGCTCTATTCCCATCTCTGGGGAGGATTCTCCACATCCATGGCCGGCCGTTCATCCCAGCAGCGGGGCAACGCGGCCCGGGCCGCCCTTGACCTGGACGGCGCCATCATCCCGTCGGGCGGAATTCTCGGTTTCAACGAGCGGGTCGGCGCGCGGGATTCCATGAAGGGATACCTTCCCGCGCCGGTGATAAACGACCGGGGGGGATTGAGCGATTTTCCGGGAGGCGGCATCTGCCAGCTGGCGACAACCATATACAACGCAGCCCTTGAGGCGGGCATGGAGGTTGTGGAACGCCATCCCCATTCCCGCGCCGTGGGTTATGTCCCGCCGGGCCGGGACGCCACCATCCTTTCATGGAGGAAGGACCTCAGGCTGCGAAACCCTCACGTGGCGCCTCTGCTCATCAAGGTTTCGGTCAACGGGGAGAGGATGACCGTCGGGTTCTGGTCCGTGGAGGAGAGGCCGTTCCGGGTGGTCCTGCATTCCGACATCCAGCCGGTGGAGCCCGAGGCGGTGGTGTCCGGAGATGGAGAAGGGGCGCGCGGCCCTGTCCAGAAGGGCGGCAGGGGGTATTCCGTGATAACGAGGCGCTCCATGATCTTCGCCGGGGAGACGAGGGAGGAGGTCCTGTCGCGGGACTTCTATCCTCCTCCCAGCAGGATCCTTGCCGGCGAGGGAGATTGAAGACCAGGGCAAAGGGAAGGGATAAGGATTGGAGCATCAAGGTTTGCGGGAGGGTGTCTTGTCCGGAGCGGCCGCGGGTATTGCGGTTTTGTGTCTTCTGCTTTTGTGTGGATCGCCCTTTACGGCCCGCGCCTCCGGTACCTTGCCGACGGGCGGAGCTGCGCTTGTGCCTGAGGCTGGCCCCCGGTCTCTTACCCTTCAGGAGCTTCGCTTCGACACAATGAAACAGGAGGAGCTTACCCGTTTTGCCAGGGGGGTCTTCCTGGCCCGGCTCGGCTTCGGCGCGCCGCCGGATCCTCCGCCGTGGGCGGCGGGCATCAGGCGCGCCTGCTTTGTCACCTTTTTTTCCGGCAGCAGGGTTGTCGCGTGTTCGGGAGGGTTTATCCCCCGCGCCCCCGACCTGGGGCGGGAGATTGAGGCGAACGTGCGCCAGGCCCTCCATCTCGACCGGAGGGCCCTGCGCATTGACCGGAAGACCGCCCTGTCGGCCCGTGTTCTGATAACCTTTCCGGGCGAGCCCCGTCCCGTTGCCTCCTACCAGGGGGTGGACCCGGTCCGTCAGGGGCTTTTCGTGGAGAATGATCGTTTCGGTGTCGCCATTGTTCCTGGCGAGGCGAAGACCGCGTCCTGGGCCTTCCGGGAGGCGATGCGCCGGCTCGGGGAAAAGGACATCGAGCGGGTGCGGCTCTTTGCCTTTGATGCGTGGGGGATACAGTCAGGAAGGCGTAATCAGTGAAGAGTAAGGGGTAATGTGTTGTCCTGATAATTTTACTCAAGGAGGGCATGCCGTGAAACAGTTTCTTGTGGTTCTGTTCGTTCTGGCGGCGGTTGCGCTGGTCGTGTCGCCCGCTCCGGTCCCGGCGGCGGTAGTTCAGGTAAAGGGAACCGTGGAGGGGACCGTCCTGGCGGCGGAGACCAACCAGCCTGTTTCCGGCGTCTCCATCGATTTCCGCCGCCGTTTTCCCAAAAAGCCCGTGGTGACGCTCCGTCGTTCGAGTGATGCCTCCGGAAGGTTTACTGCCTTGCTTCCAGTCGGCGTGTACGACTGCGTTATGCGCAAGGAAGGCTTCGGAACCCGCCGGGAGAGGGTTGAGGTGAGGGCCGGCGAGACGACCCGGCTGCCGGCGCCGCTCAACCGGGAGGCGCGGATTGCCGGGCGGCTCATGGATGGGGCGGGCAGGCCGCTGGCTGGGATGAAGGTTTCTTTCGGCGCGCGGGAAAGCGCGGTTACGGACTCCGGGGGGCGCTTCAGCGTAGCGGCCCTGGATGCCGGATGGTATGAGCTGAACCTGGATTCGCCGCGATGGGTCGTGGAAAAGCAGGTGTCCCTGTCCGTGGCGGCGGGTGAGAAAAAGGACCTGGGCAACGTTACCCTGCGCAGGGCCGGGAGCGTTACCGTGACCCTCGCGCCGGCCGGCCGGGGCGCGGCCCGGTATCTTTCCGGGATAGAGGTGAACCTGTCCGGCGGCTCGGTGTACCGGTACGGAAAGACAGACAAAAAGGGTGTCATTGCCTTTACCAGGCTCCCTCCGGGATCCTATGCCGTTGAGTCCTCTGACGAGCGGCTGGCTGAATCCAAGGCGAATGTGGAGGTGGCGGAAGGAAAGGCGTCGCCGGCGCGCTTGCCCGTGACCCTTCGCCCGCCGTCCCTTTCCATGGACGACTCCGGTCGGGTGATCCTTCCGGACAAGGCGGTTCCGGTGAGCCTGCGGGGTCTGTGGGTGGACCGGGCGAGGCTCGCGGTGTATGCCGTGGATGAGGCGGGCCTGATGGATGGGACCGTGGACCCGGATCGGCCGGAAGGTGTTCCCGCAAGCGCCATGAGGCTGGTGAAGGAACGGGAGGTCATCCTGAAAAAGGGACGGTTTACCGTCTACCGGAGCGCGTCCCTGAATCTGGACCCGCTTCCGCCGGGTTACTACATTATGGAGGCCGTCGGTGGCGGCGCCAGGGGGCGGTCGGCCTTTCTCGTGACCCGATTCGGACTGGTGGCAAAGGCCTCACGCTCCGGCGCTCTCCTCTTCGCGGCCGACCTGCTGGACGGGCGCGCCCGCCCGGGCGCCGAGATAAGGGCAGTATCCCCGGGGGGCGGGGCGCGTTCAGAGTCTCTCGGCGTTACCGACGCCTCCGGGCTTCTGGCCATCGGAGAAGGGTCAGGGAAAATAAGGGTTATCGGGCGTTCGGACGGCAACCTGGCGATCCTGAATCTGGCAAGTGAGGACTCCCCGGCCTCCGGTCCTCCCCTGAAAGGATATCTCTACACGGAACGCCCCGCCTACCGACCCGCTCAGACCGTCTATTTCAAGGGTGTGCTCCGCAAGACGGTGGGCGAGGGGTATGCCCTTCCGGGATCGGGGAAGGCCCTGGTGGCGGCGACTGACAGCGGCGGACAGAACCTCTTTGAAAAGGAGTATCCCCTTTCCTCCAAGGGCTCGTTCAACGGCGAGCTGGCCCTTCCGGGACAGGCGCCCCTCGGTGATTACACCCTCAAGGCAAGCATGGGGGGATACGAATGGCAGACCTCCTTCAAGGTCCTGGAGTACCGCAAACCGGAGTTCGAGGTCAAGACCTCCGTTCCCGGCAGGTTCTACGTGGGGGGAGACACCGTTCCGGTTCAGGTGACGGCCCGCTACTACTTCGGCGCCCCGGTGGCCGACGCCAAGGTAAGCTACCGCATCTATTCCCGCCCCTACTACCGTTTCGGTGGTGAAGAGGCGGTCGGTGATGGCGCCGACGAGGAATCCTCCTTCTTCGGGTATGCGGATTTTCTCGGTGAAGGGGAGGCGGTTACCGATGCCTCCGGCAGGGCCGTCCTCTCAATCAATACCCAGAAACACGATTCGGCCCGATCCTATTCCGTGGAGGTTGACGTAACCGATACTGCTGGCAGGGAGGTCTCTTCCACGGCCGGATGCGTTGTGACGCCGTCCCTGATTGCCCTGTCCGTCAGGCCTCTCTCCTACCTCGCCGCACCCGGAAGGCCCGTCGAAATGAAGGCCACGGCCGCGACCTGGGAAGGGAAGCCGGTCAGGGCGCAACTGGACATCAGCGTGGAAGAGCAGGTGTATGACAGGAAAACCCGTCTCTATTCCTACCGCAAGACGGACGAATTGCGGATAACCACCGATGAGACCGGGCAGGCGCTGTTCAGCCGTGTCTTTCCGCACCCGGGCTACTGGCGGGTGACCGCGGTCACCATGGACGAAAGGGGGCTCAAGGCGGCGGCCCAGGGATGGACATGGGTGTGGAAGGAAGGTTTCGCCTGGGACAGCTCATACAGGGAGCTGGGCGTGGAGCTGGACAAGAAGAGCTACCGTCCGGGCGAAACCGCCCGGCTTATCGTAAAGAGCCCGGCGCCGGGCGCATCGCTCCTCCTTTCCGTGGAGGGGCGGGAGATCTACTCTTCACGGGTTGTGCCCCTTACCGGCGCGGTGCAGGTGGTGGAACTGCCGGTTACCGCCGCCCATGCGCCGTATGTCTTCGTGTCGGCGGTTCTCATTGACGGCGGCCGCTTCTACTCCCGCACAAAGACCCTGCGCGTGGATGCCAGTCCGGATCTCCTGCAACTGAAGGTGGCCGCCGATAAGCCGGTCTATGCGCCGGGAGACACGGTGCGGCTCTCTGTTTCGGCGGCCGGCGGCGACGGCGCGCCGAGGGGCGCTGAACTGTCCCTGGCGGTTGTTGATGAGGCCCTTTACGCGGTGGCCCCTGAGCGCAGGCCCGACATCTACAAATTTTTCCGCGGTACGCGGGAGCACCTGGTCACCACATTTAATTCCTTCCCTCGGGTTTACCTGGGAGGCGCGCCCAAGGCGGCGGCTGCTCTCCAGGACGAACGGATGCAGGGGATAAAGGTTCGCAAGGTCTTCAAGGATACAGCCTTCTGGGCGCCGGTACTGGAAACAGGCCCGGACGGCCGCGCAACCGCCGAGTTCGCCCTTCCCGACAATCTCACCACCTGGCGCGCCACGGCCATGGCCCATAACGATCGTGGCGAATTCGGAGCGGGCCAGGGCAAATTCATCGCCCGCCTGGATGTCATGGCGCGGCTTCAGCCTCCCCGCTTCTTTACCTCGGGGGACCGTCTCCGCATACCGGGCGTGATCACCAACATGACCGACAGTGAACGACAGGTCAGCGGCATTTTCGAGACAAGGGGGATAACGCTCCTCGGGGAAAACCGTTTCAGCGGCATGGTGGCCGCCGGCGGGACCCTGCGGCGGGACATGGAGGTAAAGGCCGAAGCCCCGGGCGAGGCGATGCTGCGCATGCGCGCCCTGGCCGGGGACAGGGGGGACGCCATGGAGCTTATGCTTCCGGTGCATCCTCGCGGCATGAAGCGGGTCTCCCAGGGGAATATCGTCCTGCGCGGGGGCGCCGGGGAGACCTCGGCCGCCTTCCCGCCCGAGGCCATGGGAGAGGAGGCCTCCCTGTCCGTGAAGGTGTCTCCCACCCTTGCCGCCAGCCTCAACGAAAGCCTTGGCGAGCTCATCGACTTCCCCTATGGCTGCGTGGAGCAGACCATGTCCCGTTTCCTGCCGGCGGTGCAGGTGAAGCATCTCCTCGGCTCGGACCGCTTTTCACTCCAGCCGGAGATCTCCGGAAAGCTGGAAAGGGTCCTGGATGATGGGCTCAGGCGTCTCTACGATATGCAGCACGAGGACGGGGGATGGGGCTGGTGGAAGGATGACGCCACCGATGCCCGGATGACCGCCCACGTGGTGTACGGGCTCGCCATGGCGCGCGCGGCCGGCATTCAGGTGCGGGATGATTCCTTCCAGAAGGGGGTGCAGTCCATCTCCGCCGGCCTGGATTCCGCCGGCGTCGACGACCTCCCGTCTCTGTACCGGGCTTACACCCTGGCCGGAAAGAGCAGCGAGGGGGTAGAGAAGCGGGTTGAGGCCGCCTGGAAACGGCTGCCCGCGTCCGGCCGGGCGCAGTACGTGGAGGCGCTCCTCAACGCCGGCCGGAAAGAACGGGCGAAACGCCTCCTGGAGAGCCTGAAGCAACAGGTGAAGAGCGAGGGTTCCGCCGCCTATCTCAAGGATGACGACGCTGACTCCTGGTGGTACTCCTGGCGCTGGTCGGGCTCGGCCGTGGAGACCACGGCCATGCTCCTGGAAAACCAGCTTGCCGTTGATCCCGGGGACCCCATGACTTCCCGCCTGGCCGAATTCCTGGTGCGCAAGCGGGCCGGCCGCTGGTGGAACACGACCCGCGGCACCGCGGCTGTAGTCACTGCCCTTGCGCGGTACACCGCCGCCACCGGTGAAGCGGACGCCACCTACAGCGCCCGCCTTTCCCTCAACGGAAGGGAGGTGGAGCGTTACGTGGCGCGGAATGGAAAACTGGTTCAGGGGAAGGCCTCTATTGTGTTCTCCGGTCCGGAACTGAAGCGGGGTGAAAACCGCATCGGACTTGTGAAGGAGGGGAGCGAAGGCGCCCTCTACCTGTCGGCGAACCTGGGCTACTTCGTTCCTCCCGAACTGGCCGCCCGTTCGACCGGGCTTTCCGTTGAGAGGAGCTTTTATCGTCTGGCGCCCCGCAAGGAGGGAAGCGAGTGGCGCATGGAGTACCGGCCGCTCCGGCCGGGAGAGCCTCTGACGCCGGGCGCCGAGGTGGAGGTGCGCCTTACGGTGGACAACAGCGAGGACATGAACTTCGTCATTATCGAGGATCGGCTGCCGTCCGGATTCGAGGTGCGCGAGACCAGGAACGACAACCGTTTTGCCGCCTATTCAAGGTACTGGGACTGGTACGCCCACCAGGAGCGTCACGACGAGCGCATGTCCTTCTTCCTGGATGTGCTGCCGGCGGGCCGCCACGAGTTCCGTTACGTGATCTACCCGGAGCTGGAGGGTGAAGTCATGGCCCTTCCGGCCTCGGTGTGGCCCATGTACGTCCCCTCCATCCGCGCCGAGAGCGCGCCCTGGCAGGTCAACGTAAGGAAGTAGAAGGCATGGCGAAGGGGGCGGCGCACAGACCGCCTCCTTCGCCGATTCATACCCGGCCTGCCTTTCACCTGAAAACTGCATTTGATCACGCGAAGACGCGAAGACGCCAAGAAATTCAAATGGATGCGGACCGATCTGGCGGCGCCGGTCAGATGAACGGCCTCATTCGGACACCGCGCTTTACCCTGCCTTTCTTTGCGTCTTCGCGGCTTTGCGTGAGACTGCTTCCGGATTTTCCTTTGCGTCCTTCGCGGCTTTGCGTGAGACTGCTTTTTCAGGTTTCAATCCGCGATCCTTCCCTTGTGGGAAGCCCTCTTCCCCCGGAATATGCAAAATCAGCATTGGAGAAATGTACGGGAAATGGTGTATAGTGCCTCCATCCCGGTTCCGGCCGGAGGACATGGTTGAGGAGTGCCCATGGATTACCTGAAGATACTGAAAAAGTCGCTGCTCTTTTCCGGGCTGAACGAAGAGAACCTGGCCGAGGTGTCGTCCATCGCCACGAAACGTTCCTATGCCAAGGGCGAGGTCCTGTTCACCGAGGGTGAACCGGCCTCCGGTTTCTTCCTGGTTGCGTCCGGCCACGTGAAGCTGAGCAAGATTTCTTCCGACGGCAAGGAAAAGGTGCTCCACTTCGCCCATCCCACGGAGACATTCGCGGAAGCGGCGTTTTTCGGAGATGGCGGATATCCGGCCGAGGCGCGGGCTCTGGAAAAGGTGGAGGCCCTTTATTTCCCCAGGGACGCCTTTATGGGCCTTCTGGAGAGGAATCCCCGCTTCGCCCTGAATCTTATCGTGGCCCTCTCCCTGTCGGTGCGCAGGTTTGCCCGCCAGATAGAGGAGCTCACCTTCGCCGAGGTGCCGTCGCGGCTGGCCGCCTACCTCGTTGATCTGGCCGCCAAAAAGTCCACCACCTACCAGGGGACCACCTACCTTGACCTTGAGATAAAAAAGGGCGAACTGGCGTCCCACCTGAGCACGGTCAGCGAAACCCTCTCCAGGGCGCTCAGGAAACTGAAGGAAGAAGGGGTCATCGAGGTGAAGGGGAGCCGGGTTGTTATCCGCAACATGGCCCGTCTGAAGGAGATAGCGGGAAAATAGCCGCCAAGGGAGGAAGACCATGGCTGATATCATCGGCGTAATCCAGGTGAAGGGGGGAGTGGGACGATCCACCATAGCGACCAATCTGGCCGCCATCCTCTCCGCGGCCGGACCCACGACCCTCATCGACTGCGACCTTCCCCAGGGGACCAGCGCATCCTGGTTCGCCACAAGGGATTCCACCGCTTCAGGTAGAGACCTGGACCTCGTCCTGGCCAGAGACCACGTGGAGCTGGTGGAGAAGGCTGGTGAGCTGAACGGCTCGCGGAGCTACATCATCATCGACGCTCCCCCCCGCATTGCCGCCATCACCCGCGCGACCATCATACTCAGCCGCCTGAGTCTCATCCCTCTCGGCGCCAGCGCCGCGGAGATATGGTCGACATCCGACCTGTTGCGGACTCTGGATGAGGCCAGGAGGCACAAACCCGATGTGGACGCCCGCATCGTCTGGAACCGTTTCCGCGTCCACACCCGCGAGGCGCGGGAATTGAGCGAGGCGGTGCGGCGCGAGTTGAATCTGAGGGAACTGGACGCGCGCCTCGGGTTCCGGGTGGCCTACAGCGAGGCCCTGGCCCGGGGGCTGTCCGTAACCGAATGGCCTGACGACACGGCCCGCGAGGAGATGACGGCGCTGGCGGACGAGGTCATGGAAATACTCGGAGGGAAAAGCTGATGGCGAAATCCAAGACGAATCCCAAGGTCTTCAAGCCCGTGTTTGACGCGGAGGCCGCTCTCCGCTTCGCCACTGAAGGAGAGCCGGTCGCTGATCAGGCGCAATGCCCGTCTCGGAAGGACCGGCCGCGGAATCCGGCAAGATCACGAGCCGGGTATACGGAGATAACCGTCCTCATCAGTGACCAACTTCTGCCTCGCGCCAGGGCGGAGGCGGCGCGAAAGGGCCGCACTCTGGATGAACTCATAGAAAAACTCCTGAGCAAGCACGTGGGAAAGCATTGAACCGGCCCGGCGACGAAAGATTTGCTTTTTCATGCCTGACTTTATATAGTGTTCAATAAAATTACACTCAAGGAAGAGCACGTGATACGCAGAATACTTACCTATCCCGACCCCGAGCTGAAAAAGAAATCCACCCCGGTTACCGTAATCAATGACAAAATTCGAGAGCTTGCACAGGATATGGCCGAGACCATGTATGACGCCCCCGGCGTGGGTCTGGCCGCGCCCCAGATAGGGGTGCATCAGCGGGTGATCATCATTGACGTCTCCCCCAAGGACGATAAGCCTGACCTGATCGTGGCCATAAATCCCGAGATCGTCCGTGGCGAAGGGGAGTCCTTTGACGAGGAGGGATGCCTGTCCGTACCCCGATACGGCGCCAACGTCAGAAGGTACGCGTCCGTGGTGGTGAAGGGGCTTAATCTGGAAGGGGAGGAAAAGGTCTGGGAGGCGGACGGTCTCCTGGCGGTGGCCTTCCAGCATGAGATAGATCATCTGGACGGTTTCCTGTTCGTGGATCGCCTCTCCCCCCTGAAAAGGGACATCTTCCGCAAGAAATACCGGCAGATGCTGGAAAAGGACGGGGGAGGAGAGTAGTGGACGGCTTGCGCGTCATATTCATGGGGACTCCCCGGTTTGCCTGTCCCACCTTAGAGAAGCTGATGGACCGCGGCGACGATATCGTTGCGGTAGTCACCCAGCCGGACCGGCCCAGCGGGCGCGGGCAGAAGACCGTTCCGCCGCCGGTGAAGGAGCTTGCCTGCCGGCACGGTCTGACGATCCTGCAACCCCCCAGGGTTCGGGCGCCGGAGTTCATCGAGACCGTGCGGGAGATGAACCCGGATGTAATCGTGGTGGTCGCCTTCGGACAGATCCTGCCCAAGGCCCTTCTGGACATTCCCGCGCACGGCTGTATCAACATCCATGCCTCGCTCCTTCCCCGCTACCGGGGAGCGGCGCCCATCAACTGGTGCATAATCAACGGCGAGACCGAAACCGGGGTAACCACCATGCGGATGGACGTGGGGCTGGATACGGGAGACATGCTCCTGAAGAAAACGACCCCCATCGACCCCGACGAGGACACCACCTCCCTGCACGACCGGCTCTCCCTCATGGGCGCGGAGGCCCTTCATGAGACCCTTGACCTGATGTCGCGGGGAATGCTTGTCCCTGAAAAGCAGGAGGATTCCCTCTCCTGTTATGCGCCGATGCTGAAAAAGGAGGATGGCCTCATCGACTGGACCCGGGACCCCCTGACCATACGCAACCTGGTCCGGGGGATGAATCCCTGGCCCGGCGCCTTCACCTTTCTGGAGGGGAAATCCCTGAAGATCTTCAGGGTCAGGACCGCGGAAGGTTCGGGAGCGCCCGGCGCCGTGCTGGCTGCCGGCAGGGACGGTATCGAGGTGGCCTGCGGCGGCGGCAGCCTTATTCTGGATGAGCTGCAGCTTGAGGGAAAAAAGCGCCTTACAGCCGGTGATTTTCTAGCGGGGCGACGCCTGTCTCCCGGAATCGTTCTGGGGAAAGGGGGCTAGGCCTTGACGGAAAACCAACGGAATAAAACATTTGCCGCCAGGGGGCTTTTCATTGCCCTCATGGCCGGCGCCTGCCTCCTTGTGGCCGCTGTACTCTTCTTTTTCTGGTGGCTGCAGGGGACCGGACTGGCTTCACTCCATCCGCTGCTCCCCCGCATCGTCGGCGGACTGCTGATGATCTCCGCCGCCGTCCTTGTCCTGGCAACCGCTCTTCTGGTGTTCACAACTATTACCGGCATAGACCTTCCGGGGACCCGCCTCCTCCGCGCCGCCGCCATCAGGCTCCTCCTGCCGTTTATTGAAGTCATTGGCCGGGTGGCCGGCATCCCGCGGGACTCCATCCGCCAGTCTTTTATCGCCATGAACAACAGCCTCGTCCTTTCCCGGGGGTTCCGGCTGAAACCGGACAGGATCATGATTCTCCTCCCCCACTGCCTCCAGCTGGCGGAATGCGACATCAAGATTACCGGAGACATCAACAAGTGCGTCCGGTGCGGCCGGTGCGACATCGCGGGACTGGCGGGACTGGCGGAAAAGTACAAAATAGACATTTTCGTCGTCACCGGCGGGACCCTGGCGCGCAAGGTTATAAAAGAAAAGAGGCCCAAGCTGGTGGTGGCCGTGGCGTGCGAGGGTGACCTGACCTCCGGCATCAGGGATTGTTATCCCTTGCCGGTGCTGGGGGTCCTCAACGATCGTCCCAACGGACCATGTTTCAACACGGCGGTGGATACGCGCAAGATCGATGAAGCCCTCAAGATGGTCCTGGAATAGGCCTTGCCGGAGAACCCCTTTCACCTCATGAAATTTCCCATAGCGGAAAAAGCCGTCCTCTCCATGCGGGAAGACATAGCGGAAACGGGCGGCAATGAAGTCTTCTTTCTCGGCAGCACCGATGAAAACGGCCTGGTCAGCGAGGTGGAGCCCCTTGCCCGGGGCAGCCGCGACTCGGTCGCCGCCATCATGATCGCCGTTTCCTTCGGAGACGTGGTGATCCACAATCACCCCTCCGGCGACCTCACCCCATCCCGTCCCGACCTGGAGATCGCCTCTGTCCTGGGCAACCAGGGGGTGGGTTTCTTCATCGTCGACAACGAGGTGACCCGCTGCTACCAGGCGGTAAGGGCCTTTATCCGCAAGACCGTTGAGCTTCTTTCCTTTCCCGAGATCGAACAATTCTTCTCCCCCGACGGCGTCCTGGCGCGCAACCTGAAAGGCTATGAGCATCGCCAGGAGCAGACCCGCATGTCCTTTGTCGTGGCCGAGGCCTTCAACGAGGAGAGGGTGGCGGTCATCGAGGCGGGCACGGGCACGGGCAAGTCACTGGCGTATCTTCTGCCGTCGGTCCTGTGGGCCGTCCGGAACAGGGAGCGCATCGTTGTCTCCACAAACACCATCAACCTCCAGGAGCAACTGATAAAGAAGGACATCCCCTTCCTCCGTGAGAACGGAGGGCTCTCATTCCGGGCCGTTCTGGTTAAAGGGCGATCCAATTACCTGTGTCTGCGCAAGGTGAAGGCTATCGAAAGGGAACCTTCCCTCTTCAAGGAAGAGGGGACCGCCGGGGAACTGGAGGCCGTTCTGGAATGGAGCAGGAAGACCGGGGAAGGGTGCCGCAACGATCTCAGCTTCATTCCCAGGGAAGAGGTCTGGGAAGAGGTCTGCTGCGAGGCGGACCAGTGCGGAAGGGTGAAATGCGGCCATTACGACCGGTGTTTTTTCTACACCGCCCGCCGTGAGGCCGCGGGCGCGGACATTCTGGTGGTGAATCACTCCCTGCTCCTGGCGGACGTGGCGGTGCGTTCAGAGTCCGGCTATGATTCATCCGCCATTCTCCCGCCCTTTACCCGCCTCATCTTTGACGAAGGGCATCACCTGGAGGAAACGGCTACCAATTTCTTCTCCTCCCGCACCTCCCGCAAGGGTATTCTTCAGATCCTTGGAAGGCTCCAGCACCCGCGCAAGGCGCGGATTGGAATTCTGCCTCGCTTCTCCGCCCGCATTGGACGGGAGATTCCCCAGGAACTGGACGTCCTTTTCCTGGAGATATCCGGCATTCTGGAAGAGAGACTTGTTCCCGGGCGCCAATCCCTGTCGGAGAAGGTGGTATCCGTGCTGGATTCCATCGGCATCTCCCTTCTCTCCTACCTGAAAAACCACGGTCAAAAGTCGGGGGAACGGAAACTGCGCCTTACCCCGGAGCTCTACGGCGACCGGTTCTGGCTGGAGACGGAACAGGAACTGCGCCGCATGATGAAGGAACTGACCGGGTATGTCGCTGACCTGAAGTCATTCCTGTCCGCCTGCGCTCAACTCCCCGAACCGGTTCTTGAAAGGTTTTCCGGCAATCTCCTTGACCTGCAAGGTATCAGGAGGAGGCTGGAGGGCGTCATCAGCGACCTGGGGATTTTCATCCAGAGGGACGAGCGGCTATGCCGCTGGTTCGAGGTGAACAGGGGCGGCCGGGGTATGACTCTCAGGCTCTGCTCTTCTCCGGTCCAGGTGGCTGAATCCATCAAATCGGCAATCCTGGACAAATTCAGGACCGTGATTGTTACTTCCGCGACCCTTGCCGTGGGTGAGAGATTCGACTATCTGGAGAAGATGTCCGGGATTGACCTGCTGGAGAAACAACGGGTCACGGAGACCCTTCTCCACTCGCCGTTCGACTACGAACGCCAGGCCTTCATCGGTATTCCCGACGACCTTCCGGAACCGACGGAGCGCTCCTTTATTCCGCTCCTGGAAGAGTATCTCCTGCGGGCGCTCATCGTATCCCAGGGGAGGGCCTTCGTCCTCTTTACCTCCTACGACCTCCTGGCCCGGGTCTTCAGCTCTCTTGATGAACCGCTGCGCGGCGCTGATCTGACACCCATGCGACAGGGAGAGATCAACCGCCACATGCTCCTGAACCGCTTCCGCAACGAAAGGAATGCCGTGCTCTTCGGCACCGATTCCTTCTGGGAGGGTGTTGATGTGAAGGGGAAGGCGCTGGAACTGGTGGTGATCACCAGGCTCCCGTTCCGGGTGCCCACGGAACCGATCCTCGAGGCCAGGGCCGACCGGATTGCCGCTGGCGGGGGTGACCCGTTCATGGAGTATACGGTTCCCCAGGCGGTGATAAAGTTCAAGCAGGGCTTCGGCAGGCTTATCAGGAGCAGGGGAGACCGGGGCGCGGTTCTCATCTTCGACAGCCGGGTTCTGTCAAGGAACTACGGCCGCTTTTTCCTGGATTCCCTTCCCATGTCGCGCCTCACCAGGGGGGAGGGGGAAACGGTGTTCCGCGAGATGAGCGCTTTTTTCGCCGCCGCCGGGCCGGCAGGCGGGAAATCGGGTAAACCTCCCAAAGGAACCCCGGAGGATGTGGATACCTGATAAAAAAGCCGTCCGGATAACGGAGCCGCCTCGGGGCAACCACTCAAAACATATTGACATTCCGGCGCTATTTGGCTAACCTGACCCGAGTTTCGACCCCCATCCCCGATGCGGCGAACCTGAAGCACGTCCGGCCGCCAAAGGAAATACCCGAAAGAGAAGAGAGGACACGGCCATGGGCCTGATAGACAACCCGGAACATGCAAAAAGGCTAGCCCGTGCCATCATCTCCGATGTGGCCATATACAATCGTGAAAAGGTGGAGCAGGGTATAAAGAACGATACCATCTTCGAGCTGCTGGAGAGCGAGCTTGAAGAAGGAAGACAGCATTTCCTGTCCCGCGTCTCTCCTGAACTGGCTGAGTCAACCATATTCGACATCGCCATCGTGGATGTGCTCATAAAGCGCGCGGGCAGGATAGAGTCCCCCATCTGGTGACGGGGTCGCACAGGCGTAACCATGCGGGCAAGGCGCGCTCCTTCCGGAACGCGCCTTTGCTGTATAAGGCTGGTGATGAGTGGAGAGAATTGAACTAAACTATCCTGCCGACGATCCGCCGGAGCGGCTGGATGTATTTATCGCCGGCCGGGTTCCGGATTTGACCAGGTCGGCCGTCCACAGGCTCATCGAGGCGAACCGGGTTACGGTGGACGAGGCGCCGCCAAAGCCTTCGTTGAAGCTGAAGGGGGGTGAGAGGATTGTGATTGATATCCCCCCTCCGCTCCCCGCGACCCCTTTCGCGGAAGATATCCCCCTGGATATCCTCTACGAGGACCGGGACCTGATCGTCCTCAACAAGCCGTCGGGTATGCCGGTCCATCCCGGCGCGGGCAATCCCGGCGGAACCGTGGTAAACGCCCTCCTTGCCCACTGCGGCGACCTCTCCGGAATCGGCGGCGAGATAAGGCCCGGCATCGTTCATCGCATCGACAAGGACACCACCGGCGTAATCGTGGCGGCGAAGAACGATCGCTCCCACCAGGGGCTTTCCGGGCAGTTCAGGGAGCACACCATAAAGCGGCTGTATGTTGCTTTCGTATATGGCGTTCCCGGCGCGGACAGGGGGCGCATCGAGTCATCCATCGGCCGCCACCCGGTTGATCGCAAAAAAATGTCCGGCGCCGCGCGTCGGGGGAAAGAGGCCGTCACGCACTGGAAGGTCGTGGCGCGTTTCAGCCAGGTATCCGTCCTGGAGCTCCGTCTCGAGACCGGGCGTACCCACCAGATCCGCGTCCATCTCTCCGAGCAGGGCTTTCCCCTCCTCGGAGACCCGGTCTATGGCGGAAGCGGCAGGCTTTCCGGCCTGAAGGATACGAAACTCCAGGCCCTGGTCCGGAAACTGGGCAGGCAGGCCCTCCACGCCCGGGTTCTGGGTTTTGTTCATCCCGGAACCGGGGAGTATCTGGAGTTCTCCGCGCCGCTTCCGGAGGACATGGGGAGGATCGTTGAATATCTGGACAGTGAAAAGTGAAAGGTGAAAGGTGAAAAGTAAAAGGTGAAAAGTGAAAAGTAAAAGGTTTGAAGAACAGTGCCTTTCAGCTTTTTCCTGTTTACTTTTTACTTTTTACTAGGAGGATCGTTGAATATCTGGACAGTGAAAAGTGAAAGGTGAAAAGTGAAAGGTGAAAAGTGAAAGGTGAAAAGTAAAAGGTTTGAAGAACAATGCCTTTCAGCTTTTTCCTGTTTACTTTTTACTTTTAACTATAAGAAAAGGAGTCTTTCGTGGAAATACAGAAAAGAGGCAGGGTACATTACCTGGAGCCGCGAATATTCAGTGAGCGGGGGGTGTCCGTACAGGGATTCACTACCCGGCATGAGGGGGTTTCGCGTCCGCCTTACAATTCCCTGAATCTGGGCTCCTCTACCCTGGATTCCCCCCATAACGTGGAAGGAAACCGGAGCATCCTGGCCCGCGCGTTCGGCTCCCGCTTGGAGAAACTTGTTACCGTTACCCAGGTGCACGGAAGCGACCTTCTCCTCCTTGACGAACCGAATCCCGATTTCAGCCACTTCCAGAAGCTGGAATGCGACGGCATCGTGACCAATCAGCCCGGTGTGATGATCGCCGTCTGCGTGGCTGACTGCGCGCCGATCCTTCTGCTGGATCCGGTGCGCCGTGTCGCGGCCGCGCTCCATGCGGGCTGGAAGGGGACGGCGGCGGGCATCGCGCGCAAGGGGGTCGAGGCGATAGCGAATCTGTTTGATGGAAACCCGCGCGATATTCTCGCCGCAATCGGTCCGGCCATATCTCCCTGCTGTTATCAGGTCGATGAACCGGTGATGGAGGCGTTTCGCGCGGCGGATCGGAATCACGAATCCTTTACGACACCCGACGGTCCGGGCCGATGGAGGCTCGATCTGGTGGAGGCGAACCGCCGCCAGCTTCTTCTCGCGGGTGTCCCGGAGCGGAACATAGAATCAAGCTCCCTCTGCGTCTCCTGCGAAAAGGATCTTTTCTTCTCCTACCGTCGCGACGGCGGCGAGACAGGGAGGCAGGCCGGGTTCATCATGCTCAAAAGGCGGGATACGCGGGCCGGTCGCCGGCAAGCCGCCGAATAAAGCATCAATGATCACTGACAACAGAGATAACAGGACCCTTTCAATGTGATGCCTCCGAAGATCCGATTCTCCATGCACTGGCAGGGGCGCAAGGCATTGCGCCCAATCGGGGCGGATGCCATACGCCCCCGCATCCGTTGTATTTCCGTCATTCTGAATGCAAATTGGAATTATCGATTTAACCGTTTACCTTTTACCTTTAACTTTTCACTTTTAACTTTTCACTTTTAACTTCCACCATCTTCTCGGAGTCGCCATGGCAAAGATACTGGTTACCGGAGCGGCCGGATTCATCGGCTTTCACCTGACGAAAACCCTGCTGGACAGGGGGGATACGGTTGTGGGCTTTGACAGCCTGAACAACTATTATGATGTCTCCCTCAAGGAGGCTCGCCTGGGCCGGCTCACGGGAAGGGACGGGTTTACCTTCGTGAAGGGCGATCTGGCGGACCGCGAGGCAATGGCGGAGCTGTTTTCCAGGGAAGGTTTCGACAAGGTGGTCCACCTGGCGGCCCAGGCCGGTGTGCGCTATTCCCTTGTCAACCCCCATGCCTATATCGACAGCAACATCAGCGGATTCATGAATATCCTGGAGGGTTGCCGGCATAACGGCGTATCTCACCTGGTCTACGCCTCATCCAGTTCGGTCTACGGGGCAAACACCACCATGCCCTTCTCCATTCATCACAACGTGGATCATCCTGTGTCACTCTATGCGGCAACGAAGAAGGCCAACGAGCTCATGGCCCATACCTATGCCAGCCTGTACGGGCTGCCATGCACCGGTCTTCGCTTTTTTACCGTCTATGGTCCGTGGGGTCGTCCGGATATGGCGCTGTTCCTTTTTACCAGAGCGATCCTGGAGGGAGAACCCATTGATGTCTTCAACGAGGGGAAGATGAGAAGGGACTTTACCTATATAGACGATATAGTGGAGGGGGTGAAGCGGGTGGCGGATCTGACGCCGGCGCCCAACAGGGAATGGCGTGGCGACGCGCCGGATCCGGGAACCAGCTATGCGCCGTACCGCATCTACAACATCGGCAACAACAGCCCGGTGGAGCTGCTCCGGTTCATCGAGGCGCTGGAGGAAAAGCTGGGAAGAAAGACGATCCGGAATCTCCTGCCGATACAGCCGGGCGACGTGCCCGCTACCTGCGCGGATGTGGACGACCTGATGAGGGATACGGGCTTCCGTCCAAAGACCACAATAGAGGAAGGGATCGGCAGGTTCGTGGACTGGTACCGGGGGTATTACAACAAGTGATGAGTGATAAGTAATGAGTGATAAGTGAAAGGCACAGCGCTTTTGATAGTGATAAGTAATGAGTGATAAGTGATCAGGCGCAACGCTTTTGACTCTATTACTCATCACTCATCACTTATTACGTTTTTTCCCCCCCTGCTTTTCCCACTCATCACTGCTTTTTTCTTCCTTCTCTCCTCTCTGAACATATCAATGACCAGCAACCCCACCCCGATACATATGGCCGAATCAGCCACGTTAAACGCCGGCCAGTAGTGCTCGTGCCAGTGCACGTTCAGGAAATCGATGACCTCGCCGAGCCTTGCGCGGTCGATGAGGTTTCCCACCGCCCCTGCAAATACAAGGGAAAGCCCCCATGCGTTCATTTTCTGGTCCGGCCTGAGCTTGCGGTAGACGGCGAGGACCACCAGCGCCGCCACGATCGAAACGGATATGAGAAACGGCAGGCGGATGCTGCTGTCCCGCAGGAAACCGAAGGCCGCTCCCTGGTTGCGGGTATGGACGATATCAAAAAAGTTTCTGATGACAGTCACGGCGCCGTGGAACTCCAGGTTCCGGACGATGATGAATTTCGTCACCTGGTCGAGGACGATGACGGGCAAGGCAACAGCCGCGAGGAACATGTAGCGGTTTTTCATGCCACCGCCTCAATGCATTTCGGACAGATGGTCGGGTGGCTCGCATCCTGGCCGATCTGTTCGTCATAGCACCAGCAACGCTCGCATTTCGCTCCGGGCGCCGCTTCGACGCGGATCTTCAGCCCCGTTACACCTTCCGCCAAGACATGCTCGCCGGCGATATCTTCCACAAGGTCGACCTTTGAAACGATGAATATTCCTTTCAGCTCATCCGCATACTCGCGCAGGAAACCGAGGAGTTCGGCCGGCGCGCTGAGGGTCACGGAGGCGTCCAGGGAGTGACCGATGGTCTTTCTGACACGGGCCATTTCCAGGGCCTTTGAAACCTCCCCCCTCACCTTGATGATGGTGTCCCACCGTTCCGTCAGCTTTTCATCCCGAAACTCCGGGGCCGGCGTGGGGAAAGCGGCCAGGTGGACGCTTTCTCCGGTCTGGCGGGGCATGTGCCACCACACCTCATCGGCGGTAAAGGAAAGGACCGGAGCGATGAGCCTGACAAGGGAATCCAGGATCAGGTAAAGGGCGGTCTGGGCGCTCCGGCGTTTGCGGGAGTCGCGGCGGCTGGAGTAGAGCCGGTCCTTGAGGATATCCAGATAGAAAGCGCTCATCTCGACGCTGCAGAAGGCGTTCACCGCCTGATAGATGATGTGGAATTCATACTCTTCATAGGCCCGCAGCACCCGCTCCTTGAGTATCTCCGCCTGGTGGAGGGCCCAGCGGTCAAGCTCCATCAACTCCGCGTAGGGGACGCAGTCCGTCTCAGGATTGAAATCGCTGATGTTCCCCAGGATGTAGCGGCAGGTATTGCGGATGCGGCGGTATGCCTCGGAAACCCGGTTCAGTATCTCCTGGGAGATCCGGGTGTCGTCCCGGTAGTCTTGGGCGGCCGTCCAAAGGCGGAGAACGTCCGCGCCGAATTTCTTGATGACGTCCTCGGGGGCCACCACGTTGCCCAGGGATTTGCTCATCTTGCGGCCCGAACCGTCCAGAACGAAGCCGTGGGTGAGGACGCTCTTGTAAGGCGCCGCGCCTCGCGTCCCGGCGGCTACAAGGAGCGAGGAGTGGAACCATCCCCTGTGCTGGTCGCTCCCCTCCAGATACATGTCCGCCGGGGAGGAGAGATTGTCGCGGGTCTCAAGAACGGCGGCGTGGGAGACGCCGGAATCGAACCATACGTCAAGTATGTCCATCTCCTTTTCCAGGTTCCCGCTTCCGCAGGCCGGGCATTTCGTGCCCGGAGGGAGGAGTTCGCTCGCCTCGCGCTGATACCATATGTCTGAGCTGAATTCCGCGAACAGATCCGCCACGTGGCGCATCACCGCGGGATCAGCGATGGCCTCACCGCAGCCCTGGCAGATGAAGGCCGTTATGGGCACGCCCCAGGAGCGCTGGCGGGAGATACACCAGTCGGGCCGTCCCTCCACCATTCCGTAGATGCGGTCCCTTCCCCAGTGGGGAATCCAGGTGACCCGGTTGATTTCATCCAGTGCCTTTTTGCGAAGTCCGTTGGTTTCCATGCTGATGAACCATTGTTCGGTGGCACGGAAGATGATGGGCTTCTTGCAGCGCCAGCAGTGGGGATACGAGTGGGTGATCTCGCCCGAACCAAGGAGGGCGCCTGCTTCGGTCAGCTTTTCAATCACGCTCTTGTTGGCTTCAAATACCTGCTGGCCGGCGAAGAACTCCACGTTTTCCATGAACCTGCCACGGTTGTCCACCGGGTTGTAGATGTCGAGGCCGAATCTGAGCCCCATCATATAGTCGTCCTGGCCGTGTCCGGGGGCGGTGTGGACGCATCCGGTGCCCGCTTCCAGGGTGACGTGTTCGCCCAGGAGGATCACCGAATCCCTGTCATAGAAAGGATGGGCGCAGTTTTTCTTTTCCAGAAGGTCGGCCTTGAAAGTGGCGATAACCTCGCCGGCTGCGCCGGTTGCGGCGCGGAACGCATCCAGGAGGCCGGAGGCGACGATCAGGACCTCGCTTCCCGTGTCGAGGGCCGCGTAGTCGAATTCGGGGTGGAGTGATATGGCCAGGTTGGCCGGAATGGTCCAGGGGGTAGTGGTCCAGATGACCAGGGAGACCTTTCTGCCGGCCAGGGCCGGGACTTGGCCCGAGATGTCGTCCTTGAGGAGAAATTTGACATAGATGGACGGTGAGCGGTGATCGGCGTATTCCACCTCTGCCTCGGCAAGGGCCGTGACGCATGAGGAACACCAGTGCACCGGTTTTTTCCCTTTGAACAGGCCGCCGTTCTCGGCAAAGGACGCCAGTTCCCTGGCGGTGATGGCCTCATAGAGATAGTTCATGGTGAGATAGGGGTTTTCCCATTCTCCGAGGATGCCGAGGCGCTGGAACTCTTTCTTCTGGATATCCACGAATCTGGTGGCGTACTCACGGCAAAGCCCGCGCATCTCGGTCTTGGTGATCTGGTGCTTTTTCGAGCCAAGGTTCTTTTCCACCTGCAACTCTATGGGAAGTCCGTGGCAGTCCCAGCCCGGGATATAGGGGGCGTCGAAACCGCTCATGCGCTTGCATTTGAGAACGATGTCCTTGAGGATCTTGTTAAGGGCGTGGCCTATGTGGATGTGTCCGTTGGCGTATGGAGGACCGTCATGGAGGATGTACTTCGGCTTGTCACTGCCTTCTCGCGAGAGCTTTTCATACAGGCTGATTCCTGCCCATTTGTCCAGAATCTCCACCTCTTTCTGGGTGAGATTGGCCTTCATGGGAAACTTTGTTTCCGGCAGGTTCAATGTGTTTTTGTAGTCCATGGCTGTCCTTCCGAATAGAATAAAAAATAAGTCCAGCGGCTAGCGGCCGGCCGCTGGACTGTGCAACAAAAAATGAGATTTCCTGAAATCCGAAACCGTCTTTCTCTTCAGTATCCGAGGTCCAGGACTCGTCCCTTTATCCTGCCGATGATTCCCGCGAGCGGGGCCATGTCGTCGGCGGAATCGCCCTCCGCCAGCTTGATATGGGTGGCGTTGGCGGGTATCTCGCCGAATGTGGGGTCCACCGGAAGCCAGTATCCCACATGGCTTTCGGCCCAGCTGTGGTAGAGGAAACCTTTTCCTTCCGCGTAGACGAGACCTGAAACGAAGCGGGTGGGGATGCCGGCGGCGCGCGCCAGGGACACATAGAGCCGCGAGTGGGACTGGCAGTTTCCGGTCCGCTTCTCCAGCGTTTCCAGCGGGGTGCGGCTGTCGGTAACCTTGTCCTCCACGAAGTCCGCTACCCAGCGCGCCAGCTTTTCCACCACTGCGTGAGGTTCCGTGGTCCCGCCGAGGATCTCGTCTTTTCGCCGGATGATGTCAGCATTTTCCGGAAGGATGCGTTCCGTTGAATCCAGAAAGCGGTTCCGGTCGTCCAGGGGCGTATTATTTATATTGCCGGCGTCGGCCTGCTTGAGCGCCGCCAGATCAACGGTAAAGATCACTTCACCGCTTTCCTTCCGCTCAGCCTTCTGGTACGAGCCTGGGAAAAGAGGAAAGCTGTCGGGAAAGCCGGAGAGCTCCAGAGACAATCTGCGCAGGGAGGCCGGCCGGTGAATGGGTTGCTCCACCTTTAGCAGGCTGAAGTCAAGAACCAGGTCTTTCTTGGAAAGGGCCGCGTCGGTCAGAAAAGAACGCGCGGACGCCTCGCTTTCCAGGCGGGTCTCGATCATTCCGTCCCGCACCGATTCCCGCAGGGTAACTCCCGAGGCGTCAACCCAGATGTCATTGTCTACAAAGGGGTAGAGGTCGTTGCGCAGATGCAGTGCCTCCGTACCTTGCTGGGACTCCGTTCCCACTATGGTTATGCGAACATCCTTCACTGAAACCGCTTCCGGGTCGAACATGGCGATGCGGAATTTCTTCTTTTTGGCTGCGCCCTGGAGGAGGGGGTATAGATTCAGCGCCGGGGGAGGATATATGAGCCCCTTCTTTGCCAGGGTTTTCTCCTTCTTTGCTCCACGCGATTCCACGATAACCCTGATATTATTCTCTCCGACCTCTCCGGATATTCTCCGCGGGCTGCCGTCCACCGTCAGGGAGACGTCAAAGGAGCGCAGTGAAAGGTCCCGGTTCACTGTGTAGCTTTCCCGAGCCGTCATGTCCCGGGAAAAGCCGAGTCCGGTCATTTTTACTACGCTTTCACCGGCAATGTGATACCCGGAAGCCGTCTCCTCTATTTTCGTAACGGAAAAGCCGGTGCGTTCATCGTTCAGATATATGCCGAACCAGCGCTCTCCTGTGGGAAGATGGTTGATGGAGGGGATAGGCAGCGCGGCGGTTGAGGCTGGCGCCCACACCAGCAGAAGAAGAAGTATCGCCGGAAGGGCCGGGCGTAAAATACCCGCAAATGTTCTCCGTGCCATACTTTTTTGCTCTCCTTTTGATTACTTAGTGCCGAATTTATATCACATAAAGCGTTGCGGGAGCAACCGAAGAAACGGGCTGATTAACTTGTAAACCCCTTGCCAAAGATAAGCATCGTAATTATAATATATATAAAATAAGAGATTGCGAGAGTCGAAAGACTCTCATTATGCCCTAGTCGACCGACCCTCCTGGTCGCTAGGGTGTTTTTTTCGATGAAGGCGCGAGGAAGTATGTGCAATTTTGCACCTGCTTGTTCCAGAGATGATACATTAGTAATTTCATAAACTGGCTGAAGCAAGGCCTAAATTGCTTCAATGATTCGTAAAGCGCGAGGTTCGGGCTTTGCCGTATGCCTTATGATGGATTGGCATGATTATGGCATATAAAGGGAAAGCTGAATCAACAAATGGTCCTGAAATTCACGGGGAGACAGAGATGGGAAGAGCCAGAGAACATGCCCGATATAACGTTATTTCCATGAGAATAACCGATGAGGAGCGGGAAACTCTCCAGGCAATAATGCAGACGACGCAAAAGAGCATGTCGGATATCATGCGGGAAGCCATGGAGCTCTTCAAGAGCAAATGGTCAAAGCCCCAGGTGGAAAACAGGGCCGCCTGACGGTTTTTTGGCGCGAGAAAAAAGGGCCGGGTAACGGCCCTTTTTTTTATTTGATCTTCCATTCGGTTCCGCGGGGAGAGTCCAGCAGCGCCACATTTTTCGCCAGCAGGAGATCTCGTATTTCGTCGCTCCTGGCGAAGTCCCTGGCCTTGCGCGCCTCGGTCCGCTCCTCGATAAGGCGTTCTATTTCCTCCCTGGTGATGCCCAGTTCCGCCAGTTTCCTCTCCCGCGCCTTTTCCAGATAGTCGGCTGGGCGCGTCCGGTATATGCCCAGCACCACGCCCGGGTCTTCCAGCGCCCTTCTCGCCTGTGAAAGGATCGCCTTTAGAGGTTTTGAAACCTTACCCCCCTCTGCCAGAGTCCGGTTTACCGCGCGCACCAGATCGAAAATGTTTCCCAGGACCAGAGCGGTGTTGAAGTCGTCGTCCATGGCCTCCCGGAAGCGGCCGGGAAACCCCTTCACCTTTTCCAGCAGCTCAAGCTCCGTTTCCTTAAGGGACTTTTCATTTATCCTTTCGCTGTCGTCACCCAGTTCCTCCATGGTGGCCAGGGCAGAATAGATCCGATCAAGACCGGCTTCCGCCTCTTTCACGTTCTGGTCGGAAAAGTCAAGGGGGGAGCGGTAGTGGGCTGTGACAAGAAAGAATCGCAGGGCTTCCGGGTCGTACTTTTCCAGGACTTCCCTGATGGTGAAAAAATTGCCCAGGGACTTGCTCATCTTTTCCGAGTTGATATTGACGAACCCGTTGTGCAGCCAGTATTTGACGAAAGGCTTGCCGGTGGCGGCCTCGGACTGGGCGATCTCGTTCTCGTGGTGGGGAAACACCAGATCCTTTCCGCCGCCGTGGATGTCGATGGTCTCGCCGAGGAAACGCATGCTCATGGCCGAGC
This sequence comes from uncultured Geobacter sp., assembly GCA_964517595.1. GTDB lineage: Bacteria > Desulfobacterota > Desulfuromonadia > Geobacterales > Geobacteraceae > RPRC01. The sequence goes on along the minus strand of CAZFCG010000003.1, from coordinate 47,054 downwards.
ACTCGATGTGCCAGCCGGGGCGACCCTTGCCCCACGGAGAGTCCCAGGAAGGCTCGCCCGGCTTCGCCTCCTTCCAGAGCACGAAGTCCATGGGATGACTCTTCCTTTCATCAACCTCGATGCGCGCGCCGGCCTTCATGTCGTCCAGGCTCCGTTTCGAGAGCTTCAGGTAGTCATCGTATTTTTCAATGCTGAAGTAGACGTCTCCGCCGGATTGGTAGGCGACACCCCGATCCACAAGGGTACGGACGATGTCGATGATATCATCGATGTGTTCCGTCGCTTTCGGCTGATGGGTCGGAACGGCCACGCCCAGCAATCCCATGTCGCGGTTGAACTCACCGATGAACCTTTCCGTAATCTCCCGGAAATCCACACCCTCGCGGTTGGCGCGGTTGATGATCTTGTCGTCCACATCCGTGTAGTTTCGTACGTAGGTCACATCATATCCGGTGTGGCGAAGGTAGCGGTAGATAACGTCGAAGACCACGTTCGCCCGTGCATGCCCGATGTGGCAATGGTCGTAGACGGTGACTCCGCAGACATACATGGACACCTTGCCCGGGACCTGGGGAACGAACTCTTCCTTCTTTCCGGCAAGGGTGTTGAAGACTCTTAGAGACATAGATAGAACCTCGAATGAATAATGGCCGCTCGTGTCAGAATGCGGCATTGCGGTAACTCCTCCAACCCCGGGAGAAAACGGTGCGGGCGAACACGAGGAGGACGAACACAAGGTTCGCCCCTATGGCGTGCCGCCGGTTTTGGTCCAGGAATCCCGCAGTGTCACGATCCGGTTGAATACCGGCGCTTCCGGTAGCGAATCCTTTGCGTCAACGATGAAATATCCCTGGCGTTCGAACTGGAAGCGGCTTTCCGGGAGAGCCCCGGCGAGGGCCGGCTCCAGGCGGCATGTTGTCAGTCTCCGCAGTGAATCAGGGTTCAGGCAGCTCTTCCAGTCTCTGCCGTCCCGATCATCGCCAGGTTGCGGCTGGGTGAACAGCCGGTCGTAGAGGCGTACCTCCGCCGCGATGGAGTGGGTGGCGGAGACCCAGTGGATGGTTCCCTTCACCTTGCGGCCATCCGCGGCCGTTCCTCCGCGCGACTCCGGATCATAGGAGCAGCGTACCTCGAGGATGGCGCCCGTGGCCTCGTCCTTTACCACTCCGGTGCATTTGACGATGTAGGCATAGCGGAGTCGCACCTCTCTTCCTGGAGAGAGCCGGAAATATCCCTTGGGCGGGTCTTCCATGAAGTCGTCCGCTTCTATGTATATCTCGCGGGAGAAAGGTACCTTGCGCGTTCCCATGGAAGGGTCGCCGGGGTGGTTCATGGCGTCGAACTCCTCGGTCTTTCCTTCCGGATAATTCTCGATCACAAGACGGATGGGATTGAGCACGGCCATGGCTCGCGGAGCTTTTTCGTTCAGGTCTTCCCGCACGCAGTCTTCCAGGACGCTCATGTCGATCCAGCTGTCGTTCTTTCCCATCCCTATCCGATCGCAGAAGGCGCGTATGGCCCCGGCCGTGTAGCCCCTGCGCCGCATTCCTACAATGGTCGGCATTCGCGGGTCATCCCAGCCGTTCACCATGTGCCCGCGCACCAGTTCCAGAAGTTTGCGCTTGCTCATTACCGTATAGGTGAGGTTGAGGCGGGCGAACTCGATCTGACGGGGCCGGTAGATCTCCAGCTCCTCCAGAAACCAGTCATAGAGCGGCCGGTGGTCTTCGAACTCGAGGGTACAGATGGAGTGGGTTATCCCCTCGATGGAGTCCGACTGGCCGTGGGCGAAGTCATACATGGGGTAGATGCACCATGCGGCGCCGGTATGGGGGTGTTCGGCATGGAGGATGCGGTACATGACCGGGTCACGCATGTTCATGTTGGGCGAAGACATATCGATTTTGGCCCTCAGCACCCGTGCGCCGTCCGGGAACTCTCCGGCGCGCATGCGGCGGAACAGGTCCAGGTTTTCCTCAACGGTCCGGTTGCGCCAGGGACTTTCCTTGCCGGGCTGGGTGAGGGCGCCGCGGTATTCCCTGATCTGCTCGGCGTTCAGGTCATCCACATACGCCTTTCCCTTTTCAATGAGCCTTTCCGCCCATTGGTAGAGCTGTTCGAAATAGTCGGAGGCATTGAAACGGTTTTCCCCCCAGTCAAAACCGAGCCAGCGCACGCTGTCCATAATGGATTCGATATACTCAACCTCTTCCTTTACCGGATTGGTATCGTCGAAGCGGAGGTGGCAGCGTCCACCGTAATCCCGCGCCAGGCCGAAGTTCAGGCAGATGGACTTGGCGTGGCCGATGTGCAGGTACCCGTTTGGTTCCGGCGGAAACCTGGTTACTATTGTTGAGTGCTTACCGGACTTCAGGTCTTCGCCGATTATGGCGCGGATAAAGTTGATCGGCGCGGTTCCCCCGCCCCCGGCCTGTTCCGTCATTTTTACGTTGTTGTTAGTCGGTTTGTTCATATTCACCCTTTGAAAATCCGGTGGTTAAGCCGGAAAGAAATGGCCGGGATCTAATCCTTCTCTTCCAGGAGCGCCACGGCGTGCGCCGCGATCCCTTCTCCCCGTCCGGCAAAGCCCAGTTGCTCGGTGGTGGTCGCCTTCACATTGACCCTCGCTTCTTCACAGCCAAGGGCCCTGGCTATATTAGCCCGCATGAGCGGGATATGGGGCGCCAGTTTCGGGCGCTGGGCAACGATGGTGGCGTCCAAGTTCCCCATGCGGTACCCCTTGGCATCCGCCAGCGCCATTACGCGCTGCAGCAGCTTCATGCTGGAGATCCCTTTATAGGCGGGATCTGAATCCGGGAAGTGTTTACCGATGTCACCTTCTCCCATGCAGCCGAGGATGGCGTCGGAGATGGCATGGAGGAGGACGTCGGCGTCGGAGTGTCCCAGCAGCCCCTTTTCCCAGGGGATATCCACCCCTCCGAGGATCAGCTTTCTTTCCGCCACCAGTTGGTGGACATCATAGCCGTGCCCGATACGCATGATCGTAAATTCTCCGTAAGACGGTCATGGACCCGCCGAAGCAATCCCGCCGTTGAAAAGGTTCAAGGAACAAGAAAACCATGACTTCCACCAAACCACCCATCACTCATCACTCATCACCTGTAACCCCTCACCCGCCTCTTTCAAATAAGCCTCCGCCAGGACGAGATCCTCAGGGGTCGTGATCTTGAAATTGCCGTATTCGCCCCTCACGATATGGACGGTCTTTCCCAGGCGCTCCACTAGTGCGGTGTCGTCCGTGCCGAGCCATTCGTCCGCTGCGGCCCGCTCATGGGCCTCCCGAATGAGGGCGTAGCGGAAGGCCTGGGGTGTCTGCGCCAGCCAGAGGGTATCCCTTGGTGGAGTTTCCAGGACTACCCCGTCCTTTGCCACCTTGACGGTATCTTTCACTGGAACCGCGACAAGGGCGGCGGCGTGGATGCGGGCCGCGTCAATCGAGTCTTCCAGTACCCTCTGGGACACGAAAGGGCGCACTCCATCGTGGATCAGGACCACGTCGTCCGGTTCCGGCGATTCCATGGCCCGCAGCCCGTTGAAAACGGAATGCTGCCGCTCCAGGCCGCCGGCCACAATACCGCGGACCTTGGAGAATCCGTAACGGTCCACCACGCGCTCCCGGCAGAAGGTGATCTCGTCTTCCGGGACGATTATGTATATGTCGTCCACGCGGCGAGCCTGCTGAAAGACAGCGATGGTATGGGCAAGGATAGGCCTTCCCGCCAGCAGGAGGTACTGCTTGTTGATCCCCGCGCCCATCCGTTTTCCCATTCCCGCTGCCGGGATAAGGGCCGATACCCGCATCTTCGCTCCTTGACGGCTCATGGTTCCCGACCGGCAATCGCGGGTCATCGGACGTCATCCGCGAGCCGTTTTTCAGGGACATCAATAATAGACGCAGCCTCTTTTGCCGGTCAATCAAAAAGTTTCCTTTCCATCTTTCGGGATCAAAAGAGAGTGTTTTTCTGTTCTTGCAATTTCCGTCTCCCATGGAATACTCTGTTGTCCCGGCGGTATGGAGTCCGTTATCACTATTATATGAAAAAATCATGTAATGAAATTATGCAACAAGGCGGAAAACGTGATGAGAGATAATGTCTTCGTCCATGTTCCCTTCGCTCTCCTCGGGGAGAACCTGGATTTCATACTGGAGAGAAGGATCAACCCGGAGGTGGCCTTTTCGGGCGATTCCCTCGACACCCTGGACAAGGAGGCCGTTGCGCGCCATGCCTCGGTCCTGGCGGAAAACGGGATCCGTACCACCATCCATGCCCCTTTCATGGACCTGAGTCCCGGTGCCCTGGACCGTCTCGTGAGGGAAGCGACCCGTCGCAGGTTTCAACAGGTGATGGAAGCTGCTGAAATACTGCGGCCTCTTGTAGTTGTTTTTCATCCAGGCTATGACCGGTGGCGTTTCGGGGGGAGCAGGGACCGGTGGCTGAACTACGCCGTCGAGACCTTCAGAGGGGTCCTGGAAATGGCCGCGGGGATTGGATGCACGGTGGCGGTGGAAAATATCTTCGAGGAAGAACCTTCCACCCTGCTGGACCTGCTGGAGGCCATTGACTCGCCCCTGTTCCGGCATTGTTTCGACGTGGGGCACTGGAATCTCTTCGCAAAGCCGGACATGGAGGAATGGTTCAGGGCGCTGGGCCGCCATATCGCCGAGGCCCACATACACGACAACCACGGCGCCGGTGACGATCACAGCCCCCTGGGGGAGGCGGGAATCGACTTTCGGCTTTTCTTCGCCCTCATGGAGCGTTACGCGCCCAATGCCGTCTGGACCATCGAGGCCCACAGCAAGGATGCCGTAAGGCGGGCGCTGACAAACATCGCGCCCTACGCGCAAAGGCGGACCATTGCAAACGGCGCTTAGGAACTGTAAATGAATAGCATGGTCAATATTGCGTTCAGATTCAGTTCAGATTTGGCTGAACTGATTGAACCAAACCGCAGACGTAGCAGGGCTACGTTGAGGATTTGGTGATTGAGGTTCGGTCAAAGATGACCTGAAGATGAGATGCAAGATGCCCATGTTATTTGTTTACAGTTCCTCAGGGGGAGGGTCCGCGAGGCCTGCCGATTTCCCCCTCCCCATTGAATAGCCCCGGCCGTGACGAGTCGCCGGAGATTTTTCCGGCATTTTTTGCTTGACAGCGCAACGCCTCATCGACAACAATGTCGTCCATGCATACGTTCAGCTATTCACCCTTTTTCGGCTTTTTCTTTTGGCGCGGTTTCTTTTTTCGACCGTCCACCCGGGAAACAGTTTCGATGCAGGGTTAGCTGAAACAAATTCGAGACCGAAAGCCGAGGGTGGACAGAAGACCATCCCCGGCTTTTTTTATTGCTTTTCCATATAGCGCATAACGAAAGGGCCGGGGATCATTCTTCAGGCCCTTTGTTTTTCGGGAACAGGAAGAGAGGGAACAATGATTATCGTCATGAAAGCCGGGGCCTCTAAGAAAGACAGGGATGAGGCGCTGAAGCGTATCCGGGAACTGGGATACAAACCCCATGTGATCCATGGAACCACCAGGGACGTTATCGGAGCGGTCGGGGACGAGCGGGGCAAACTGGTACTGCAATCCCTTGAATCCATGCACGGCGTGGAAAGCGTAGTGCCCATCCTCCAACCGTACAAACTGGCCTCCAAAGAGGTCAAAAGGGAAGCGAGCGTTATACCGGTCACTGATGAAGTCGCCGTGGGCGGCAAGCGCCTGGTTGTCATGGCAGGTCCCTGTTCGGTGGAGGGCGAAGAGCAGATTGTGGAGACGGCAATCGCCGTCAGGGACGCCGGAGCGCGCATGCTGCGGGGCGGGGCGTATAAGCCGCGAACATCGCCCTATTCATTCCAGGGTCTGGAGGAAGAAGGCCTGAAGCTCCTTGCCAAGGCGCGCGAAGCCTCCGGACTCCCCTTTGTCACCGAGGTTATCAACCCGGAAACCGTGGAGTTGGTGGCCGAGTATGCGGACATGCTCCAGATCGGCGCCCGCAATTCCCAGAATTTCGCCCTGTTGAAAAAGGTGGGCCAGATCCGTAAGCCGGTCCTGTTGAAACGGGGCATGTCCATGACCATACAGGAGTTTCTCATGAGCGCCGAATACATCATGAGCGAGGGAAACCAGTCGGTCATACTCTGCGAGCGTGGCATCCGAACCTTTGAGACCGCGACCCGCAATACCCTCGACCTGTCCGCGATCCCGGTTCTCAAGGAGAGGACCCACCTGCCGGTGATCGCCGATCCATCCCACGGCACGGGCAATTATCATTACGTTGCATCCATGGCCTGCGCCGCAGTAGCCGCCGGGGCTGACGGGCTCATGATAGAGGTGCACTCCGATCCGGAGCATGCGTCATCGGACGGTCCCCAGTCCCTGAAGCCCGCCAAGTTCGCCGTCCTGATGGAGAAACTGAAGCTCTTCGCGGCGGCAGCGGACAGAATCATGTAGCGGCTTATTTCTTCCGACGCGCTATGCAAAAAGAGCAGCGGGAAATAATCCCGCGCCGGGTCGTGAAAGCGTGTTGCTTCGGTATAGGGGAAACGATTTGACTTCATCGCCGCCTTTGGCTACCCTCCTTCCCCATGGGGCCCTGAAGGGCCGCGGGCGGCGCCTGCCGTTCCATGGAAATTTACTGGACAGAGGGAGACTGACATGCAGGAAAAAATAACGATGAAGGAGGCCTCGGACAAGGCCTGGGAGATACTGAGCGCCCTGAAAGGGGAGGACGGAAAGGATGAGCCGGTGGATCCCAGCTTCACCCTTTACCTGACCGAGATCATAATGACGCGGGGGAATGTCGAGCCGGCCCGGCTGTCGCGGGAGATGGTGAACGATATCGTTGCTGCCATGATGAAGCATGGCGTCGGCATGCACGACTGGCCCCTTATCCTGGAGCAGCTTGTGAAGGCTCTGCACATGGTGATTCTCTACAACATCCCCGATGTCTACCAGGAAAAGGCGGCTGAGCTCTTGGCAAGTGATGTGAAGAAGGGATTCGAGGCGACGAGGAAAGAGTATCTGTCCCTGATGGGTGTTGTCTGAGCCCTGCATCCGGGGTGAAGGGCGCGGCTGCGCCCGGACAGGAGCGCGCCGCGGCCATTTACGCCTTAACGATTCATCAGTTCACGCAGCCTGTCGGTGATGCTGTTTTCGAAATAATGGACGATCTTGCCATGAAGGGCTTCCAGGGAGGCGGGCAGTGTCTCCTTTGTCAGGGGCTTGGCGATATATCCGTCAAAATCCAGGGTGAAGGCCTTTTGCCTGATGGGCGACGGGTATTCGAAGTTGTACATCCCGTAAAGGAAAGTCAGGTTCATATCACCGTAATTCATCTCCAGGTTGTGAAAGGCCCGCGCAATGGCGCCGCAATCGTCGGCAACGGAAAAAATGGGCAGGAGGTTGGGCGCCAGGTACCCGCTCCAGTCAGTGGGGTTTGCCTCCGCTATTTCAATGTTATTGAAATAGCGGAGGCCGAGGCGGTTTGCCGCCAGGTCGGGAATATCGGGGAAGGCGTCGAACAGCGCCCCGGCGATCCCCAGAAATGTCTCTCTCACATCAGCGAATCCCGGGTAGCTCTTGTAATCAATCCATAGGAAATTCGGCGCGACGCACATGTTTTTCTCGCCACCTTTTCCCTGAAAAAACCAGTGGTTTTCCTTTATGTGACGCCTTACCGGTTCAGAGCCGCAGTTCATCTCGATCTGTTCGGCAAGGGCCGCCTTTCGCTGGAAGCGCGTAAAAAACTCCAGAGCTTTTTCCCTGAACGCTGTTGGAAGCTCGGAAGAAATCTGGTAAAGGTTTTTCGAAAAATCCATGCGAACGGTTACGTTCTTCAAAAAATCTGAGCGATATTTTCCGGACATGATTCCTCCTTGTATTGTTTGAATATAGGCGCTCACTTCTAGCGCAGTTCCGCCGGATAGTCACGTTTTTTGTTATTAATCCTTTCCGGTTGCCATGATTGTACAGGAAAATACAGGGCCGGGGATATAAGTAATTGAAAGAATGCCGTGCGGTGTTTATAATGCCGCTGAAATTCTCCTGCCGGCGGTGACTATTGGACGTAAAACACGCGGAATTCATGAAGAGCGCGACAGCACCTTCCCACTATCCCGAAAGCGAGCTGCCGGAGGTTGCGTTTGCCGGTCGCTCCAACGTGGGCAAGTCCTCTCTCATCAATACCCTGGTGAACAGAAAGAATCTGGTGCGCGCCAGCAGGACTCCCGGACGGACCCAACTCATCAATTTCTTTTCGGTAAATGCCCAGTTTGTCCTGGCGGATCTTCCGGGATACGGTTTCGCTGCCGTCCCCCTTGCCGTGAAACGGGAATGGGGGCCGATGATAGAGACCTATCTGGCCAGGAGGGAAACCCTGCGTTGCGTCGTCCTGATCCTCGACGTGAGGCGGGCCCCGAGCCGTGAAGACCTGCTCATGTTCCACTGGCTGCGCAACTATTCCATTCCCACAGTGCCGGTGATCAACAAATGCGACAAGGTCTCACGCAATGAAAGAATGCGTCAGGCCGCCGTCATCTCCCGCGCCCTGGATCTGCCTGCGAACGATTTCGTGTTTTTTTCAGCCCTTTCCCGTGAGGGGAGAGAAGAACTCTGGGAACGGCTGGAGCTGTTGCTGTTTCAATAATTTTTCTATCGAGGTTTCCATGCATACCATACTATCGAAGCAGGTGCTTACGGAACGGACCTGGCACATGCGTGTATCGGCGCCGCTGGTGGCGCGCCGGTGCCGCGCGGGGCAGTTTCTGATGCTGCGCATCCATGAGAACGGTGAGCGGATACCGCTCACCATAGCGGACTGGGACCGGGAGACCGGGACGGTCGACATCTACTTTCAGGAGATAGGCGCCACCACGGAACTACTGGCGACCCTGGAAGCGGGCGATTCCATCCTGGACGTGGTGGGTCCCCTGGGGAACCCCTCCCACGTAGGAAAACTGGACGGCACGTTCGTCATGGTGGGGGGCGGCTTCGGCATCGCGGCGGGGTATCCTGTGGCGCGGGCCTTCAAGGAAGCGGGCAACCGGGTCATCGCCGTCCTGGGGGCCAAGACCCGGGGGCTTCTCATCTGCGAAGACATGCTCAAGGCGGTATGCGACGAAGTATACGTAGCCACCAACGACGGGAGCTACGGCACGCGGGGGCTTGTCTCCGACGTACTGCAGACCCTCCTGGACCAGGGAGAAAACATCCGGCTCATCTTTCCGGTGGGTCCCCCCATCATGATGAAGGTCATCTCCCAGATGACCCTGCCCCTGAAGATCAAGACCGTCGTCTCCCTCAACTCCGTAATGGTGGACGGCACCGGCATGTGCGGATCGTGCCGGGTCACGGTAGCGGGCAAGACACGGTTCGTCTGCTCTGAAGGGATAGACTTCGACGGTCACGAAGTGGATTGGGACGAAATGATGTCGAGGCAGAAGATGTACGGCAGGCAGGAAGCCGAAGCCCTTGCCCACTACCACGAGCACGGCTGCTGCAAAGGAGGGGAGCGATGAAAGAACTGACCATAGCCGAACGTTGTGCCATTCCCCGCCATTCCATGCCGCACCAGAACCCGAAGGAACGCATCCGGAACTTCAATGAAGTAGCCCTGGGCTGGGACAGGGAAACCGCCATGGAAGAAGCGCAACGCTGCCTTCTATGCAAGAACCCTCAATGCGTAGTCAACTGCCCCGCGGAAATCGACATACCCGGCTTCATCCGGGAGATAGCCCAGGGAGAATTCCTGGAAGCGGCGCGCATCCTGCGGGCCAGTTCCGCCTTGCCCGCCGTATGCGGCCGGGTCTGTCCCCAGGAAACCCAGTGCGAACTCACCTGCGTCATGGGAAAGAAACACGAACCCGTAGCCATAGGACGTCTGGAGCGCTTCGCCAGCGACTACGCCCTGTTCGAAGAAGAACTGCCGGTACCCGCGCCCGCTCCACCGACGGGCAAGAAGGTAGCCGTAGTGGGGGCCGGACCCGCCGGCATCACCGTCGCCGGAGACCTGGTCAAGATGGGCCACGAAGTCACCCTGTTCGAGGCCCTGCACCAGCCCGGAGGGGTACTGGTGTACGGCATCCCCGAATTCCGACTGCCGAAAGAGATCGTGCGCCTGGAACTGGAGGTCATCCAGCAACTGGGAGTAAAACTGGTCACCAACTTCGTAGTGGGGCGGACGGCCACCGTAGACGAACTGCTGGAGGAATACGACGCCGTCTTCCTTGGTAATGGCGCGGGCGCGCCCAGCTTCCTCAACATCCCCGGCGAAAACCTCAACGGGGTGTACTCGGCCAGCGAATACCTGACGCGCTGCAACCTGATGAAGGCGTACCTTTTTCCGGAACACACCACCCCTGTGGCGCGTGGCCGGAAGGTAGCGGTTCTAGGCGGCGGGAACGTGGCCATGGACGCGGTACGCATGTCCCTGCGCCTGGGGGCGGAAGAAGGTCACATCCTGTACCGGCGGAGCCGGAAGGAAATGCCGGCTCGTATCGAAGAGATAGAAAACGCGGAAGAAGAAGGGGTGAGATTCAACTACCTGGTGAACCCCGTACGTTTCATCGGCAACGAAGGCAACTGGGTCACGGGCGTGGAATGCCTGCGCATGGAACTGGGCGAACCGGATGCCTCCGGCCGCCGCCGTCCCATTCCCATCAAGGGCTCCGAATTCATAGTGGACGTAGACACAGTGGTGGTTGCCATCGGCCAGAACGCCAATCCCATCGTCGCCTCCACGGCCACGGGAGTGGAGACCAACGAGCGGGGCTATTTCATCGCCGACGAGGACGGGCGCTGCACCAAGCCGGGGGTATTCGCCGGGGGCGACATAGTCACCGGCGCGGCCACGGTGATCCTTGCCATAGGAGCGGGCAAGAAGGCGGCCCGGGCCATTGATCAATACCTGAATGACGGCGCCTGGCCGGAGATCGCGCCTTCATCATAGAATGTCGCTAAGTGCGGCTCCAAGGGACAGGCGTTGAAACCGGGTGTGCAGGAAAACCCCGCCTCCCCAAGGGAGACGGGGTTTTTTTCATGGGAAAGATGATATTTGTTACCGGCGGAGCGCGAAGCGGCAAGAGCCGGTTCGCGGAATCGCTGGCTGAATCATTCGGCGCGCCGCTTTGCTACATTGCCACCTGCGAGGCGAGGGATCCGGAGATGGTGGAGCGGATTGCGGCCCACCAGGCTCGCAGGACCGATGCGTGGCTGACGGTCGAGGAACCGCTTCGGCTGGCGGAAGCCCTGAAGAATTCGGACGGCCGCTTCAGCGCAATGCTGGTGGATTGCGTGACCCTCTGGCTGAGCAACCTGATCCTCTGCCATGAGGACGGCGGGCGGGCCCTTGCCGAGGTGCGATTGCTGGAGGACTCCATTTCCTCGCTGGAAACCCCGCTTATCCTGGTGTCCAACGAGGTGGGAATGGGTATCGTGCCCGATAACGCCCTGGCCAGGGCCTTTCGCGACCTGGCCGGCAGAACGAACCAGATTCTCGCCGCGGCTGCGGACGAGGTCTACGTGATGATTTCGGGAATACCGTTGAAACTTAAATAATCGTTACATTGTTACCGGAAAGGACAGGACGGCATGACCATTCTTCAGAATGCCCTGTCGAGGATTCAGCCACTTGACCCGCTTCTGCTAAAGCAGGCGGAGGAGAGCCTGGACCGCAAGACCAAGCCCATCGGCTCTCTGGGGAGGCTGGAGGAATTCGCGCGCCGCTTTGCGGCCATAACCGGCTCACTGGCGCCGGATACCGGAAAGAAGGTAATTTACACCTTCGCCGCTGACCATGGCATCGTTGATGAAGGGGTTTCCGCCTTTCCCAGGGAGGTCACTCCCCAGATGGTGTTCAATTTTCTGAGAGGCGGCGCGGGAATTAACGTTCTGGCCAGGCATGGCGGGGTGGAGGTCCGCGTGGTCGACATGGGGGTTGATTACGATTTCGGAAGCGTCCAGGGTCTCATAGACCGCAAGATTGCGCGCGGCACGCGCAATTTCGCCAAGGGTGCGGCCATGACCAGGGAGGAAGCGGAGGCGGCCCTGGAGGCCGGTGTTTCCCTGGCGAACCTCTGCAAGGAGGAATGCGTGGCCATGGTGGGGACCGGGGAGATGGGGATCGGCAATACAACATCCGCTTCGGCAGTCATCGCCGCCGTCTCCGGCATGCCGGTGGAGCGGGTCACCAGCAGAGGAACAGGGATCAGCGACGCTGTCCTGGCCAACAAGATGCGCGTCATCAGGCAGGGTCTGGAGATCAACCGTCCAGACCCCTCCGACCCCGTTGATGTCCTGGCCAAGGTGGGCGGTCTTGAGATCGCCGGCATCGCGGGGCTTGTAGTCGGCTGCGCGGCCAACCGCATACCGGTGGTGGTGGACGGCTTCATCTCCACCGCCGGCGCCATAATAGCCGCCGGCATGAGTCCTCATGTCCGGGAATACCTCTTTGCCGCCCACGAATCGGTGGAGATCGGACACCGCTGCATGCTGGACATGCTGGGCGCGGAACCGATCCTTGATCTCAAGATGAGACTCGGCGAGGGGACAGGCGCTGCCCTGGCCATGGGGATTATCGAGGCCGGGGTGAAGATACTGAAGGAGATGGCAACGTTCGGGGAAGCGGGAGTATCGGAGGGGGAGAATTGATAACCCCTCCCGGCCTCCCCTGATAAGGGGAGGAGACCAGCTGCTTCCCCCATGACAAGGGGGGATTGAGGGGGGTTAGAGAACCATGCGCCTCTACATTATTGCCATCCAGTTCTTGACCATCATCTCCCTCCCCTTTTCCGTCCGCTGCGAGGAAAGGGATCTGGGCCGCTCCCTGTCGTTTTTTCCCCTGGCCGGGCTGGCCCTGGGCGCGTTTCTGGCCGGTCTGGACTACCTGCTCTCCGGCCTGTTGCCGAGAGGGGTTGCCGATCTCCTCCTGGTCACGGCCCTGGCGGTGGTCAGCGGCGTCCTCCATCTGGACGGGTTGGCCGATGTCTGTGACGGTCTGGCGGCCCGGGGCGGGAAAGGGCGATTCCTGGAGGTGATGAAGGACTCCCGGACAGGCGCGGCAGGCGCGGTGGGACTGATCCTGGCCATCCTCCTCAAATATCATGCTCTCATCTCCCTGCCCGAGGACATTAAGCGGCAGGCCCTGTTATGTTTCCCGATGCTGGGGCGTTTCGCCATGGTCCAGATGACGGTCGGGTCCGTTAATGCGAGAAGCCAGGGTCTCGGAAACTCTTTCATCGGCGGGGCGGGGTGGAGGCAGTTGCTCATTGCCGCCCTGACCGCGCTTGCCGGGGCCGTGCTGCTGATGGGCCCCGGAGGACTCGGCCTGTTCATTGCCTCCTGGCTCCTGACATGGACGATGAAGGCGTGGTTTCATCGCAGGATCGGAGGGGTCACCGGAGATGTCATAGGCTGCGCTGGTGAACTGAACGAGATACTCTGTCTGCTGGCGCTGCTGGCGTTTTCCGGAAAGGAAGGTTTTTTTTCATGGCTTGCAGGACTCGCGTGTGGCTGATCCGCCACGGAGAAATAGCCGGTAGCGGAGAATTCCGCTATAACGGCCAGACGGATGTCCCCCTGACCGGGAAGGGGATAAGCCAGTATCGAATGCTGGCGGAACGCCTGAAAGACACGGCTGTCTCCGCATGCTACAGCAGTGATCTCTCCCGGTGCATGGATGGCGCGCATATCCTGTGCGCGGGCCGGGACATCCAGCCTGTTCCGTTGCCGGAGTTGAGGGAGTTGAGCTTCGGCGACTGGGAAGGCATGACCTGGAGCGAACTGGAGGAGAGGTTTCCCGATGATTGGCGGTTACGCATGGAGGACTTTTCCGGCTTTCGAGTTCCGGGCGGGGAAAACCTGATTGATCTGAGGGACAGGGTCCTGCCGGCCATGCAAAGGATAGTGTCCGCCCACAAGGACCAGCAGGTCGCGGTTGTCGCCCATGGAGGAGTAAACCGGATAATTCTCCTGGATGCCCTGGGCGCGCCCCTTTCTGCCATGTTCAGGATTGAGCAGGATTACGGCTCTCTGAATATCATCGATTATTACGCGGACGGTAACCCGGTAGTGAAGCTGCTGAATGGATAACTCCCCATGAAGAAGTTCGTCATCGCCGCGCCCATGAGCGGGTCCGGCAAGACCACGGTGACCCTGGGACTCATGGAGTCCCTGAAACGGAGAGGCTTTTCCGTTGCGCCGTTCAAGGTGGGTCCCGACTTCATCGATCCCGGCTGGCACCGGCTGGCTACCGGCAGGACGTCGGTGAACCTGGACGGGTGGATGTGTCGGGAAGGATTCGTTCGGCAGACCTTCACCCTGCATGCCCGGGGTTGCGACCTGGCCGTAATCGAGGGGGTCATGGGACTGTTCGACGGCATCGACGGCGTTTCCGACGCGGGGAGCACCGCCCAGATCGCCCGGTTCCTCGAAGCTCCGGTGATTCTGGTGGTGGACGCCAGGAGCCAGGCCCGCAGCGCCGCGGCCCTGGTACGTGGTTTCTCCAGCTTTGACCCGGACGTGTTTGTCGAGGGGGTGATCTTCAACAACGTGGGGAGTGACAGCCATGCGCGCATTCTGCGGGATGCGATGAGATCCGCCGTCCCGGAAGTACGGATCTTCGGATGCATCCCCCGCGATGAGCGCCTTCGCATCCCCTCCCGCCACCTGGGGCTGGTCACCGTGGACCAGAACCCGCTGCCGGACGACTTCCTTGATTGCCTCTCTTCGATAATCGAAGGGCATGTGGACCTGGAGGGAATCCTTTCGTTGACTTCTCCAAACAGTTCCTTACCCCCTGGCGGGGGAGAGTCAGGGTGGGGAGGGAAATGTCAGGACCATCGCTCTGTTTCGACTTCATCCACCCAACAACCCCTTCCCGTCAAGGGAGAGGGAGCCGGCATTCGTATCGCCGTTGCCCGGGACGCGGCCTTCTGTTTCGTCTACGAGGACAACCTGCGGCTGTTGAGGGAAGCAGGCGCCGAACTCGTGGAATTCTCGCCCCTCGCGGATTTGGGCCTTCCCGAAAGGATCGGCGGTGTCTACCTCCCCGGCGGCTACCCGGAACTGTTTGCCGGGGCCCTCTCCGCAAACGTCGGATTGAAGCAGGAGATCCGATCGGCCATTGAAAAGGGGATGCCGGTGTATGCGGAATGCGGCGGGTTCATCTACCTGACGGAAAATTTCGTGGGTGTGTTTCCGGTCTCCACCCGCATGCTCCCACGCCGGAAGGCGCTGGGATACCGGGAGGTGGAGCTTATGGCTGATACGGTTCTCGGGCTTCGCGGGACTGTCGTACGGGGACACGAGTTCCACTATTCGGAGATGGACGAGATGCCGGACACGATCGAACGTGTCTACCGGGTGCGAAAAAACGGCCTCGAATTGGGGTTTGAGGGTTACCGCTACCGGAACTGCCTGACGTCCTACATACACCTGCATTTCGGAAGCTGCCCGGAGATGGCATCGGCATTCATGGAAATATGCAGGCACTATCCAGGACACTCCTGCCCCTGAAAAGTCTATCCAATCCTCTCACGGGAGAGAACCATGAAGATACCGTTTCTCATGACCGCAGTGCTGCTTATCGCCGCCCCTGCCCACGCCATGCACATCTCCGAGGGCATCCTCCCCCTTCCCTGGGCCGTGGCCTGGTACGCCGTAGCCCTTCCATTCGTGGCGCTGGGTATCCGCCAGGTCAACCGGATGTCCCGTCAGGACCTTTCCTTCAAACCGCTGGCCGGACTGATGGCGGCGGTGGTCTTCATTATTTCCTGCATGCCCGTTCCCGTGCCGACGGCCGGAACATGCTCCCATCCCTGCGGCACGGGCATGGCGGCCATTCTTCTCGGTCCCTTTGTCAGTTCGCTCATTGCCGCGGTGGCGCTTCTTTTCCAGGCCCTGTTTCTTTCCCACGGAGGTCTTTCCACCTGGGGGGCGAATGTCTTTTCCATGGGGGTTATCGGGTCGGTTGCCGGATACTTTGCCTTCAAGGGGCTGCGCGCCATGGGCGCTTCCCTGGCCGTGTCGGCGTTTTTCGCCGGGGTTCAGGCCGACTGGGCCACCTATATGGTCACTTCCGTTGAGCTGGCTTCCGGCATCCGGGGGAACGAACCGTTCCTGCCGCTTCTGGAAAAGATCCTGCTGGCCTTTGTGCCGACCCAGCTTCCCCTCGGGCTCCTGGAGGGCGCCATGACCGCGGGCATGGTTCTGCTTCTCTATCGCAAAAGACCGGATATACTGGTTGCGATGCGGGTCATCAAGGCGGGGGAGGTTAAGGCGAATGGATAAAAAATCAGGCGCGAGGAACATCCTTAAGACCTCAGCATGTTCACACTGGATTTTCATTGTCGCCTTGAGCCTGGTGTCTTTTTCCTTTTGCCCAGCCATCGCTCCCGGGGCCGAACCATGGCCCGGAGTGGACGAAACGGTCGTGGAGAAATTCGCCCGGGAACATGGCCGCGAGTCCCGCGAACCGCTCATTAACACCGACCAGGGCGACCTGCTCCTGTTTGCTTTCCTGCTGGCGGGAACCGCCGGCGGCTTCGCGGCCGGCTATTACTGGCGCATGCTCCTGGAGGGGAAAGCAGGCGGACGGGAAAACGGAAGGGGACGGAAGATATGATGCGGCGGAAGCTCGACAACACGATATACAGATAACGGAAAGGCCCGACGTTTTATGAGCCACCTGATCCATACATGCGCGGACGGCGCTATCTTTTCCCGCATCGACCCCCGCGTAAAGCTCCTGTGCGCCATGGGCCTCCTGGTGATGGTGACAAGCTGCAAGGGTTTCGCCTTTCCCCTGGCGACCGCCGCCCTCTGCATCCTCATGTGCCTGATGACCGGGATACGCACGCGATCCCTTGCCCTCCGCTTCGCCGAACCGCTTTTCATCATGACAATGCTCGTGCTGCTCAAGCTCTTCTTCGCCGGGCAAGCGCCGCTCTTTTCCTTTACCGTCCTCGGGATGGATATCACCGGTTACCGCGACGGTCTTCAAGAAGGCCTGCTTCTGGCTTCCCGCATTGCCGGCGCGGTGGCGGTGATGAACGCCCTTGCGTGCGCCACGCCCTTTACCCATCTCATGGCTGCCTTGTCATGGATGAGGATCCCCCGCAGTTTTATTGAGATTGCCCTGTTTGCGTGGCGCTACCTGTTCCTTATCTTCGACGACGCCAGGGTAATCTACGGGGCGCAGAAGAACCGTCTCGGGTACTGCGGTTGCCGCCGGGGGATGCGCTCCTTCGGAGTCCTGGCCGGAACCCTTGTCATCAAGGCCTTCGACAACAGCCGCAATGTGACAAACGCCATGGTGCAGCGGGGATACGACGGCTCACTGCCCATGCTGCGCCACAGACCGTTCCGCGGGGCGGAGGTGGCGGCTTCGCTGGCGTTCATCCTTTCCATGGGGCTTTTGTGGAGCATGTGAACCTCAAAACGGCGGCTGGAGTTGTCCGCAGAGAACGAAGGATGACTCCAGATGCCGAATATGGTTGAAATCTGAAGGGTGTTATGGAACCGGTTCGACTCTCGGTAAATATCGACAATTTTTCCTACCCGGACGGCACGAGGGCCCTGTCGGGCATCCGGATTGATGTGGGACGGGGCGAGTTTACCGGCATACTGGGCGCAAACGGTTCGGGCAAGACCACCCTGCTGAAGGTCATGGACGGAATCGTGAAGGATTACAGGGGCAGTGTGCTCCTGGACGGCGAGGATATCCGCTCGCTCTCCCCGACCCAGATCTACCGCAAGATGGGTCTGGTCTTCCAGAATCCGGACGACCAGCTCTTCGCCCATACGGTCTTTGAGGACACGGCCTTCGGCCCGCGCAACATGGGCTTTGGCGAGATGGAGGTGGAGGAGCGTGTCCGGGCGGCCCTGCGGGACGTGGATATGGATGAATATGCCGGAAAATCCATCCATGCCCTCAGCTTCGGCCAGAAGAAGCGGGTCTGTATCGCCGGACTCCTGGCCATGGGCCACGAGATACTCCTGCTGGACGAACCCACCGCCGGGCTGGATCCCATGGGCGAGTACCGGATGATGCGGCTGCTCACCCGTCTCAATCGGGAAAACGGCGTAACCATAGTCATGGCAACCCATGCCGTGGACCTGGTTCCGTTGTTCCTGCACCGCCTCCATATTCTGAGCAGGGGCGGTTTCGTCCGGGGCGGGACCCCTGAGGAGGTCCTGACCGCTCCGGACGAGATGGAGAACGTCAAATTGAGGTTGCCTCACATCGCTGAACTGATGTATCGGTTGAAGCACGAGGACGGAATCCCCTTTGGCCGCGTTCCCCTCACCATCGGAGAGGCGCGGCGGGAGATCATGAAGAAGACCAACATCAAATAGTTAAAGGAGTTGTCATGAAAACCGCAATCCTCCTCATGGCCCACGGCAGCCGCGTTTCCGAGGCCAACGACGCCGTGCATGAAATCGCGAAGATGGTCAGGGATTTCGCCGGTTACGACATCGTCGAGGTGTCGTTTCGCGAGAACCATGCCCCCAATATCCAGCAGGGGATCGACGCCTGCGTGGCCAGGGGCGCCGGACGCATTCTCCTGGTTCCCTATTTCCTCTATCTGGGCGCCCATGTGAGGGAAGACCTGCCCAGAGAGATGGAAGAGGCGCGCCTGCGTCATCCCGGCGTGGAGATGGCCATGGCCGGGCACCTGGGTGTACACAAAAGGCTGGCGAAACTGGTCATCGACCGCATCGAGGAGGCCTTTGGCGAAAAGGGGTGGCGTTGATGCCGGTCCGCCTGCGCCCGGAAGAGATCGAAGCGGAATCGTTCCGCATCATTGACAGAGAGGCGGGCGCCCATTCCTGGCCGATCCTCCAGTGGCCCGTCGTGCGCCGGGTCATCCACGCCAGCGCTGATTTCGACTATGCCTGTTCCATGGTGATATCCGAGGGGGCGGTGGAGAGGGGAATCGCCGCCCTGCGCCTGGGCAAGGGAATCGTCACGGATACCGCCATGGCCCTGGCCGGGATCAACAGGCGTCTGCTGGAGCGTTTCGCCATCCGGGCCTCCTGCCATGTGGCTGATCCGGATGTGGCGGCTGAGGCGGCCCGCGCGGGAGTCACCCGTTCCATCATGGCCATGCGCAAGGCGGCCGGCGACGGAGGAAACGGGCTGTTTGTCATCGGCAATGCCCCTACGGCCCTGTTCGAACTCCTTCGTCTCACGCGCGAGGAAAACCTGCGGCCTGACCTGGTCGTAGCGCTTCCGGTGGGCTTCGTGGGCGCCGAGGAAAGCAAGGATGCGCTCCTGGAGGAAGCTCCCGCATATGGCATCCCGTTCATAACGAACCGTGGCAGAAAAGGCGGCTCGAGCGTTGCGGCGGCGGCCATGAACGCCCTGCTGCTCCTGGCTGGTGAAGCCCATGAAACGTAAAGGCCTCAGGCACGGATACACCACCGGCGCCTGCGCCGCGGCCGCCGCCAGGGGGGCGGTCCTTATGCTGAGGGATCAGCGCCTGGTGGATGAGGTGGAGATCATCCTTCCCGGTGGGGATGCAGCCCGTTTCCGTATCCACGGGCAGTCTTTTACCCGGAACTCCGCCCATTGCTACGTGGTCAAGGATGCGGGTGACGATCCTGACGTAACCCACGGCGCGGAAATCCACGCGGAGGCGGAACTGGTTGATGCCAGAGGAAGAAACGCCATTGTAATCCGCGGCGGACATGGCATCGGCAGGGTAACCAGGCCCGGCCTGGCGGCGCAGGTGGGAGAAGCGGCCATCAACCCCGTACCGCTGAGGATGATAACAACGGCGGTCATCGAGGTTCTCTCCCTCAATTGCCCGGTCTTCGGCGAATGCTGCTCCCCGGTCATACCGCAAATTACCATCAGCATCCCCAATGGAGATGAACTGGCTAAGAAGACCCTCAACGCCCGACTCGGTATTGTGGGCGGTCTTTCCATCCTCGGCACAACCGGTATCGTGAAGCCTGTTTCAAGTCAGGCCTGGACCGATACTATTGACGCCTCCATCGATGTGGCACTGGCCTGCAAATGTTCGACACTGGTCCTCTCCACGGGCAGAACCAGCGAAACGGCGGCACGGCGTTTCTTATCCGCGCCCCTCCCGGGGGCGTCCCGTGGCTGTTCCATGAACGGAATTGACCGCCTTCCCGACGAGGCCTATATCATGATGGGGGATTACGTGGGTCATACCCTGCGGGCATGCAGGCAAAAGGGGGTGGAAAAGGTGGTTCTCTCAGCCCAGTTCGCCAAGCTGCTGAAGATCGCCTGCGGTCACGAGCAAACCCATGCCTCGTCATCCAGGCTCGACCTGCGAAACCTTGCCGCCTGGCTGGCGGATTCGCCCCATGCATCGCGCCTTTCGTCCCTCATTGTGGGCGCGGCCACGGCCCGTGAAATCTTTCAAGCAGCGGGAGGCGATTCCGTCCTTCTTTCACTGGTTCGGGACAGGGCGGCCCTTTTTGCGGCCGGCATCGCGCCCGGTCTGGGCATCCAGGTTTTTCTGGCCGGTTACAGTGGTGAAATGGTATATTTCCGGTAGAATCAGCCTAAATTATGAAGCGCTGAGTCTCGTGAAAAGAGGGGGGAGGAAGAAATCATGCCGCAACACAAAATATATCTGGTAGGGGCGGGCATTGAAGGATGGGAAGGGTTCGGGGCCAAGGCACTGGAGGTAATAAATTCCGCGGAACTCCTCATCGGCCATCAGCGGCTTCTGGACATTTTCCCGGAATTCAAGGGAGAGAAACAGACCTATGGTGATCTCTCCATAATGCTGGATTTTCTGAAGACCACCGAAAAACAGGTGGTGGTGCTCAGCTCCGGCGACCCCAACTTCTTCGGCATTGCCCGCTTTCTTTTTCGCAACCTCTCCAAGGAACGCATCGAGATCTTCCCCAATGTCACCAGCGTCCAGTATGCCTTCGCGCGCATCAAGGAACCGTGGGATGACGCCATATTTCTTTCCGTCCACGGCCGCGGCCTGAAGGGGGCCGTGGACCGCATCATAGCGGCGGACAAGGCCGCGGTCCTCACCGACGAGGTGAATTCGCCCGCGGTCATAGCCCGGGAACTGATCCAGAGGGGGGCGGAGGGATATGATGTCCACCTCTGCGAGGACCTGGGTCTCCCCACGGAGAAGTTCACCCGCACCGATGTGCGGGGACTGGCTGAGATGAAGGCCTCGCCCCTCAATCTCCTCATCCTCATAAAGGCATGGGAGCCGACCCTGGAGAACTTCCCCATCATGGGCATTGCCGACGACGAATACGCCACCGCCCGCAAGCTCATCACCAAGCAGGAGATCCGCGCCGTGACCCTGGCCAAGCTCCAGCTTCAGAATGACCTGGTGATGTGGGATATCGGCGCCGGGAGCGGCTCGGTGGCCATCGAGGCGGGAAACCTCATGCCCAACGGCAAGGTATTCGCCCTGGAAAAGAACCCCCAGTACCTGTCCTTCATAAAGGAGAACCTGAAGAAATTCTCCTCGAAAAACGTGCTCCTGGTCGAGGCCTACGTGCCCGAAGGGATCGACGAGCTGCCCAATCCGGACCGGGTCTTCATCGGCGGCTCCGGAGGCATGCTGGAGGATATCATCGACGCCGTTGACCGCCGCCTGAAGCCTGACGGCATCATCGTCCTCAACGCCGTGACACTGGACACCCTCACCAAAGCGGGGGAATGGCTCGAAGACCACGGCTACACCGTGGAAGTCAGCTGCGTCAACGTATCCAAGACCATGGCCCTTACCGAATACAAGATCTTCGAGGCCCACAACCCGGTATATGTGATATCCGCCCGGCGGGGAGAGGACTAGTGGCGCGTCTGTATGCCGTCGGCGTCGGTCCCGGCGACCCCGAACTCCTGACCCGCAAGGCCGAACGCATCCTCCGCGCCGTTCCAGTTATCTGCGCTCCGGTCGCGGGCGCCGGCGATACCAGCCATGCCCTGTCCATCATTGAGCCGTTCCTTGACCGCGCCAGGCAGCAGATCATAGTCCAGGTCTTTCCCATGAAAAAGGACCAGGATGGGCTGGGCGAATTCTGGGAAGAGGCGGCCTCGACGGTCCTGAGCCATATCCGCCAGGGGAAGGACGTGGCCTTCATCACCATCGGTGATCCGTTTCTCTACTCCACCTTCCTCTACCTGTACCGAATTTTCCGCGAACGCTATCCTGACATACCCATCGAGGTCGTGCCCGGTGTCTCCAGCATCACCGCGGCGGCGGTTGCCTGCGGGATTCCGCTGGCCATGGCATCGGAGCGGATGGCGGTGCTTCCCGCCACCTTCGAGGAGGAAAAGCTGCGCCAGACTCTCCTGGATTTCGACACCGTGGTGCTCATGAAGGTCAACCGCGCCTTCGACCGCATGTACACGATACTCAAAGAGCTGGGGCTGGAAGACCGGTGCGCTTTCGTCAGCAGGGCCGGCACGGACGGGGAGAAGGTGGTCCATGACCTGGAGTCGCTGGTCGGCAGGAAGCTGGATTATCTGTCGCTGCTGATCGTTAAGAAGTAGGAGGTTTTTGTGTCGAAGGTCCATTTCATCGGCGCAGGTCCCGGCGACCCGGAACTGATCACCGTAAAGGGCGCCCGGCTCCTCGGCGAGGCGGACGTGGTGATCTACGCCGGGAGCCTGGTGGATCGGGAGCTGGTGCGAGTCCATGCCCCGGTAGCCGAGGTCTATGATTCTTCCTCCATGACCCTGGAGGAGACAACCTCGGTGATTGCGGAAGCCGTGCTTGCCGACAGGAAGGTGGCCCGTCTCCATACCGGCGACCCCTCCATCTATGGCGCGATCCAGGAGCAGATGCTCGAACTGGACCGGCTCGGCATAGGCTACGAGGTCGTGCCGGGGGTGACCAGCGCCTGCGCCGCTGCCGCAGCGCTGAAACAGGAACTGACCCTGCCGGAGGTCTCCCAGACGGTGATCATCACCCGGCTGGCCGGAAGGACGCCGACACCGGAGCGGGAATCCCTCCGCGAAATCGCAAGGACCGGCGCTACCCTCGTCATCTACCTGTCCGCTGCCATGATCGAGCGGGTAGTGGCGGAACTGCTGGAAGGGGCATACACACCCGAAACGCCGGCGGCTGTGGTCTTCCGCGCCTCCTGGCCAGACGAGCGGATTATCGAGGGGACCCTGGAGGATATCGCCCTCCTGGCGAAAAACGCCGGTATAGAAAAGCAGGCGCTCATCCTGGTGGGCGAGGTGCTGAAGGCGCGCCGGGAGGGGTTGAAGGCGAAATCGCGCCTGTACGATGGGGAATTCACCCACGGTTGCCGGAAGGGTATCGTGGCCTGATATGCCGACAGGCATCATGAAAATCGCCATCATTGCCATAACATCCAACGGCGCGCGGCTTGGCGCACGGCTCTCCGAAGAGCTGCCCGGTTCCGGACTCTACATCCCGCCGAAGCTGGGCGACCACGTCAGCGGCCCGGCCACGTTTTTCCCGGAATCCCTGAAAGAACTCATGGCCAGGATCTGGTGCGAGGCGGACGGCCTGATCTGCATCATGGCCACGGGAATCGTGGTGCGGATGATAGCCCCTCACCTGGAAGGGAAGGATCGGGACCCGGCAGTGGTGGTCATGGACGATGCCGGGAAGTTTGCCGTATCGCTTCTCTCCGGACATCTGGGCGGGGCCAACCAGTTGGCGGTGGAGTGCGCCCGCCGCACCGGCGCCATTCCCGTCATTACAACCGCAACCGACGCCAACGGCCTCCCCTCCTTCGACAGCATCGCCAGGGAGCAGGGATGGGCCATCGACGACCTTTCCCGGGTCAAGGTCCTGAACTCCCTCCTGCTGGAGGATGCGGAGATCGCCGTCGTTGACCCCACCGGGCAGGTGGAGCATGCCTTCCGCGGACGGGGCAGGCTGACCTTCCATTCCGATTTTCAGGCCGCGCTCCGAAGCGGCGCACAGGGGTTTCTCTTCGTCACCAGCCGAGATCTATCGGCCCAGGTTAAATCGCCGCGCCTTCTCGTGCTCCACCCGCGTAATCTGATTCTTGGAGTTGGCTGCAACAGAGCTACCTCCGAGGAAGAGATCGAAGAGATCATTCTTGCCAATCTGAAGCGCCTGTCTCTCTCCATTAAGAGCGTCCGCTCCATTGCCACGGCAACGGCAAAACAGGACGAGCCGGGGCTTCTGGCGGTGGCGGAAAAGTTCGCCCTCCCTGTCGTATTCTACGAAAGCAGCGAGTTGAACGCCATCCGGACGCCGACTCCCCCCTCGCAACACGCCCTGGACGCCATCGGCGCCAGCGGAGTGGCGGAACCGGCGGCCCTGCTTGCCTCCGGAAATGGCAATCTGATTCTGAAAAAAGTGAAGAGCGGGAACGTTACGTTGGCGGTAGCGGAAATTCCTTAAGGATCGCACTGATTTTATGTCCAGACTTTATATCGTGGGAATCGGTCCCGGCGACCTGAACCACATGACGTACCAGGCCCGCGAGGCCATCGAGTCCGCGGATACCGTGGTGGGCTACAAGACCTACCTCCACCTCATAGAACCTCTCCTCGGTGGAAAGGAAGTCGTTTCCTCCGGCATGATGAAAGAGGTGGAGCGCTGCCGCGAGGCCATCCGCCGCGCCGGCGAAGGCCGAACCGTGGCGCTCGTTTCCAGCGGCGATTCCGGGATCTACGGCATGGCGGGGCTGGTGCTGGAGCTGTCGCCCCCGGACTGCATCGAGGTGGTCACCGTACCCGGCGTGTCCGCGGTGCAGGCCGCGGCATCGGTCCTGGGCGCTCCGCTCATGCACGACTTCGCCGTGGTATCGCTCTCCGACCTCCTCACGCCATGGGACCTGATCGAAAAGCGGTTGGAGGCCGCCGCCGCCGCCGACTTCGTGATTGCCTTGTATAATCCCCGCAGCAAGGGCAGAACCCGCCACGTGGAGCGGGCGGTGGAGATCATGCTTCAATCCCGCGCGCCGGACACCCCGGTCGGCATCGTGCGCAACGCCTGCCGCGAAGGAGAGGAAAAGATCCTCTCCACCCTGGCCAAAATCCCCCTGTCCCGCATCGACATGTTTTCCATTGTCATTGTCGGCAATTCCGCGACCTACATGGACGGGCACGGACGGATGGTGACGCCGAGGGGGTATAAAACCAAGGCTGAAGGCAGAAGGCTGAAGGCTGAAGGAAAACCGGGAAAACCTTCCCCCCCTGAAACTCCCAGCGCCGTGATGTTCGTCGGCACCGCGTCTGATGTGGGAAAGTCCGTCCTCAACGCCGGTTTCTGCCGCATCCTCAGAAACCGGGGCATCCGGGTCGCGCCGTTCAAATCCCAGAACATGGCCCTCAATTCCTTCGCCACCCCGGAAGGGGGCGAGATCGGACGCGCCCAAGCCGTTCAGGCCCAGGCCTGCCGCATCCAGCCCCACACCGACATGAACCCGGTGCTCCTCAAGCCCAACTCCGACACGGGCAGCCAGGTGATCGTGCAGGGCAAGGTGGTGGGGAACATGTCGGTGAAGGAGTATAACGCCTTCAAGCCCGAGGCGTTCCGCAAGGTGGAGGAGAGCTTCGGGAGACTGCGAAGCGCCCATGATTTCATCGTCATCGAAGGGGCCGGGAGCATCGCCGAGATCAACCTGAAGTCCCACGACATCGCCAATCTGCGCATCGCCGAGATGGCGGACTGCCCCTGCATCCTGGTAGCCGACATCGACCGGGGCGGGGTCTTCGCCCAGATCGTGGGGACCCTGGAACTGCTGGAACCGGGGGAAAGGGAACGGGTCAAAGGGGTGATCATCAACAAGTTCCGCGGCGACCCGTCACTGCTAGCGCCCGGAATAGAATTCGTGGAACAGCGGACCGGCGTTCCGGTGCTGGGGGTGGTGCCGTACTTCACCCATTTCCGGATTCCGGAAGAGGACAGCGTGGCGCTGGAGAAGCGAAGGAGCGGGGAACGGGGACCAAGGAGCAAGGAAGGAAAAATCAGGATCGGCGTGGTGAGATTTCCGCGCATCTCCAACTATACCGATTTCGATGCCCTGGAAAGCGAGTCGGATGTCGATCTAATATATGTCCGGGAACCGGGCGAGATCGGCGGACTCGACATTCTCATCCTGCCGGGGAGCAAATCCACCATCGGGGACCTGGCGTTTCTTGCGAAACAGGGGTTTTTTCAGGCGGTACGGGAATTTCCGGGTCCCGTGGTCGGCATCTGCGGCGGCTACCAGATGCTGGGGAGTTGGGTACGAGACCCGCATGGCGTCGAATCCGCCGTCACGGAGGCCGAAGGTCTGGGACTGCTGGATTTGGAAACGGTCCTGCTCACCGAAAAGGAGACCCACCAGGCCGAGGCGCGGCTGCTGCCGGCCGCGGCCCTGGTTGCGCCGGGATGCGCCGGCACGGTTTCGGGATACGAGATCCACATGGGAGAGACGGCTCTCGGCCCCGGCGCAAAACCCTTCGCCCAGTTGGTGCGCCGTTCCGGCAGTGATGTGGCGATACCCGACGGCGCGGTTTCCGCTGACAGTCGGGTGTTCGGCGTCTACCTGCACGGTATCTTCGACAACCATGGCTTCCGGACAGCGTTCCTGAACCGGATTCGAAGGGAAAAGGGCTTGCCGACAAATTCCAACAACCACGAAACCGAAGACCCCTTCGATCTGCTGGTGGAGCACCTGGAACGGCACCTGGATATGGAGAGGCTGCTGCGGATCTGCGGAATCACCGGTTGATTTCGGATTCTGTTCTTACGTCCATCAATAACCCGCCAATTTCATTGTTTCTCATAGCGCCTTCCTTGGTTTTTTGATAAATAAATCTTTATCGGCCGGATGCAAACCGATAAGTTGTGCGCTGGTAGTGCGCAGGCCGAACTTTACCCCAAGGACATCGCCCAGTTCCTTATCCCGTTTGTTGCATCGGAAATACAGCAGCAAATCAGGGAAAAAATCATCGTTTCTCTGGCACTTAAAGTGCGATTCGCTGCTCTGCTGGATGTTGTCAAACGAGCCGTGGAGATCGCCATTGAGCAGGACGAAAAGGAGGCCATGGCCTACATCGAGGCAAATACATGAGCAAGAAGCAACCCCCCTCAGTCCCCCCTTATCAGGGGGGAAGTTTTAAAAGCTCCTCCCCTGATAAGGGGAGGCGGGGGAGGGGTTTGCCTTCGGCAGCGACGACTGAGGAATCTGCCCCTGAATTCGCCTTTCTCCCTTACAACAAAGACCTCACCAACCTTGCCCGGAAGAACCGCAAAAAACCCACTCCTGCCGAAAGGAAAATCTGGACCGGTGTCCTTCGCCTGCGGCAGTTCGCCGAATACAAATTTCTCCGCCAAAAGCCGCTCGGCGGCTACATCGTTGATTTCTACTGCTCCAAACTACGCCTCGTCATAGAAATAGATGGGGAAAGCCACGCTGAAACAGTAGAATATGATGTCGAACGCACGAAGATACTTGAGGCGTTGGGACTGACCGTAGTCCGTTATACTAATGATGAGGTAATGCACAATATTGCAGGTGTTTATGATGACTTGATCCAAAGAATAGGTGATCTGAAATGACAAACAGAGAAACGCCTTTTACCATCAGACTGCCTTCCTCCCCTATTGAAATTCAGCAAGAAATTGTCGCCGACCTTGAAGAAGCCCCCAGTGCAGTAGAAGAAGCGAGGCGTTTGAAGGAGAAGATGGTAGCCAAAATACGCGCAACAATCGACAGGGTATGTCGGACACAAATACATAACCTGGTTCGGATAAATTGTTGAATCCCATAACCTCTCACATCCTGATTACCGCCGTGCTCCTGGACCTGCTCCTGGGCGACCCGCGCCGGCTGCCCCACCCGGTGGTCGGGATCGGCCGGCTGATCTCTGCATTGGAAAAGATGCTGCGACGTCTGGTCCGGAACGAACAGGCGGGCGGGGTGCTGCTCCTCGTCCTGGTGGTGGGTACGACATGCCTTGCGGCACTCCTGCTGCTCAAGGGGGCGTACGCCATACGCCCCTACATCGGTCTTGCGGTTTCCGTCTGGCTCTCTTGGACCTGCCTTGCAGCCCGTTCCCTGCACCAGGAGTCGAAGCTGGTGGCCGATCGGCTGGCCGCCGGTGATCTGGAGGGGGCGCGTGCATACCTGTCCCGCATCGTGGGGAGGGACACCGACGGCCTCACCGAAACGGAAATCTGGCGCGCCCTGGTGGAGACGGTGGCGGAGAACACCTCGGACGGGGTCATCGCCCCCCTGTTCTACCTGATGCTCGGTGGTCCGGCCCTGGGCCTTGCCTACAAGGCGGTGAACACCCTGGACTCCATGGTGGGGTACAAAAACGAGCGCTACCTCCGCTTTGGCCGTGCCTCGGCCAGCTTCGACGACCTGGCCAACTGGCTCCCGGCGCGCATCACCGGCCTGCTGATGGCCGCCGTTGCGCCGCTGGTCGGTCTCTCGGGAAAAGAGGCCTTTCGGCTCATGCTCCGGGACGGCCGCAATCACTCCTCCCCCAACAGCGGCGTGCCGGAGGCTGCGGCCGCCGGGGCTCTGGGCGTCAGGCTCGGAGGGACCAACCGCTATTTCGGCAAGCCGGTGGAGAAGCCCACCATCGGCGACCCGCGGCGTGACCTGTCCATTTCGTCCTACCGGGGAGCGATCCGGCTCATGTACGGCGCCATGGCGCTGATGCTGCTCCTGTGGGGAACGATAGTTTTGTTTTGCTTCCCGTCGATCTTTTGAATACACTCAATCGGATGCGCCAATCCTTTACAATCGAGGAAATATAACCCGAGAATATGGAAAGACCATGACCGACTCCACCAGTTCACCGAAGTACGCCCGCTACGCCCTGGCCCTGCTCCTGGCCGTGAATCTCATCAACTACATCGACCGCCAGGTCCTGTATGCGGTCTTTCCCCTCATCAAGTCCGACTTCAGTCTCTCGGACACCGCCCTCGGGTTCCTGGGGAGCGCCTTCATGATCTGCTACATGTGTTCGGCGCCCCTGCTGGGGTGGATCGGCGACCGGGGGAGCCGCGTCAGGCTCGCCTCCTGCGGCATCGCGGTCTGGAGCCTGGCAACCGCCCTGTCGGGCATAGCGCCCGGCTACCGGTCGCTGCTGGCGGCCCGGACGGTGGTGGGAATCGGAGAGGCCAGCTTCGGCACGGTCTCTCCCGGGCTCATCTCCGACTTTTTCAGCAAGGAGCGGCGGGGGAGGGTGCTTTCCTATTTCTACCTCGCCATCCCCGTGGGAAGCGCCATCGGCTACCTGCTGGGCGGGATTCTCGGATTCCATTTCGGCTGGAAGGCCGCCTTTCTCATGGTGGGGGCGCCGGGACTGCTGTTAGCCGTCGCGGTCTGGTTCCTGCGGGATCCGAAGGAGATGGTCGCGCCCGAACAACGGCGGCCCGTACCCAAACCTTCCCTTGCCGCATACGGCATCTTTCTGAAAAACAGGTCGTTCATTTGCAACACCCTCGCCATGACCTCCATGACCTTTGCCATAGGTGGGCTGGCCCAGTGGATGCCAACCTTCCTCTATCGCATCCATGGTCTCGATGTGGCCAGGGGAAACATGTACTTCGGCGGGGTGACGGTGCTGGCCGGGATTGCCGGCACCCTTTCCGGGGGGTGGCTGGGTGATCGTCTCCAGCGAAAGAGCCCCAAGGGCTATCTGCTGGTCTCCGGTTGGGGCTTTCTCATGGGAATTCCCATCACCGTATTCGCCATTGCCTCCCAGACCCTTACCGGGTGCCTGGCAGCGACCTTTTTCGCCGAGTTCTTCCTCTTCTTCAATACCGGCCCCCTCAATACGGTAATCGTCAACGTAAGTCCGGCCGACCGCCGCGCCATGGCCTTCGCCATCAACATCTTCTTTATCCATGCCCTGGGTGACGCCATTTCACCTACTCTTCTGGGATGGTTTTCCGACCTGTGGGGGTTGCGCGCCGCGTTGCTGACGACACCCGCCGCCATCGCCGCCGCGGCCGGATTCTGTTTTCTGTGCACCCGATACATCAGGGACGATATGGAAAGGGCTGAACATTCGTAGGGATAAACGTCGTGTCTGCACTTGGATTGAGTGATCACAAGGATCGCCGCTTCCTTCGTGCGCCGCACGCCTTCCTTTTGCGGGAAAACTATGCTACAAATTTATCTTCACTTAAAAAAATAGATAGATGGAGGGAATCATGAAAAAGGATATTCTCGAAAAGGGCGCGATCCTGCAGCGGGACAAGGAGACCTATGCCATAGCTCCCCACATTCCGGGCGGCATCACGGATACAGCGACCCTGCGCAAGATCTGCGACGCAGCCGATAAATACAAGGTGCAGGCGCTGAAGCTTACCTCGGCCCAGCGTATCGCCATGGTCGGCGTGAGGGAAGAGGACCTGGACGCTATCTGGGCCGACCTCCAGCAGACTCCGGGCGCGGCCATAGGACTCTGCGTTCGGAGCGTTAAAATATGCCCCGGAACCGCATTCTGCAAGCGGGGAGTCATGGATTCCGTGGGCCTTGGCCTGAAGATAGATGCTATCTACCATGCCATGCAACTCCCCAACAAGATGAAGATGGGGGTTTCCGGCTGCATGCTTTCCTGTTCCGAGGTATGGGTGAAGGATATCGGCGTCATGGGGACCCCCAAGGGGTGGAAGATACTGGTTGGAGGCAACTCGGGCATGAGACCGCGTATCGCCGATGTCCTGGTGGAAGAAATAGCGACGGACGATGAAGTCCTGGCCATCATCGACAGGATCATCACCTTCTACAAGGGGTGCGGAAAGAAGGAGCGCCTGTGCCGCATCGTGGAGCAGATGGGCATCGAGGATTTCAAAAAAGCGGTTCTTGGATAGGATGTCCGGCTAATGGCAAAACACATGGGGCGATCCTTACGGGTCGCCTTTTTTTGCTTCAGATTTCTCCAAGATAGGATCTGACATCCCGTGCCGTTTCCGGCGAGTCCAGGAGAACCGAGAGTTCATTGTTGCGGGTCAGGGCGCTGTGGGTGAGATTGTGGCTCCCCAGATAGACATAGCGGTCGTCTATGACAACAGCCTTGACATGGGTGGTCTTGCGGAAGGAGTCGAAGCGTACGTTGACGTCGTTGCGGGAAAGGAGGGTCGCGGTGGAACGGTTCGCCTTGTTCAGGGGGTCATCTGTTTCCCGAGACTGCTCCAGGATCACGGTCACCGCAACGCCGCGGCGGCGGGCCTCGATAAGCTCCTCGGCGATACGCCGTGGGATATTGCCGGGAAAGTCTGTTATCTTGAAGAGGTAGCAGGAAACGAGGATGGAGGAGCGCGCATTGCGAACACCTCGCAGAAGCGTATCGCCGTACTCGCGGTTTTTGAGAAGAGTCGCCGTGGCGGAACCGCGTTCCCACGCCTTTGCCGGAGACACGGCCGCAAGGAGGAAAACGGCCGCCGACAGCAGCGCAAAGGCGCGGCAAAGGCCGCGCCTGCTGTTTATTGAAAAAACTTCCGGTTGAAAAACGGGGGTCATCAGCTGAACAGGTCCATCACCTTGTCGAAGAAATTCTTCTTCATGGGATGAACTTCCTCTCCACTGATCTTGGCGAATTCTTCCAGCATTTCACGCTGCCTCTTATCCAGGTTCACCGGCGTCTCCACCTTTATGATCACCAGCTGGTCGCCCCGTCCGTAGCCCTGAAGCACCGGAATCCCTTTGTCGCGCAGACGGAAGACCTTCCCCGACTGGGTGCCTTCCGGAACCTTCAGCTCCATCTTCCCGTCCAGGGTCGGCACCGGTATTTCGGCGCCCAGCGCGGCCTGGGTGAAACTGATGGGAATCTCGCAGATCACGTCGTTGTTGTCCCTGCTGAAAACCGGGTGGGGTTTGACCGTGATGGAAACATAGAGGTCGCCGTTGCCTCCTCCCTTGGTCCCTTGTCCACCCTCGCCGGAGAGTTTCAGGCGGTTGCCCGTCTCCACCCCGGCCGGGATCTTGACCGACATGGTCTTGGTGTCCCTGACGCTGCCGGTTCCCCTGCATGTGGCGCAGGGGGAGTCGATGATCCTCCCTTCGCCGTTGCAGTGACTGCATGTTCTGCTTACACTGAAATAACCCTGCTGGAAACGCACCTGTCCCGCGCCCCGGCAGGTGGGGCAGACCTTAGGTTCGGTGCCCGCTTTGGCGCCGCTGCCGCCACAAGCGCCGCAGCGTTTGTTGTACGGAACTTCGATGCGGGATTCGACTCCGAAGGCGGCCTCCTCGAAGCTGATCTCCAGGTTGTAGAGAAGGTCGTCGCCCCGCCGTCCCCGTCCCCGTTGCTGGCGGCCGCCGCCGAAGATGTCACCGAATATATCCCCGAAGATGTCTCCGAAGGGCGTGCCCGCGCCGAAGCCGAAACCGGAAGCATTGAAACCGCCGCCGCCGCCGAGGCCGGCATGGCCGAACTGGTCATACTGCGCCCGCTTCTGAGGGTCTGACAGGATCTCGTACGCCTCGGATACCTCCTTGAAGTATTCCTCCGCTTCCTTGTTTCCCGGATTCTTGTCCGGATGATACTTTATGGCCAGCCTGCGGTAGGCCTTTTTAATCTCGGTTTCCGAAGCGTTCCGGTGGACCTCGAGAACCTCGTAATAATCTCGTTTTTCTCCGTTCGCCACTCTCGTCCCTCACCGGCTAAAGGGACAGGGCAAACGGCAAAAGGGGAGCACGTTATCTCCCCTTCAGCCGCGGCCTGTTGTCCCGAGCCGTTTTCTCTTATTTTTTGTCGTCTTTCACTTCTTCGAACTCGGCCTCCACGACCTTTTCATCACTGCCGCCCGTCGCCTGCGAGGAGTCACCCGGTTGTCCGGAATCAGCCCCGGATGCCTGGGCCTTGGCATAGACAGCTTCGGCCAGCTTGTGGGATGCCTGGGTAAGTTCGTCGGAAGCGGTCTTTATGGCCGCGGGGTCGTTCCCCTCCATGGCCTTCTTTAGGGCTGCGACTCCGCTTTCGATCTTCTGCTTTTCTCCGGCGTCGATCTTGTCGCCGAATTCCTTGAGGGACTTTTCGGTGGAATAGATAAGGCTGTCCGCGTGGTTGCGCGCCTCGATGATTTCGCGCTTCTCCTTGTCGCCAGCGGCATGGGCCTCGGCGTCGCGCACCATCTTGTCGATCTCTTCCTTGGAGAGACCCGAGGAAGCGGTGATGCGGATGGACTGCTCCTTGCCGGTCCCCAGGTCCTTGGCGGAGACGTGGACGATGCCGTTGGCGTCGATGTCGAAGGTAACCTCGACCTGTGGAACGCCGCGGGGCGCCGGCGGGATGCCGGTCAGCTCGAAGTTGCCGAGGGTCTTGTTGTCCGACGCCATGTCGCGCTCACCCTGAAGGACGTGGATGGTCACCGCGGGCTGGTTGTCGGCCGCGGTGGAGAAAACCTGGCTCTTCCGGCATGGGATGGTGGTGTTCTTGTCGATAAGCTTGGTCATTACACCACCCAGGGTCTCGATGCCCAGGGAGAGGGGGGTAACGTCAAGGAGGAGGACATCCTTCACGTCGCCGCGGAGCACGCCGCCCTGGATTGCCGCGCCGATGGCTACCACCTCGTCCGGGTTGACGCCCCTGTTCGGGGCCTTGCCGAAGATCTCCTGCACCTTCTTCTGTACGCTGGGCATACGGGTCATGCCGCCCACCAGTATAACCTCGTCAACCTCGCTGGGGGAAAGGCCGGCGTCCTTGAGGGCCGTCCGGCAGGGGCCTTCCAGTCGGTCGATGAGATCCGCGCACAGGGATTCCAGCTTCGCCCTGGTAAGCTTCAGGGTCAGGTGTTTCGGGCCGGTGGCGTCGGCGGTGATGAACGGCAGGTTGATATCGGTCTCCAGGGACGTGGAGAGCTCGCACTTGGCCTTTTCGGCCGCTTCCTTGAGGCGCTGCAGGGCCATTTTGTCGGAGCGCAGGTCGATTCCCTGGTCTTTCTTGAATTCGTCGGCGATCCAGTCGATGACCTTCTGGTCGAAATCCTCGCCGCCCAGGAAGGTGTCTCCGTTGGTGGATTTCACCTCGAATACGCCTTCTCCCAGTTCCAGGATGGAGATGTCGAAGGTGCCGCCGCCCAGGTCGAACACGGCGATCTTTTCGTCCTTCTTCTTGTCCAGGCCGTAGGCGAGGGCGGCCGCGGTCGGCTCGTTGATGATGCGCAGTACGTTAAGCCCGGCAATCTTACCGGCGTCCTTGGTGGCCTGCCGCTGGGAGTCGTCAAAGTAGGCCGGAACCGTGATGACCGCGTCGGTCACGGTCTCGCCCAGATAGTCTTCGGCGGTCTTTTTCATTTTCTGCAGCACCATGGCGGAGATCTCGGGCGGCGAATACTGCTTGCCGCGAACATCCACCCATGCGTCGCCGTTATCGGCCTTGACGATCTTGAATGGTGAGATGGCGATGTCGCGTTGTACCGCCTCCGTTTCGAATTTGCGGCCTATGAGGCGTTTGATGGAGAACAGGGTGTTTTCCGGGTTGGTGACCGCCTGCCGCTTGGCCTGCTGGCCCACGGGCCTCTCGCCGCTGTCCGTGAATGCGACCATGGACGGCGTTGTGCGGCTTCCTTCCGTGTTGGCTATGACAACCGGCTCTCCCCCCTCCATGATGGCCACGCAGGAGTTCGTAGTGCCCAGGTCGATTCCTATTACCTTACTCATATATGTATTCCTCCTTTTGGTGTCTGTGCATCGTAAAACTAGTAACTGCATCAGTGAAAAACAAGGGATGCGGTGGAAATTTTATGCGTCGGCATCTTTCGGCGCTCCCGCGACTGAAACCATGGCCGGCCGCAGCAGGCGCTCGTTGAGAAGATACCCTTTCTGGAATTCCTCGACAATGGTGTTGGGGGCTACATCAGCGCTCTCGATCCGGAACATGGCCTGGTGATAGGCGGGATCGAATGCCGCTCCTTTCGTTTCCACCGGCTCCACGCCGAATTTTTTCAGGACACCGAGAAGCATTGCGCGGGTGAGGTTGACCCCTTCGATGACCGCGGCCAGGCTTTCCTCGGAGGCATGGGACAGCGCCCGCTCCATGTTGTCCATGACCGGGAGGATCTCCAGGAGAAGGCATTCGTTGCCGTATTTCATGAGGTCTTCCTTGTCCTTCTGCGCCCGGCGGCGGAAGTTTTCCAGATCGGCCCGCTCTCTCAGGTACTTGTCCCAGTTCGCCGCCGCTTCCGCCTCTTTCGCGGCAAGGGCGTCCTGGAGTTGACGGATCCGCTCTTCCGGGGCTGCGTCGCCGTTATCCTGGCCGGATGATACGTCATTGACGATATTTTCCATATCAGCGGTATGTTCCGCACCGTTCATGCCGGTGTCGTTCTTTTTCATGTTCACATTGCTCCTTTCGGTTCTTCATTCCCTGCCAAGCAGTTCAGTGAGGATTCTCGCCGTATAATCCACAATGGGAATAACCCTGTCGTACCCCATGCGCGTCGGACCGATTACTCCCAGAATGCCCAGGGTGTTCGGGCCGCTGGCATAAGGGGCGGTAATGACGCTCATGCGGTTCATGCGGCTCAGGAAATTTTCCGCGCCGATGAAGATGTTCACCCGTTCGGCGTCCATGCAGCGATCCAGGAGGGCGAGAAGCTGGCTTTTTTCCTCGAAGGCCCGGAAGATATCCTTCATCTTTTCCACGTCGGCGAATTCCGGCTGTTCCAGAATATTCACCTGCCCCTCGATGAATACCTCCGCGCACGGATCGTCCAGCGTCTGTTCAGACAGGCGCAGGGCGCGGCTGAGAAGCGCGTCATAGCGAACCTTTTCGTCTTCCATCTCCTTGACTATGCGGCTTTTTACCTCGGATATGGTCAGGCCTTTCAGCATCTCGTTCAGGTAGTTGGACATCCTGATCAGGTCTTCGGGGGCCAGCTTTTCGTCGGATTCTATGATGCGGTTCTGCACGACCCCGCTTTCCGAGACCAGGATCGCCAGGATCCTGCTGTCGCACAGCTGCATGAATTCGATCTGGCGGAACACGTCGGCGGTGAATCGGGGCGCGATGACAATGCCGACGTAATGGGATATGGAAGACAGTATCCTGCTGGTGTCTTTCAGCAGTTCCGCCACGTCGCGGCTCCTGCCCCGGTAGCGGTTTCGGATTTCATGCTGCTGATCCGGGTCGATGTCGCGCACCTGGAGAAGCGAATCCACATACAAACGGAATGCCTTGTCAGTGGGGACGCGTCCGGCCGAGGTGTGGGGAGAAGCGAGATAACCCATTTCTTCCAGGTCGGACATGACGTTGCGCACGGTCGCCGGGGACAGGGAAAGTCCGTGTCTCCGCGTTACGCTGCGGCTTCCCACCGGTTCAGCGGTCCGGATATAATCGTCGATTATGGCTTCGAGGATCTGTCTGCTTCGTTCTGAAAGCGTTTCATTCATGGCGGACCCCCTGCAATGGTTAGCACTCGTTCAGAGAGAGTGCTAACCGCATCAAAAGTAGCAACCGACCCTGTTTTTGTCAAGGTATTTTACCGGCTAGAGAAACCTTACAAACACCTGGTTGGAGAGGATGCGCCCCCTGGCTGTCAGCCTCAGATGCCCCTTCCGGATTTCCAGAAGGCCGGCTGAAAAGAGAGTGGCGCAGGATTCTCCGTAGACCTCGTCGAAGCCGGCTGAAAACTCCCGGTAAAAACGTTCCAGACTGATGCCGTTGGCGGTCCTGAGGCCGAGGAAGAAGAACTCCGCCATGGCGTCCCTGCGGGAAAGGGTCCGGGTCTCCGTCACCGGCAGCTTTCCCCGTTCCAGGGAGCGCAGGTATTCAAGGGAATTCTCCGGCGAGCTGAAGCGCAGCCCGTAGCCGGGAAAACGGAGAAAGGAGTGGGCGCCGGCGCCGAAACCCAGATAGTTACGTCTGCTCCAGTAACCCGAATTGTGCTCGGACCGGTAGCCCTTGCGGGCGAAATTCGCTATCTCATATTGTTCGTAGCCTTGGGCGGTCAATACTTCCGAGGCCGTTTCGTACATTTCCGCGGATTCATCCTCATCGGGGAGGGGAAGGCTTCCCTCTTTTTCCATCAGGCCGAAGGGGGTTCCATCTTCGATGGTCAGGCCGTATACGGACAGGTGTTCAGGCCGCAGTGCGCACGCCTGGAGCAGGTCTTTTTCCCACATGGCGTTGTTCTGGGAGGGGAGGGAATGGATGAGGTCGATACCAACGTTGCCGAAACCGGCGCGGCGCGCGTCATGGAAGGCATCCAGCGCCTCCCGTCCGCTGTGTATCCTGCCAATTGTTTGCAGCAGCGCGTCATTGAAGGACTGGATGCCAAGGGAGAGACGGTTCACTCCGGCGGCCCGGAAGTCCGAGAGCCGTTCCCTGGTGATTGCGCCGGGGTTGCATTCGATGGTGATTTCCGCGTCCGGGGCGAGGTGGAAGAGGCGGGTGGCGGTTTCGATCAGCCTGGATGTGAGGGAAGGGGGCATCAGGGATGGCGTGCCGCCGCCGAAATAGAGGGTAACGGCGGCCGGGATGCAATCCAGGGCCGCGCGCCGCAGTTCCATCTCCCTCAGCAGGCCGGCCCCATACTCATCGGGCGTGCATGGGGTGCCCGCAACGGAATTGAAGGCGCAGTAAAGGCATTTGCGAATGCAGAACGGGTAGTGAATGTAGAGGGATAACTTCATGGCCTTTGCAGTCTATCCCAGGCCGCGGGGTAATGTCCAAGTCAAAGATGGGCTCTAAGGGGGAAATATGCCTGGCCGTTCAGGGGAGGGTCGCAAAAAAAATCGTATTGACTTGGCCAGGATACGGGCATATTTTATTCTCAATTCGGCGGTTGAGGTGATCCATGCTTTTCTTCGGGTAGCCCCAACTGCCGTTTTTCACAGTTAGACGATTTTTTTCAGCCATATAGGAGGTACGCTTCGTGGGTATTTTCGCCGTAACCGGTCTGGTCGTTCAAGGGGTTCTGGTTATCCTCTGCTTCTTTTCCGTAGTCTCCCTCGGCATCATTTTCTTCAAATTCTGGCAGGTATATCGCGCCAACAGTCAGTCGGAACGGTTTCTGGAATTTTTCTGGAAGGTCAAGCGTTTCGATTCCATCAACGCGCAACTGGACAGGTTTGACGATTCTCCCCTGGCGGTGCTCTTCAGCGAGGGATTCAGTGAGCTGAAAAAGCTGATGGAGAAGGGGGAGGAAAAGCAGGACCCCGATGTCATCAGCACGGAACTGGGAGGGATTGAAAATATCGCCCGCGCCCTGCGCAGGGCCACTACCTCGCAGATTACCAGGCTGGAAAAATATCTGACCTTCCTTGCCACCACCGGCGCCACCGCCCCATTTATCGGGCTGTTCGGCACGGTGTGGGGGATCATGACCGCTTTCAAGGGGATCGGCGAAACCGGTTCCGCCTCCCTGGCCGTAGTGGCTCCAGGCATCGCCGAGGCGCTCATCGCAACGGCCGTGGGCCTTGTGGCCGCTATCCCGGCTGTCATGGGTTACAACCACTTCCAGCACAAGATCAAGGTCATCATCGCCGAGATGGACAATTTCTCCACGGAGTATCTGAACATCGTACAGAGAAACTTTGCCGGTAAATAAAGGGGAGCAATCATGGAAATCGGCAACCGCAACGGCAGGGACAATGCCATGTCCCAGATCAACGTCACCCCCCTCGTGGACGTGATGCTGGTTCTTCTGGTTATCTTCATGGTGACCGCGCCCATGATGCAGCAGGGGGTCCAGGTCAATCTTCCCAAGACCCAGGCGAAAGCCCTTTCCGCCGATCAGGACACCGTCATTGTTTCCGTGGACACCGCCGGCCGCGTCTTCATCAACTCCAGTGAAACGTCCCATACCGATCTGTCCGGGCGTCTCACCGCCATCTTCGAGTCGCGGGAGAAGAAAGAGGTGTATCTGAAGGCGGACAAGGACGTCCCCTACGGAGAGGTGGTCAGGACCATGGCGGAGATCAAGGCCGCCGGGATTGAGCGTCTCGGCATGATGACGGAGCCCGGCCACGGGAAATGAGACGCCGACGGAAGAAAGAACAGGGACTGGGGGCATCCCTTGCATGCTCCCTTCTCCTGCACGCGGCCTTTTTCACCGCCGTCATCTTTATCGACTCCTTTCACACGATTCGGCCGAACGCGGCCCCGGTCTACTATGTGGATCTGGTGAATCTTCCGGTGGCGAATCCGCGTTCCGGCTCACCCACTGCCCGTGGTGAAGACGCCGCTCCCGAGGCGGGGACGGTTGCCGCACCTCCCCCTTCCCCCCCGGAACGGGAAAAGATGGTTGCTCCGGCCACGCCGCCGCGCAAGGAAGTGAAACCCAGACCCGAACCTGTTCGAAAGAAAACCATCAAACCGTCGCCGCCG
The DNA here is from genome assembly GCA_964517595.1 of uncultured Geobacter sp. Taxonomy (GTDB): domain Bacteria; phylum Desulfobacterota; class Desulfuromonadia; order Geobacterales; family Geobacteraceae; genus RPRC01. Next base: position 7,784 of record CAZFCG010000003.1, on the reverse strand, counting down.
GAAACCGACAGGGAGTTCCGGGACCGGCTTGCCAGACTGGAGAAGACGGTTGAAGGCCGCCATGCCGCAGCCGCCATCGACGCCTTGCGCAAGAAGGCAGGACAAGGGACGGGGTCTGGCCAGGGATCGGGAAGATCTGGGATGCCGGGCGGCACGGGTACGGAGGCGGGAAGCGACTATGGCAGTTATATCCAGTCGCGCTTGCGTGACGCCTTTGCCAAGACCATAACATCCAGTGAACGGAACCCTCTGGTGGTGGTCAGGCTTACCATCGACAGGAACGGGCATCTGACGGGCTATCGAATTGAACGAAGCAGCGGAGACAAGGTCTTTGAAGACTCCGTGAAGAGGGCGGTTGACCTGGCCGCCCCGAACTTTCCGCCCCCTCCGACCCGGAGGGAGTTCCAGCAGGGATTCATATTCAAACCCCAAGGGGTGGGAAAGAAATGAAGCTATCTTTATTCATACTGACGTTCATCCTCCTGGCCGCCGGCTCGCCGGCCGCACAGGAGGGCTACCTGGAAGTGACGGCCTCGCCGGATCGGAAGATATCCCTGGCGGTGGCCCAGCCCGTAAGCCAGGGTGGGGGCGGCAACCCCGATATTTCCAATAATGTTGTGGACGCGCTCCGATTCGATATGACCCTCACCGGCCGTTTCAACGTATTGGAGACTTCGCCAGCGAAGGGGACTTCCGGCATCCGGCCGGGGGAATTCGACATGGCCGTCTGGCATGCGGCCGGGGTGGAGCTCCTCATCAAATCATCCTATGTCGCAAACGGTGACGGCACGATCATCGAATTCAGGCTGTATGACGTGGCCAACGGCAGGCAGATACTGGCCAAGCGGTATTCCGGAAAGCGGAAGGATGTCCGCAGGATGGCCCACACCTTTTCCGACGACATTCTCCTTTTCCTAACCCGGGAGAGAGGTCCGTTCACCGGCAAGATTGCATTTGTTTCCCGCGGATCCGGAAACAAGGAGATATTCCTCATGGACTACGACGGCCACAATGCCCAGCGCATCACCGCCAACGGTTCCATCAATCTGGGCCCGGATTTTTCTCCCAATGGAAGAGAAATAGTTTATACATCCTATAAGAAGGGAAATCCGGATCTCTACCGCAGGGATCTGTTCAGTTCGGCTGAGGCGCGCTTGGCGGCCCACCCCGGCAGCAATATCACCGGAGCGTGGTCTCCTGATGGAGGCAGGATTGCCCTTTCCATGAGCAAGGACGGCAATGCCGAGATCTATACCATCAGCAAGGACGGAAAGCAGATAAACAGACTCACCCGCAACGGGGCCATCGACACCTCTCCTTCCTGGTCCCCGGATGGAGGGCGCATTGCCTTCCTGTCCGACCGCCTCGGCAAGCCCCAGATCTTCGTCATGAACGCGGACGGCTCCAACCAGCGCCGCCTTACTTCCAATGGCGGCTACAACGTGAGTCCTTCCTGGTCTCCCAAAGGGGACAGGATCCTCTACTGTCGCCAGCATCCTGGCGGCTTCCAGATTCATTCCATCACGCCGGACGGCAGTGACGACCAGCAGCTCACCAATGAAGGGAGCAATGAACGTCCACGCTGGTCGCCGGACGGGCGGTTCATCACCTTCAGCTCAAGCCGTGGCGGCATCTATGTAATGCGGGCTGACGGCACAGGTCAGACCAGGGTTTCCCGTGGCGGCGGAGCTCAGTCTCACCCTGTCTGGTCTCCCCGCTGGTAGGATCGCGGGACTTGCCATGAGCTTTTGCTTATGTATAATGCTATCCTGATTCAGACGCCGAAACACTTCGGCTTAAACCGGGGCCCAGGGCCCCTATTATTGGTATGTTGAAAAGGAGGAAGAAATGAAAAAGAAACTTGTTGGAATCCTCATGATGCTCTGCTGTGTTGCCCTGACGGCTGGCGGTTGTGCGAAGAAGGAACTGGTGAAGGAAGATGAAACCCTGGCGCAAAAGGAACCGGTAGTGACCGCCCCTGTTGTTCCGGAGCCTGTTCCCGTAACCAAGGAGCCTGTAGTAAAAGAAGATGCCGTAACGAGCTCCTCCGTGGAGACGATCAGTCCTTTTGACACCATCTATTTCGATTTCGATTCCTATGTTCTCAGGCAGGATGCGCGTGACCTTCTGGACAAGAATTATGATTGGATGAAGAATAACGCGTCCGAAAGCGTTCGCCTGGAAGGGCATTGCGATGAAAGGGGTTCGGACGAATACAATATCGCACTCGGTGAAAAGCGCGCCAAGGCCGCGCGGAACTACCTCAAGACACGCGGCGTTTCCGCGGATCGCCTCAGCATCATAAGCTACGGCAAGGAAAAGCCCGCGGACCCTGGGCACAATGAGGACGCCTGGGCTAAGAACCGCCGGGTTGAATTCATCATCGTAAAATAGAGCGGACCTCTTAAAAAAGGAGCCCGTGCGGGCTCCTTTTTTGTTGTCCGGATTCTCTGGTGAGGAGACGATAAAGACATGCGGACCCAAAATATTGTTATCCTGTTCCTTGTTCTGTGCGGCGCCGCGGGCTGCGTAAGCCGGGGCGATTTCCGCTCAGTGGAACGCGATACTTATGATACCCGAAGGCGAGTGGCGCAACTGGAAAAGGAAATGGGAGGCGTCCGGAAATCCGCCGCCGAGGAAGTCCAGCATTCCCTTGATGGTTTTCGTAAGGAAATCGATGGCGCACGCAAGGGAATAGCCGATACCCAGGCTTCCCAGGAGAGCATCCGACTCGACATGCAGGAGATGTCCGGCAGGATAGACGATCTGAAGATCCTGGTGCAGAAGCGCACCGACGAGAAGGCGTTTTCAAAAGAAGAGATAGAGAGGCGTCTGGCCGCACTGGAAGACAGGTTCGCAAAACTGGAAAAAAGGGTGGACCATGGGCCGGGAGTCGGCGCCGGGACGAAGGAGCCGGCCGAGACACCGGAGGGGATCTACCAGGAGGGCCTCGTGTCCTTCAAGGCGGGGGACATGCTGAAAGCCCGGGATTTCTTCACCCGGTTCGTGGAGCGCTTTCCAAAGCATGAACTGACACCCAACGCCCGCTATTGGATAGGCGAGACCTATTACAGTGAAAAGAAATACGAACAGGCGATTCTGGCCTTTCAGGACGTGATCAAGCAGTATCCGAAGAAGGACAAGGCGCCGTCGGCGCTTCTGAAGCAGGGGCTTTCCTTCAAGGCCCTGGGCGACGTGAAGAGCGCCCGCTACGTTCTGAAGAAGATCCAGGATGACTATCCACGTTCGGCGGAGGCGAAAAAGGCCAGGGAGCTGTTGGCGGAAATGAAATAGGCGTTTTCGAGCAAAACGGAAAAAAGGCGGAGAGATCCGCCTTTTTTAATCTAGCCGCGCCGTTCCTTCAGCCTTTATACTTTTCTTCTTCTTTCCCCGGGCCATCCTCCACGGACTCCTGTTCTTCCCTGTGCGCAACCTCTAAGTCCGGTTTCTCCTCACCATCCTTTGACCTTTCCGCCTCTTCCTCGATACTCCGCTTGAAATCATCGGCGGCCCGTTTGAATTCCGCAAGCCCTCTGCCTAGGGTGCGTGCCAGGTCCGGGAGTTTTTGCGGGCCGAAGACGATGAGCGCAATCACCAGGATGATGATCAATTCCGGCATGCCGTAGCCGAACATGGTATACCTCGATTCGATTTGAGCCTTTGAATTTCCTTGCGCACCTTGCGCCTTTCCGTGAGAGCCTGACGATTGGGAGGTCCATGGCGCCGTTTGCGGCATCCATGTCTCCATTGTTTCGCCACCGGGCCGATAATATTTGTTTTGACTGTCCGAGTCAAGAAAGGCGGCGTTAGAGGGGTTTTCCGGTAATTACCGTTTCTCTCAGCTGTGGTGCAAAGAATTTGACACGGCCCGGATCATTGAGCTACTATCCCACATGTTTATCATCAAATTCAGCCGCTTTTCACAACGGCGTCACGGGGAAATGACACGTTATGTATCAAGACGATATCAAGGGACAAATCAGGGAACTCCTCAAAAAAAGGAACGCTGTTCTGCTGGCGCATAATTACATGCGGGACGAGGTGCAGGAAATCGCCGATATAACCGGAGATTCTCTGGCACTCTCCATGGAGGCGGCCAAGACCAACGCTGATGTGATCGTGTTCTGCGGCGTGCATTTCATGGCCGAATCCGCATCCATCCTCTCGCCGGAAAAGACGGTGCTCCTGCCGCGCCTGGACGCCGGTTGCCCCATGGCCGACATGATTGACGTCGAGGGACTGCTGGAGATGAAGTCTCGCCTTCCCGGAGTCCCGGTAGTCACCTACGTGAATTCATCCGCCGCGGTAAAGGCCCACTCGGATGTATGCTGCACCTCGGCCAATGCGGGCCGTGTCGTCAACTCCCTGCCCGACAGCGAGATAATCTTCGCTCCCGATCGCAACCTGGGGAGCTTCGTGGCGAAATCGTCGTCAAAGAAGTTTCACTTCTGGGACGGCTTCTGCCCCACCCACGAGCGTCTCCGGCCGGAAGAGGCGGCGAGGCTCAAGGCGGAGTACCCCGATGCCCTTTTCATCTGCCACCCTGAGTGCAACCCGGCGGTGACCGCCCTGGCCGACCACGCCTGCTCCACCAGCGGCATGTACGACTACTGCAAAAAGAGCCCGGCAAAGCGGTTCATCATCGGGACCGAGGCCGGCATTCTCTACCGCCTGAAGAAGGAGAACCCGGACAAGGAGTTCATCCTGGCATCCCCGGCCCTCATCTGCCCCAACATGAAACTCATCTCCCTGGAGGATGTGCTGGCCTCACTTTCCACCATGTCTCCCGAGGTGCGCGTGCCCGAGGACATAAGGGTTCCGGCCAAGCGCGCCCTTGACAGGATGCTGGCTGTACCAAGGGACTGAAGAGCTGATGATCCGCCCGTTCAAAGGAATCCGTCCCGTCATAGATCCCTCCGCCTTCATCGCGGAAACGGCCGTGATCATCGGCGACGTGGTGATCGGCGCCCACAGCTGCGTCTGGTACAACGCGGTGGTGCGCGGCGACGTAAACTCCATCCGCATCGGAAGCGGGACCAACATCCAGGACCTCTCCATGCTCCACGTAACCCACAGGAAGGATCCCTCTGATCCGGGCGCGCCCCTGGTTATCGGCGACCACGTAACCATCGCCCACAGTGTCACCCTTCACGGCTGCACCATCGAAAACGGCGCTTTCATCGGCATGCAGGCGGTCATCATGGACAGGGCCGTGGTGGGGGAGGAGGCCCTGGTGGGCGCCCGGGCCCTTGTCACCGAGGGAACCGTAATCCCGCCCCGCACCCTCTGGCTTGGCGCCCCTGCCCGTTACAAGCGTGATCTCACCCCGGCCGAGCTGGAACGCATCCGCTGCTCGGCCCGGAATTACATACGGTACGCGGAAGACTTCTTGGCCGACTGATCTCCCGTACCGCTTCTTCACTAGGAACACACCATGAAACACGACCGCTCCCTGGCACTCTTTTCCGCCGCCTCCCGCGTCATCCCCGGCGGGGTGAACAGCCCGGTGCGCGCATTCCGTTCAGTGGGCGGAGATCCACTGTTTATCCAGAGAGCCGCCGGTTCCAGGATGTGGGATGCGGACGGCAACGAATACATAGATTTTGTGGGTTCCTGGGGACCGATGATTGCCGGACACCGCCATCCGCGGGTAGTTGAAGCCGTGGCCGAGGCTCTGGACAGGGGGAGCAGCTTCGGCGCTCCCACCGAACTGGAGGTGCGGCTGGCTCAAGCCGTAACCGAGTCGGTCCCTTCCATGGAAATGGTTCGCATGGTCAGCTCCGGCACTGAGGCCACCATGAGCGCCATCAGGCTTGCTCGGGCCGCCACGGGCCGGGATGGGATCATCAAGTTCTCCGGCTGTTATCATGGTCATGCCGACGCGCTGCTGGTGAAGGCTGGATCCGGGGCTGCCACTTTTGGCGTTCCTGATTCTCCGGGAGTTCCGGCGGATTTCGCCCGCCATACCCATGTGGCGGAATTCAACGACCTGGAGTCCGTGCGTAACCTGATGGGGGACAATCCCGGAAAAATCGCCTGCGTCATCATCGAGCCGGTGGCCGGCAACATGGGGACCGTTCCGCCGGAACCGGGATTTCTGGAAGGGCTGCGCTCCCTGTGCTACAGTGAGGGAATCCTCCTGATTTTCGACGAGGTGATGACCGGTTTCCGGGTAGCCTACGGAGGGGCGCAGGAGCTGTACGGCGTAACCCCCGACTTGACAACCTTGGGGAAGATCATAGGCGGCGGCCTGCCGGTGGGCGCCTTTGGCGGCAGGAGGGAGATCATGCAACTGCTGTCGCCGGCGGGTGGCGTGTACCAGGCAGGCACGCTTTCCGGCAATCCCCTGGCCATGTCCGCCGGGCTCGCGACCCTGTCCCTGTTGCGGGAAGAGGGTGTCTATGCCGGATTGGAGGAAAAGACCGCCAGGCTTGCCGCCGGCATAGAGAGGGCCGCCGCGGACGCAGGCGCGCCCATCCGTTCCACGCGGGTAGGAAGCATGTTCTGCGCCTTTTTCACCGCGGCTGGACCACCGCCGCCAGGTGCGATACGGCCGCCTTCGCCAGGTACTTCCGCGCCATGCTGGAGCGGGGTGTCTACCTGGCGCCTTCCCAGTTTGAAACCGCCTTTGTTTCCATGGCCCACACCGACGAGGATATCGATCGTACCATAGAAGCGGCAAGGGAGGCCTTTCGTGTTTTAGTTTTATGAAAAATATGATTGAAAATTTTAGTTTTGCTGTGATATAAAGGTTCGATTCATGGATGAGGAAAAAAGAAGACTCCTGAAGACCCTCAGTGTCGTCTCCAGCATGGGCATATCGGTGGTGCTTGCCATCGCCTTCGGAGTCATTGCGGGGCTCAAACTGGATGAATGGTTTGGAACTGGCAACGTCTTTTTCTTCATCTTCCTGTTCTTCGGGATTGCTGCCGGGTTCCGCAACATATTTGTAATTATTGGCAGAGAAATCAAGAACAGTGGGCAAGATGAAGATAGACGAAAATAATATCTTCATCATTATCTTCAGCGGCGCTTCCCTGCTGTTGCTGGTTCTTGCCGTTTTCGGGCTTCTGCTGGTGTCCAGGTCCTTTGCCGCCGGGGTCATAGCCGGAGGAATCCTGGCTACTGCCAACTGCCACTGGCTGTACAGGATACTTGGCCGGGCCATGCGCCTGCCCAGTGGCCGGGCGGTCAGGTTCGTCCAACTCCGGTACCTGCTCCGGCTCGCGATCCTGGCCGTAATAGTCTCTCTTCTGATCCTGTACATAAAGGTAAACATATTCGGTCTGGTTCTGGGGCTTTCGATCCCGGTAATCACGATCATCGCCTTAACAGTTTATATGGCAATGTTTAACGGAGGTTAGCGCCATGGTACATCCGTATCTGTTTCTGCAGTTCTTCAGGGATCTTCTGTCACCGCTGACGGAGGGCGCAAAGCCTCTTACCGACGCCGCCGGTG
>CAZFCG010000003.1:0-219 GCA_964517595.1 uncultured Geobacter sp. | reverse complement strand
CTCTGATACTGAGATCGAGAATCTCCAAGGTGCCGGGAAAGCTCCAGAATTTCATGGAGGTGTGCATCGGCGGGATCGAGAACCTGGTGGTCGACAATATGGGCGAACGCGGCAGGGCCTTTTTCCCCCTCATCGCGACCCTTGCCTTTTTTATTCTTACCTCGAACCTTCTGGGTCTGATCCCCGGATTCTTTCCTCCCACGGCAAACCTCAACACCA
>CAZFCG010000002.1:20240-98723 GCA_964517595.1 uncultured Geobacter sp. | reverse complement strand
TGACCGTGACCAAAATCCCCACGTTTACGGAAATCAATTTCGTCCTGATCTTCATGCAACAGTCTCCTTTAGTATGAAATGGCTGTATGTCACCGTGCTGGTATGGATATCTCAATTCTTTTTTTCTTTTCGGCGGATCCCACCGCAACTTTAGAGATTATTTATCCTTCATGTATTCTTTATATTTGCGAATGATTTTCCGGAAATCTCCGTGACAGGTTTTCTGATGATGTGCATGGCCGAGGAGTTTTTGGATTTAACATGTTCTTGGTTTATGGTATTTTGCCGCGTGTGGTCACAATAATTATGGATATGCCAGATTATTCCGACGGAGGTTATCAATGAAAAGATTGTTGCCGGCATGCCTTTTTCTTTTCCTCTTCACTGCTCCGGTACTTGCCCAGGAAGGGCTGGACGACCTTTTTAATCGACTGGACGCAGTTAAGGATCAGCAGATTACACTTGACGAGTTTCTCAAGGGGGAGTTCTCGGTAAGCAAAGGAGAGAATAACAATTTCCTTATAAGCCGGGACTTGCGGCAAGGGAACAATGTCGATACCGCTGCAGCGGAAAAAAACAAGAGAAAGTTGTTTGAAAGGCTTGACGCGGACAGAAACGGCGCCGTGAACTCCAAGGAGTGGATGGATTCCCTCTCAACCGGACTGGTCATCTTCCGCTATTAGGAGGATAGTTCTTGCTTTGCATGCAAACCCTGATCAGAACATGAACCGCCGCATACGGATGTTCAGCAGAATCCCGAATCCGATCATGGACGTGACCATGGATGTTCCTCCATAGGAAAAGAGAGGAAGCGGGACACCGACAACCGGAAAGAGCCCTATCACCATGCCCATATTGATTATGATATGCCATGCAAGCATGGCCGTCACTCCCACCGCCATGAGACTGCCGAAATAATCGTTGCATCGCCGGGCGATGTTAAGACCCCACAACACCAGACAGAGATAGAGGACTATTACAAACAGGCTTCCCAGAAAACCCCACTCTTCCGCGAAAACGGAAAAGGCGAAATCGGTGTGCTGCTCGGGAAGAAAGCGGAGCTGGGTTTGGGTGCCCTGCTGAAAGCCCTTTCCCAGAAGGCCTCCCGAACCTATAGCGATCTTGCTCTGGATAATATGGTATCCGCTGCCGAGCGGGTCGCGTTCGGGTGACAGAAAATTCAGGATCCTCGCCTTCTGATAATCCCTCAGATAAAAGCGCCACCCGAGAAATACGGAAGGGAAAGCCGCCAGGGCAAGGGTCAAGACGGTCCTGAGACGGATACCGACGAAAAGGACCATGGAAAATGCGATGAGCACCACCAGGATCGCGGTTCCCAGGTCCGGTTGCTTCATGATCAACACCACGGGAACCGACAAAAGCAGAAACGGATAGAACAGGTCTTTCAGTTTCATACCGCCAGGAGATACAACCGTGGAGGTGAAATATCTGGCGAATACCGTGATGATGACTATTTTCATCAACTCTGACGGCTGAAAGCTGATAAAGCCCAATTGCAGCCAGCGGGTGGCGCCCATGGAGCTCTTGCCCATGACGAGCACTACAAGCAGGAGCATAATGGCAATCCCGTACAGCCAATAGGAAATATCAGCGAAGATGTGGTAGTCAATGCCGCAAAGCAGCATGACGAGAAGCAGCCCTATAAGGATCCAGTAAATCTGACGAAGCTGGTAGGGAGTGTCCACCAAGGCATATGAGGCGGTTGCGCTGGAGATGTTTACCACTCCGATTGCCGCTATAACAAGAACCAGCAGGAGAAGCCCCCAGTCGAAGTTGGTTAGCAGCCTTCTGTCAATCATTCCCATCCTGCATCTCCTCCGCGGCTTCATCCGCGGTTTCATCATTCGCTGCTTCTTCCGAGTCGCCCGGAACTTCGCTGTTCTTCGGAACCGGCTTTTTGATTACACCCTTCCCTTCAAAGTATTTCCGCAGGATTTTTCCGGCAATGGGCGAGGCGGCCGATCCCCCGTGTTCTCCATGCTCGATCACAACAGCCACGGCGATCTCCGGTTTTTCCACCGGGGCATAAGCGACAAACAACGCGTGATCGCGAAACTGGTACGGTATTCCCTTCCCCTTGCGCAATTTGACTACCTGAGAGGTGCCCGTCTTGCCCGCCACGGCCACCTCATAGAGTCTGGCGCGTCCTCCCGTGCCTCCCCTTTCGTTGACGACCGCGAACAGCCCCCTGGAAACCGCCTTCCAGCTTTCAGGGTGAACGGAAGCCCTGGACAGTATTTGGGGCTGATATTCACGGAGCACCTTTCCTTCGGGACTCACTACCTTTTTCACCAGATGAGGCCGGTATATCTTCCCCTGGTTGGCGACCGTCGCGGTCATGACCGCCAGTTGAACCGGAGTAGCCAGGACATAACCCTGTCCGATGGATACCGGCAGGGTCTCTCCCGCAAGCCATTTCTTGCCGAAACGCTTTTCTTTCCACTCCGAGGTAGGGATGAGCCCCCCCTTCTCGTTATCCAGGCCGATGCCGTAGGTGTCGCCCAGGCCGAGCATTTTCGCGTATTTGGCAATCCTGTCCACACCGAGACGCTCGCCCAGGCGATAAAAGTACACATCGCACGATTCGCGCAGGGCCTTTCTGAGGTTAACGGTACCGTGCCCGTGCCTGTTCCAGCAACCGAAGGCCCTGTTGCCGAACTTGTACGAACCGGAGCAATGAACAGTGGTGTTATCGTTGATCAGACCTTCCTCCAGACCGGCAATGGCGGTTACTATCTTGAACGTGGAACCGGGAGGATACTGGCCTTTGAGCGCCTTGTTTTCCAGCGGGTGACGCTTGTCCTCCAGGTAGGCCTTCCATTGCTGCGACGACAGCTTGCCGGCAAACAGGGCTGGATCAAATCCCGGATTACTGACAAAGGCGAGGATTTCCCCTGAATTGACATCCATCGCAACGGCGGCGCCGGCCTGCTCGCCAAAGGCAGCTTCCGCCTGCTTCTGGAGCTCCGTATCCACTGTCAGGATCAGACTGTTGCCGGTAACGGGGACCTTTTCGCTGACAGTCCGCAAAAACCTCCCCCTGGCGTCCACCTCAATCTGCCTTCCACCATCGACACCGTGCAGGTCCTTCTCCCAGCTTCTCTCAATGCCGCTCTTTCCCACATAATCGCCCGGATTGTAATCCTTGAATCGGGGACTTGACATCTCCTGTTCCGACATCTCTCCCAGATGGCCCAGGAGGTGCGCAGCAAGTATTCCGTGGGGGTACTCCCGTATCGGATACATCTCCACATCGACCCCGGGCAGGAACATACTGTTTTCCTCCAGGATCTCAAGCTGGTCCCTTGTAATGCCGGAAGCAAGGATAATGGGCCGGTATCTGCCCCGTCTGCTGCTCTTCTCCCATTTTTCAATCAACTCCGCCTGGTTTACGCCAATAAGCCTCGAAAGCCTTTCTATGGTGGCATCCTTGTCGGTCACCTCCTGTGGTAAGACAGAGACGCTGTAGGATGGAGTGTTGTCCACCATAATGACACCGTTCCGGTCCATAATGGTTCCCCGGGAGGCTGCTACGGGCACCAGCCTCAGCCTGTTACTCTCCGAAAGGTTCTGGAAGGTTTCCATCTTGACAATCTGGAGATACCAAAGCCGCAACAACAAGAGAAAAAAGATTACCGAAACGGCAATGGCAAGGCCTATCAGCCTTCGAGCGGGTTCCCTGGACTCTCTGACGACATGCTGATCTCTCATTGGTGGCGCCCCTTTCCGGCGCACGGCAACAGTGAAAAGACAACCGCGGATGCTATGGCATTGACCAGCCCCTGGGTCGGGATCGCACCGATGAGCGAGGTATACAACCCATTGGAAGCTGAAAAGACCAGAAGGAGAAGAAGCTGGACAAATGCAATAATTACCGTCGCCAGAAACGCCCCCAAAACCATGAGGATCCGGCTCTCCGTATATAACCGGTTGGCGGTTTCCCTGAAGAGAAAAAAGACCAGCAGATAGCAGAAGCCGTTGAGGCCGAAATAGATACCACTAAGGGAATCCTGGATCAGTCCCAGAAGAAATGCCGAAAGTGCGCCAAAACGCGCACCCGATCTGAAGCCGAGATAGACGACAAAGACAACCAGAAGGTTGGGTTGAAATAAATCGATGAAAAATGCGGGAAAAAAGACGGTCTGAAGAAGAATTCCCGCAATAATGAGGAAAACGGCATTCAGGTAGTTGAGCATGGCGCTATCGAACCAGAACCAGAACTTCTTCCAGCCGCGACATTGAGACGTATGGACGAAGCTCTACGGCCTGGAATATTCCGTATTCTCCCTTTTTCACCATTGTCACCTCTCCGATGGGAAGTCCCTTGGGAAATAAGCCTCCTATGCCTGAGGTGACAATGACGTCGCCCACTTTTACATCCTCGCCGCGGTGGGAAAAGTCAAGGACGCAGATCCCACCGCTCTTTCCCTTGACGACTCCCCGAGCCCTGGAGCGTTGAACGGTTGCGGCAATGGCGCTCGCGTGATCGGTAACAAGGAGAAGACGGGAACTGTTGGCAGCGACCCGTACAATCCGCCCGACGACCCCCGAAGCCGCGAGCACGGGCATACCTTCACGAATACCGTCTGCCGACCCCCGGTCGATTATCATCGTCCTGAACCAGGGAGCTACGTCCTCTCCGATGATTGTGGCGACAATTGAAGGCGACTGCACGGAATCCCTCAGGTTGAGCAACTGTAGCAGGCGTTCGTTTGATTGCGCGGCTTCCCGATTCCTGATAACTTCCGCGCTGAGTCGGCTGACGAGCTTTCGCAGCTCTTCATTTTCCTTTCGCACGTTGACAAGAGCGATATAGTCTTCCCATATACCCGAGAAAATACCGTTGGTCTTTGAAACAGCACCTCCCGCGGGCGCCGTGACATTCAGCACGGTCCTTTCAAAGGGATTGGAACTCTCGGTATTGCGCAGATTAAGGGAAAAGAAAAGAAGCGCGGCAAGGAGGACGCCGGCCGCGACAATTCGATAACCGTTTTTTCTGAATAACTCTAACATCGTGCCGAAACAGGAAAGGGAGGAGAAACTTCTCCTCCCCGCTATTCCTTAGCCCTCCGCGAACTTACAGACACCAAAAGGATTGAACCCTGAAAATCATTTGTAGAAAGGATTCTTACGTAAAACTCAAACAAGTATGATCCGAACCATCCGCTTTCAATATGAAAGCCGGACTATGACATGTCATGCTCTATTATCACAAGGAGAGAAAGAGCGTCAAACAAATACTATCGGCGTTTCTCAGCCGCGAGGATTGCGCGTACAGCGGCCAGCAGATCGGAAAAAACAGGGACACCCTTCGGCGGTTCGACACCGGGGCTTCCGAAGCAGGTCAGGAGAAACAGGGGACGGCAGCCGGCGGCAAGGGCAGCGGCAGTATCCGTAGGCTTGTCCCCGATCATGTAAGATTCCGGGAGATTGATGGCAAGTTCCCCTGCCGCCTGCTCCAGCATGCCTGGCAACGGCTTGCGGCATGCACAGGTCACCTTCAGTTCACCTATGCCATGTTCGGGATGATGGGGACAGATGTAATAGGCGTCAATGCGGGCGCCGTGAGCCGCCAGGATTGTGTCCAGGTGGCGATGCAGGCTTCGAACCGTCTCCAGCGTGTAGTAACCGCGGGCTACACCGGACTGATTGGTTACCACAACCACAAGAAATCCAGCCTCATTCAGCAGCCTGATGGCCTCCGGCACATCCGGCAGAAGCTCGAATTCCTCGATGCGGTGCACGTAACCCTTTTCCACATTGATTACACCGTCCCTATCCAGGAAGACCGCCTTGCCTGCCGTTGTTTTCCCATATTCACCTTGCACGCCGCGCGCCCCGATTGCCACAGGTGTCAACTGTAGTTCTGAAGTATCTTTTCTATGATATTGGTCGTTGATCTTCCATCAACGAAATCAACCAGTTCAACCCGGCCGCCGTATGATTCCACAAGGTCCTTGCCCACCACCCGATCGGGGGTATAGTCCCCTCCCTTAACAAGCACATGGGGCCGAAGGGTCTCAAGGAGTTTGATTGGTGTATCCTCTTCGAAGATCACCACATAGTCGATGCAGTCAAGAGCGGCCAGAATATGCGCGCGCTCGGATTGTCCGATAAGGGGACGCTTTTCACCCTTGAGACGCCGCACGGAAGCGTCGCTGTTGAGGCCGAGCACCAGCAGGTCACCATAGCTCCTTGCCTTTTGCAGGTATTTCACGTGGCCTACATGGAGGAGATCGAAACAACCGTTGGTGAATGCGATCTTCCTCCCCTTCAGCTTTTCCCTGGCTACCAGGTCGGCAAGGGCATCCAGATTCTTGATCTTTGCGTCGCTGTCCTGGTGCTCGTGGCGGATGGACCCGATGACCTCCTCCGGCAGGACGATGGAAGTGCCGACCTTGCCCACCGCGATGCCGGCCGCGACGTTTGCCAGGCGTGATGCTTCGGCGAATCCGGCGCCGCATGCCAGACCCAGCCCCAACGCGGCCACTACCGTGTCCCCGGCGCCGGTTACATCATAAACCTCGCGCGCCACGGTCGGGATATGGAGGGCTTCCTGTTCTCTGAGGAAAAGCGACATCCCCTCGGCGCTCCTCGTGACCAGAAGCGCTTCATACCCTCCCTCTTCCAGCAGCCTTCCGGCGGCCTGCCCCAGGGTGTCCTCGTCCAGAATAGGAATGCGGGAGGCCGTTTCAGCCTCTTTTCTGTTGGGTGTTATGATGGTGGCGCCACGATATTTGGTGAAATCGGCGCCCTTGGGATCCACAATCACCGGGATCCCTCTGTTCCCGGCAAAGGATATGACCTCTTCCAGCACACGCCGTGTCAGTACGCCCTTTCCATAATCGGAAACAAGGATGATATTCCAGACATGAGCGGGATCCCTCACAAAAGAAAGAAGCAGGTCTTCCTCCTCTTCCGTGATATCCCCGCGGGTTTCGCGATCGATACGGACGATCTGCTGGTTTGAGGCAAGCACACGGGTTTTCTTGCCGGTCATGCGTGAGGGAACGTCAAAAATCCCGGAGGTATCGACCCCGCGGCCGCTGAATGATCGGCGGAGATGGGCGCCGTTATCATCCCTGCCGATAATGCCGCAGATGTATACCCCGCAACCGAATACCGCCATATTATTGGCCACATTTCCAGCACCGCCGAGCCTCAGGTCTTCTCGGTTCACGTCCACGACCTGCACCGGCGCCTCCGGAGAAATCCGCTCGGCCTTTCCCCAGAGATATTCATCCAGCATCAGGTCGCCGATTACAAGCGCCTTTATGTTTCTCGCCCTCGTAAATATGGATTCCGCATCCTTGCGATCCATGGCCTCTCCTTTGAATCCTCTTGTATTCCTGAATGAAAGGAAGGAAGTCAATCAGTGTCCGTATCCCCGAAAAGCCCCTGTTCAATCAACTGGCAAAGGATATGGATGATGGTAATGTGGGCCTCCTGGATGCGCGCCGTATCCCTGGCGGGGACCACAAGCGCCATATCCGCCGATTTCCCGATGGCCCCGCCGTCACGCCCGAGAAGCCCAATGGTGAGACAACCCTTTTCACGGGCCAGTCGGAGGGCCTCCAGGACGTTGGCCGATGACCCGCTGGTGGAAATGCCCATCACCACGTCCCCTTGCGCGGCCAGGGCCTCCACCTGGCGCAGGAAAACCGAGTCGAATCCATAGTCGTTTCCCACGGCGGTAAGGATAGAGGTATCAGTGGAGAGAGCGATAGCCGGAAGCGCCTTTCTCTCGAGACGGAACCGTCCCACGATCTCCGCCGCGAGATGCTGGGCATCCGACGCGGAACCTCCGTTCCCCATTACAAGAAGCTTCCCGCCTCCGCGGAAGACAGCCATCAGGGTCCGAGCTACCTCAAGAATGGCCGGGGCAAGGTCCCGTTCGACCGATTCCATGACCTCCCTATGGGCGGCAAAACAATTCCTGACTATCTCCGACATTCAGACCTCCGCGGTTGTGAAAAGGTTTTCCATCTCGGCAAAGGAAACCGCCTGCGCCTGATCTCCATCCAGGTCAAGCAGACCATCTAGGCCGTTAAGCAGCTTCATATCCCGGCATCTATCCCGGCAACGACGGAATGCCGCCCGCATGGATCGGGAAGGGAAGAAGCAGGACAGCCTTTCCACTTCAATATTCTCGTGCAGACGGTGCAGCCCTCGTCCGGCAAGTCTTCGGTAAACGCCGAACGGGGTCAGCACGAAAAAGCGGTTCCCTCGACGCGCGCCGGCAAGGATGACATCGAACAGGCGCGTCAGCGCCTCTTCCGGCGCCTTAGGCGAGATAGACAGACAATAGACTTGATCCTCTCCCCAACGCGCACGGAACAGGGACTCGCTCTCCCGGATGATTCTCTTGCGCCTTTCAATGGCGCCATAGACGGGCTCTTCCCGGTAAAGAACCGGAGGGCCGTCAACACGAAGCGTTCGAAATCCGGCCCTCTCGGCTCTCCTTGAATAGTCAGCAAGGCACCAGACGGCGCCATCAAGGCCATTGTCAAATCCGCCAATCCCTTCGTAGAGGGGGCGGGTTATTCCCATGGCCGTGAAATTCCCTCGGCGGGCCTCCCTGTGTGTGTATCCGCTAACCTGTTGGCCGGTCATATCGCCCGCAAGGGGCGCAAGAGAAGGAACCAGGACTCCGGCGCGCTGATCCCGGGAGGTCTCCAGAATGGGTTCAAGCCATCCTGGAGCAACCCTGCAACTGGAACGGAGAACTACCATAAGGGGAGCGCTTGCCATGGAAAGGCCCTTGTTGATTGTATCAATCAGGCCTCGCATGCGTTCGGAGCGGACCAGAACCGCACGTTCTCCGAGATACTCGGCGAATTCATGGAGAAGCTGTTCCGTCTCGGACTCGCTGCAAAGGTCCATCAGAATCAACCTGGCATCAGGCGAATGCTTCACCAGGGCCGCCAGACACTCGCGGGTCTCTCCCGGCCTGTTCCAGACCGGGAGTATAATATCAGTTAACGAACTGCTCATTTTCAGTATTCCAGGACGGGATTAACGCATTCGCGCAAGCCGGATACGCACTCCGGAAAGGAGAGCCGGCTTGAATTGGACAGGAAAGATGAATGGACTTCATCCGGGAAAAGAAAGACAAAGAATCAGCATGCTCACCTGGTTCTACGAACGGTAACAAACACCGGCAAGGCCGGTGTTTGTCGTAAGCATGATTATCGGTGCTTGCTGTTCATCAAGAGGATACGGCCACCCGGCGCAGGAGATTCAACTCGTCGAGGACCTTTCCGGAACCGAGCACGACACAGGAAAGGGGGTCATCGGCAATCACCACCGGCAGGCCCGTCTCTTCCCGAAGGAGCAGATCCAGATTACGCAGGAGCGCGCCACCTCCGGCCAGGACGATGCCCTTGTCCACGATGTCGGCGGCCAGTTCCGGAGGAGTCCTTTCCAGGCAGATGCGGACCGCCTCGACAATGGCGTTTACAGGCTCGGAAAGGGCTTCCCGGATCTCGTTGGAATCTATTTCAGTGGTTTTGGGTATCCCGGAAACCAGGTCCCGCCCCTTGACTTCCATCGTCAGAACCGAATCACCGGCATAGGCTTCGCCAATCTCTATCTTTATGTGCTCGGCCATCCGCTCGCCGATGAGGAGATTGTACTTGCGCTTTATATACTGGACTATGGCCTCATCCATCTTGTCCCCGCCAACACGGACCGACTTCGTATAAACTATGCCCGCCAGGGAGATGACGGCAACCTCGGTCGTCCCTCCACCTATATCAACGATCATGTTGCCGCTGGCTTCGATGATGGGGAGACCGGCGCCGATGGCAGCCGCCATCGGCTCTTCGATGAGATACACCTCGCGGGCCCCTGCCGATTCCGCGGACTCCTTTACGGCCCTTTTCTCCACCTGAGTGATTCCGGAAGGGACGCAGATGACGATGCGCGGACGGACCAGTGTCTTGCGGTTGTGCACTTTGTGGATGAAATAGCGAAGCATCTCTTCCGTAATGTCAAAATCCGCGATAACGCCTTCTTTCATGGGACGGATGGCGGTAATGCTTCCGGGAGTCCGACCAAGCATCTTCTTCGCCTCCATTCCCACCGCCAGTACCTTCTGCTGCCCGCCGAATGTTTTCTGGACAGCCACTACGGAAGGCTCCCTTACAACGACACCCTTGCCTTTCAGGTAGACAAGCGTGTTGGCGGTCCCCAGATCAATGGCCAGATCGTTGGAAAACATGCCGAATATATAGTCAAAGATTTTAATCATCAAAAAGGTCCCTTCGCCACGAGAATCATGGGCATATTATCAATTTTAATGGAATGGAGAATGTAGCAAAAAGCACCCTCGCTGACAAGAGAGAAAAATGGAAGCAATCTAACCGGTTGCTTTTACCCCTCGATTATATTACTATGCCGTCCCGTTATTCAGTGGTTTTCCCTTATATATTAACAAAAAGGAGTAATCAGCCGATGCTTGGAATCATGAGGAAGTACAAACAGTCATTCATCATAAAGGCGGTATTTATCGTCATTGTCCTTTCTTTCGTCGGCACCATCTTTCTTATCTGGGGAAAGGGTGACGAGGGGCTTAGCGATTCCGGTTACGCCGTCAAGGTAAACGGGGAGAAAATCTCGTACAAAGAATTTGCCCAGAATTACGAGCGGATGAAAACCTCCATCCAGCAGATGTACGGCCAGCCGATGACGCCGGAAGTGGAAAAGCAGATCGGCCTCAAAAAAATGGTCATCGATAACCTGGTAACGACCACCCTTGTTCGGCAGGAGGCAAAAAAGATGGGGATAAAGGTTTCGGACGACGAGGTCATAGCCGACATCTCCAAGATGCCGTACTTCCAGAAGAACGGCGTTTTTGACAAACAGCTGTACGAACAGGTGCTCAAGTCGAATCGTCTTACGCCGGGCGCATTTGAAGACGCGAAACGCAAAGAGCTCATGCTGGAGAAGGCACGGAAATCCATAATGGATGAGGTAAAGGTCAGCGACCAGGATGCGCGGCAGGCCTATGCCAGGAAACATGACCGGCTGAATCTTCAGTTCGTTTCCTTTGCGCCGGCCGAGGTTCAAAAGGAAGTGAAGGCGACCGATCAGGAAATGAACGACTTCTTGAAGCGAAATGAAAAGGAATTCAGGACCAGCGAGGAAATCAGCCTTTCCTACGTTCTGGTAACCCCGGAAAAGACCGCTTCCAAGGTAGCGGTGAACGCTGA
This sequence comes from uncultured Geobacter sp., assembly GCA_964517595.1. Lineage (GTDB taxonomy): Bacteria > Desulfobacterota > Desulfuromonadia > Geobacterales > Geobacteraceae > RPRC01. Next base: position 87,489 of record CAZFCG010000002.1, on the reverse strand, counting down.
GGAGATTCAGACCTTTTACCAGAAAAACATAGACCGTTATCAGGGTAAGGAAGGCATCCTCCCCTTTGAAGAGGTAAAAGTACGGGTAACGGGAGACGCCCTGCGATTCAAGGCCGCAAAACATGCCTATGAACTGGCGGCTGACGCGCTCAACAAGAATCTTGCCAGCGGTAACCTGAACGCCGCGGCCGGAATGCTCGGCGCGGCGGTTACTGAGACACCGATGTTCTCCATGCAGAACCCGCCCGCATCCCTTGCCGGAGAGTCCGCGATTCTGCAAAAGGCCTTCCTCTTGAAACAGGGGGAGATAGGAGGTCCGCTGGAAACCTCCAAGGGGGTCTATCTTTTCAAGATCAAGAACCGCAAGCCATCGGTTGTTCCACCTCTTGACAGTATACGCGGCGAAGTCGAAAAGCGCGTGATCGCCGAAAAATCCGCCGAGCTTGCACGTAAAAAGGCGACCGAATCCCAGTCTCAACTGGCGAAAGGGACCTTTGGCGGGACCATGCGGGAGACGGGTAGCTTCCAGTTCTCTGAAAAGGGCGAGATTCCCGTAATAGGGAACTCCAGGGAGCTGATGGAAGGGGTATTCAACCTGACGAAAAACGCACCGGCCCTCCCGGAGCCCTTTATGCTCAATGGACGCTGGTACGCCATCCGCCTCAAGGAAAGGATTGCGGCCCCGGACGCTGATTTCCAGAAGGAACGTCAACAGCTCATACAGTCCCTGCTTCCGGTAAAACAGCGGGAAGCAGTGGAAAAATGGCTGAAGGGGCTGAGGGACAAAGCAAAGATCGTAATCAATCCGGCTTTGACCACCGACTGAACGGTAGTAGTATTTCAAAAGACAACACAACCAGACCGGCCCGGTTGATGCCGCAAGACATCCCCGGGCCGGTTTGTACTGAAAGCAAGGAGAATCTCAAGTGACCAATCTTGTCTTGGCAACCGACTTTTCCGATCTGAAGCGCGCAGGGCGCGGCAAGGTGCGTGATATCTACGACCTCGGCGATCAACTCCTAATTGTGACCACCGACCGCATATCAGCCTTTGACGTCATAATGAACGAAGGGATCCCTGGCAAGGGGCATGTGCTGACCAGCATTGCAGCGTTCTGGTTCCACCGTATGGAAAACATCATCCCGCACCACCTTATATCCACCGATGTTGACGAGTTTCCGGCCTCATGCCGGAAATACGCCGACATACTCCGGGGACGTTCCATGCTGGTGAAAAAGTCCCGTCCATTGCCCGTGGAATGCATCGTCCGCGGTTACCTGGCAGGCTCCGGATGGAAGGAGTACCGGGAGACCGGTTCCGTATGCGGAATAAGGCTGCCCGCAGGACTGGTGGAATCGGACAGACTCGAAGAGCCGGTGTTTACGCCCTCCACCAAGGCCGAGATAGGGGCGCACGATGAGAACATCTCTTTCGACCGCATGGTTGAACTGTGCGGAAAAGAGATTGCGGAAAAGGCGCGTAAAGCCACACTGGACATATACGCCTCGGCCCGCGAGACAGCCGCCGAACGGGGGATCATCATAGCCGACACAAAATTCGAATTCGGCATCCGCGACAACCGGCTTATCCTCATAGACGAGTGTCTGACGCCGGATTCCAGCCGTTTCTGGCCGAAGGACGAATACCGGCCGGGGAGCTCTCAGCCCAGCTTTGACAAACAGTTCCTCCGGGATTACCTGGAAACGCTGGACTGGAACAAACAGGCCCCTCCGCCTCCGCTTCCAGAAGATATCATCAGAAAGACCTCGGAAAAGTACCACGAAGCGCTGGACAGGCTTACATCCAGCAGATAACGAAAAACGCCCCGGAATGACTCCGGGGCGTTTTTCGTTCAAGTCATGAGTTCACGCGCGTCGCTGAACCGTCACAAAGGATAGAGGGTGTCATCCCTGGCCGGCGGCGCCATGCGGCGCTTCAGCCCCTTCACCCCTTCCCGGGTAAAGGGACTCTCCGTATCCATGAGATCGCCCATTTCCTCCTCAATCTTTTCCGGGTCTTCCCCTGCCTCAAGCCTTCGGATTGCCTCCCCGGCTTCCGGACCCAGGTCCATCCCGGTCGCCTCGGAAAAACTTCGCATGATACGGGCCACCTGCCGGGGGTCATTCTCATCCACCCCCTCCATCTCACCTGCCAGGGATTCCATGACCCTTTCCATTTTATCTTCATCCAGATCAGGCATCCCTTCCATAGGCTCATCGGTTCTGCCGGAGGAAACGGCAAACGGTGAGACACGCCTTTCCAGGTCCGGACGTCCGCACCGGGGGCAGGTCGGGCGTTTATCCGTATTGACCCTTCTTGAAAGAAAATTGAAAAGCATATGGCAATCAACGCAATAGAACTCATATACAGGCATATGGCACCTCCTTTGTCCGGAAAAGATTTGCTTGTTTTTCCATATGACGGGCGGGAGTGAAGTAAACCTTTCGCCGGTCTTCAGGTTCGAAAGAGAGGCCCATCTCCTCTGAACGTCAATTCCATACCATACTCGGACAATGATATGCAACTTCGCGAAAAAAATGTGCGCGTTCTGTTGGCGGAAAAAACTCAATTCATCCCATACCGAAAAAATCCGGTTGCGGCAATGGAATCCCATGCTATTCTTGAAGTCAGAAAGGAGGCGATGATTCTCGAACGTTGTCTCACATTCTGAACGCAGCAGATGTTCCGGCGGGATTGGATTCCCTCCGGATGATTCCCCCACGTAAAGGGAAGCAAATCATTGAAATCGCGCAAAAGGCCGGGAGGCGGACTCTCCCGGCCTTTTGCACAATTACACTCCAGCAAGGACTCCCCGGAAGCGCCCTCGGCGAAAACACACCCTTCAGAGGGCGGCCAGGGCCTTCAGCAGATGGGGCACCAGCTGTTTCTTCCTGGACATCACGCCCTTCATCTCATACAGATGCGGCTCCCGCTGGGGATACCCCATGATATGCGCCAGTTCGTTCTTCCCTTCCACAAGAAAAAGGGTGGTTTCGGAATAGATATCCGTCACCATAAGACCCGCCAGGCTCAGACTATCCTCTTTTTTGATCCGCTTCAGAACAGCCCACAGGTCCTCCTTGACCTCGAAGAACTCATCGAAACCGACCACCTCCACCTGCCCGACCCCGAGGAGATCCTCCCCCGCGCTGAAATGCTTGAAATCCGAACGGATTGCCCCTTCCAGAGAACCATGGGCGGAAAAACCGCTGCACGCGGTAAATATCTCCCTGCCGAAAAGAAGATGATCAAGACCGGAGATGCCTTCAAGCCATGAAACCATCTCCCTATCCCCGGCGGTTGTCGTGGAGGAACGGAGGATTACCGTGTCGGAAAGGATTCCGGCCAGGAGAAGCGATGCGATCCTCTCCTCGGGTTCCACACCCCGATCCCGGTACAGGGATGCGACGATGGTACAGGTGCTCCCAACCGGCGAGGTAAGAAAGGTAATGGGCTGGGTGGTGAATGGATTGCCCAGCTTGTGGTGATCTATTATTTCCACTATTTCCACTGTCTCGGCGCCAGGAACGGACTGTCCAAGCTCGTTATGGTCCACCAGGATCAGGGAATGGGGACTGGGAGAGAGGAGAGACGACTTGGTCGCCACACCGGCAACGGCCCCATCCTCTTCCACCGCGATTATGGCGGTTTCACCTGAATGAAGGAGCTTCACCCTCAGGTGCTCCAGCGGTTCACCGATCCCGATACAGGCAAATTCCTTTTCCAGATAGGTATCAAGAGGAGCGGCGAGACGGACGAGCCCGGCGGCGGTCGCCGTGTCGTGGGCGGTTGAAAGAACCGCGACACCCGAGTCGCGGGCCGCCTCCAGAATCTCATAGTCCACTCCCAGACCTCCCGTAATCACCAGGATTCTCACCCCCCTGGCAATGGCCGCCTCCTGTATGACACGACGGTCGCCGGTCATGATCAGCAATGTGGAAGGCTCGTACCCCGCCAGCCTGTCCGAAAAGGAATCCTCGCTCATGGCGCCTATGAAGAGGTGAAGTTCCTCAACCGTTTCCGAGGGGGCGCCGGCAAGGAATTCCCCGTCCAGGCATTTCGCCAGGGCAAGGAATGAGGCCCTGACCACCCGCTTCCGTCCGGCGCCGGACACCAGATATCTTTCCGACAGCCTCAGGAGGGAGACAATACCAAGGGGCATCCCTTCGTTATCCACCACCGGAAGGACCCTGATGGAGTGGCGGTAGAAAAGCTCCAGTGCCTCGCGCAGAGTCATGGAAGCATGGGCGGTTACAGGGGGGCGCTTGAGAACATGGCGCACGGCGGGACGTACATCCGCCAGATGAACCGGCAATCCGATCCCGAGACGATCCATGATGTAACGGGTCTGGGGATTCGGAGAGCCGGACATGGCGGCGACCACGTTGCCTTCCCCAAGCCGCCTCTTCAGGTCCGCATAGGCGACAGCCGACGCAATGGAATCCGTATCAGGGTTCCGGTGGCCTACAACATATATGGTTTTTGACACTTTGTTTTCCACTTTATTAAAAGTATCGGGAAAAAGAAGTTTATCGCTCAATCCCTTATCCATCAGCCCATCATCCCCGCCTTACACGTTGAAGCGGAAATGGCAGATATCGCCGTCCTCCATGATGTAGTCCTTCCCCTTCAGGTAGGCCTTGCCCAGGGTCTTGGCCGCCGCCTCGCTCCCGGCCGCCACCAGGTCATCGTACTTGATAACCTCCACCCGGATGAAACCTCGCTGTATGTCGCTGTGGATCTTCCCCCCCGCGACCGGCGCGGAAGTTCCCTTCCGGATGGTCCAGGCGCGCACCTCGTCCTTGCCCATGGTGTAGAAGGACATGAGACCCAGGGCGTCATAGGCCGCTGCGTTCAGGCGGTCAAGGCCCGAGGATTCCAGTCCGATGGCCTTGAGGTATTCGTCCCGCTCCGCGGGATCGCCCATCTCCATAATCTCCTTTTCAATGAGGGCGGATATGATAAAAACGTTCCCGTCTCCATCATCGGCGCGGCCGACCCTGTCTTCATCTACGTTCCGGATCAGAAGAATCGGCATAAGGGTGACCAGGTTCAGGCTTCGGATGACATCCAGGTCCTCACCGCCCAGACCCAAAGTATTAACGCCCCGCTCATTCTCCACGGCCTCCCGGCATTGCAGGAGGATTTCCTCCTCCTTGGCCTGGGCCTGGGTCTTGCCCCCCTTTTTCTCCTTGGCAAGCCTCTCCAGGCGTTTCTCGACCAGCTCAAGGTCGGCCAGAAGCAATTCCGTTTCCAGAGTCCGGCGGTCACGCTCGGCGTCAATGGAACCCAGCGGGTGATAGACGCTCCCGGAGGCAAAGTCCCGAACCACGAGACAGAGGAGGTCGCAGCGCCTGGCAGCGTCCAGCCAGTCCCGCTTGCCGGTACCCTCGGACATATCCGGGCAGAGAACCACCTTGTTCTCTGCGTACCTCGTCTTTTCCGGCCTGGCTATCTCCGTCAGGACGTCGACACGGGGATCGCGGATGGGCGCCACGCCTTCAAGGGACTCTCCCTCGTTGACGTGTTCCGGAACCTCTCTTCCGGTGAGAAGGGTGAACAGGGTTTTTTTCCCCGACTGGGGAAGGCCCAGCAGTGCAATTTTCATTGGCTGCTCCTCTGAGACTTGTATTCTGGAAAGGGTATGTTACGGTAAACGGCACATGACTTTTTGTCAACCCGGACTGCCGTGTCAACGGTTTCCATCCGGGGTTTCCTGATGGACACCAACTGATGCGCGGCAAGAAAGAAAAAGCGCATCAAAGCATTAAACTTTTCCCCGGATCGCTCGATAAGAAAACAAGCATATATAAAACCAGGGAGGAAAACCGCATGTCTGGAATAACCTTTGAGGAGATCATGTTCACCATCATGTCGGCAACCCAGGACACCTTCATGAGCTACATGGGCATGGAGATACTGGCCGGAAAAATCGAGAAAAAGATCGAGCCGGTGGAGTCCGACGTGGTCGGCATCGTCGGAGTGGCGGGAGACCGGGTCGGCTATATCATGTACGCCACCGACAAACGCGCGGCCTGCATGGTCGCAAAGGAGCTCCTGATGATGGATGACGCCGATGAAGAGGCAATCCGCGATTCCATCGGCGAACTCACCAACAACATCGCCGGGGTTTTCAAGAGCAAATATCACGAGCAATACGGCAGCGTCGCCCTCGGCCTGCCTCTGGTTGTATCAGGAAAGATCCGGCCGGTGAGCGAACCGCCCGAGCCTGCCGAAAGCACCAGCATGAATATCCAGTGCAAGGGAGTTACCATCCCGTTCAAGTCCATTGACGGCAACATATCATTCCGCATCATGGTTTACATGTAGGCGGCATGAAACACCGGCAGGCGCCACGGCGAATCACAGGAGCTCAGTGAGCCCCCTCTCTTCCAGCGCCTCCGTTACCTTTTTCACATCCTGGGCGCGATCCCTCGGGCAAATAAGGAGCGCATCGCCAGTATCCACCACGACCAGTCCTTCTACCCCCACGAGGGCTATCATCCTTCCGTGGCCCCGCACCAGATTGTCTCTGGAATCAAGAGATATTACCCTGCCGCCATCGATGAACACGTTCCCTTCCCCATCGGGCTTCATGACCTCCGGCAGCGCGCTCCAGCTTCCCACGTCGCTCCAGCCGAAGGACGAGGGGATGACAACAACACCATCCGCCTTCTCCATCACGCCGTAATCAATGGATTCGGCCTTTATCCGGCCATATAGGTCCGCGACCTCCCCGCGCAGGGACGACAGATGATCTATGGATGCCGGGATTCGCAGCACGGAAAGACCTGCCGACAGATCCGGCATATGGATACGGATTCGATCCAGGATCACATCCGCGCGCCAGACAAACATGCCGCTGTTCCAGAAATAGTCGCCGGATTCCAGATATTCACGGGCCTTCTCCAGGCAGGGCTTTTCCACGAAACGCCGCACCGGAAAAATCCCGTCTTTGCCGGAACCGGTATCCGCCTCGATATAGCCGAACCCGGTTTCCGGCCGTGTCGGAACAATCCCCAGGGTCACCAGATTGAGGCGGGAAGCCTCCTTCTCCGCCTTGAGCAGCGTGTCGCGGAATTCCTCTTCATTCTGGATGTAATGATCAGCCGGCAGGACCGCCATCACCGCCGCCGGATCAGTCCGTTCCATGATGGCCGCGGCCAGTCCGATTGCCGGCGCGGTGTTTCGCGCCAGGGGTTCTTCCACTATGGATACGATGTCCTCTTTAACAAAGGAGAGCTGGCAGGCCGTCTCCTCCGCCTGAAGGGAATTGGTCACCACCAGGATCCGTTCCGGCTTCAACGGCAGCACCCGTTGGACGGTCCGCTGGAGCATGGAACTTCCCCCGAAAACCGACATGAGCTGTTTCGGTGTTTTCTTTCGAGAAAGCGGCCAGAAGCGGGTGCCGGAACCTCCGGCGAGGATTACGATATACATGGGATTTCCTTTCACATCGATTCACTGGACGCCGGTCATCCCGGGGTGCAGTGACGCCATGTCGCCTTGGAACTCACGCTCCAGGTTTATTAGCACTACAACAAATTCCCCGCTCCGCTAGCGGGGCGTGCCGACCCCGTAAACGGGTGCGGGGATACCCTTTGCGTCGATGATCGGATCCAGGCGCCGGGCTATTCCGGCGCGCGCCTCTCTCTTTACCGAGGCATTCCAGCGCGCGGCCGCATTGGCGGAGCCGTAGATGTTTCCCAGGTAGAAAGGCAACCCAATGCCGCCGGTCAGCCCAGCCGCCGGATACCACTGGTTCTGCACGGCCATGACGGTTCCCGCTATGAACAGACCATTCAGGAGAAAAGCCGTAAGCCCGTCAGCGTAGCGGCCGGCGTATACATAACCGCTTCCCGGAAGAATGGCGGACAGGATGCCCGCCAGAATCTCAGATTTTCTCGGCAGATGTTCGTATTCATCGAAAAGGGCCAGGGCTTCCCGCACATCCGGCTCGCCCGCATGTCCGGGAAATGAAGCGAGAAAGCGCTCAAGCTCTGCGCGCGCGCCGTTTACTTCGTCCATATCCAGTTCCAGCATCGCCTTCGCGGCGGACGCCCTGGGCGCGAATCCGGAAGCAGCTCCCCCTCTGGCGAGCTGCTCGAACAGAAGCGCCGCATCCTGGTACTCCTTCTTCTTCCAGCGGGCGATCCCCTCGAAGAAGAGTGATGGTTCGCTGAATTCGCTCCCGGGATAGTCCCCGCGCAGGACGGCGAAGACCTGCGCCGCATCCGCGTACTCCTCGCCCAGATAGCAGGCAAGTCCGGTTCGGAAAAGCGCATAGGCTGTCTTGTCCGAGGCGGGAAAGAGGATGGCGAACTTCTTGTATTCGGTAATGGCGCGGTAGTACTCACCCTCCGAGAAAAAAACGTCTCCCAGCCTCAGTTGCACTTCCTCGGTGATGTATATCCCCTGCCCCCCGGCGGACTCTTGGGAGAGGCAAGGGGAAGCAAGGAAAAGGAAAGCCATTATGGTCGCGAAAAAATATCTCATTGCAGCCAAAGGAGGTTGTTCTCCAGCGGATCAAAGAGCCTCCCGTCAGACAGGAGGAGGTAATCCGGACCCGGATGCTTGAACATGGTGCAACGCATCAGCCTGTCGGCAGTGATGATGACACCCAGCAGAGGGCCTTTGCGGTCCACCGCCGCCCGCCCGAAGGCCGAGCAGGAAGGGAAAAAGCCGCACCGATCACCGTCCGTAGGCGATATGTAACTCTGGAACACGCCAACCGCCCCCAGAAAAAAGAGCCGCGTAACCGAGGTTTCCGGTTCAAGCGGCGCTACTTCTCTAGCAGGTTTCGAGTCCGGCGCCCTCATCCTTTCCGGCGAGGAAAGCGCTGGCAGGGCAAAGATCAGTACCGCGGCCGACAGTACCGCGATAATCGTCAGGGCACGACGGATTGGCGCATCCAAGGGCAGTATCCCCCTAATTTCCTTCGGTGCTCTGTTGGATGGTCTTCTTCTTCAGGTCCTTGTACTGGCTCTCGGTAATTGCTCCGCTCTCATAGGCCTTCTGCAGATCAATAAGCTGCTCCCCGAGGGATTTCGTGGTGGTCACGCTCTTGGTCTCCACCTTCGCCCCTCCACCCGGACCACAGCATCCCGCGAAAACAACACCGGCCAGCAAAACGAACAACACGCACATTCTTGAAAAACTCATTACGCAATCCTCCTTGCCAATATGAGGCCCAGCTTCCGTACCGATGACGGCGGCCGTAAGTCCCGGACGTGATACGTAGGTACCACAACTCGTCTCGGAACTCCACCGGTTAATCATCCGACGCTATCCTTACCGCCACCTTCCGGGAACGGGGCCCGTCGAACTCGCAGAAAAAGACGGCCTGCCATGTACCCAGGAGCAGCCTTCCTCCCTCGATAAGTATGGTTTCCGAAGGACCGACCAGAGACGTCTTCACATGGGCGTCGGAGTTTCCCTCGCCGTGGGAAAAGGGTCCGTCAACGGGAACCAGTTTCGACAGAAAGCAGGCGATATCCGAACGCACCGCCGGGTCAGCTCCCTCGTTGACGGTAATGGCGCCGGTGGTATGCATGGAAAAGAGGCGGCACACCCCGCTGGACACGCCGGACTTATCCACCAGTTCCCGCACCTGGCCGGTTATGTCCACAAGCTCGTTACGCGCGCGGCTTTCAACCCGGATATAGTTTACCATGGCTATAGCTCCCTCCCGGTTTCATAGTTTGTATCCGATTCTACGCAGCAGCGCCTTCCTGTTCTCCCGGTCTTCACAGGTCTCCACTCCCTTTGGGGAAAAACCGTCCACTACGCCCACGATTCCCCTCCCCCGGGCGGTCTCCGCCACCAGGACCTCAAGGGGGTTGGCGGTGGCGCAGAATATCCCGCACACCTCCGGACAATTTTTTATCTGGTTCAGCACATTAATGGGAAAGGCGTCCTTCAGCAGGACGCAAAACACGTGACCGGCGCCCAGTTCCTGAAGGATGGCCGCGCAACGGCCGGTCAGGTCGGCATCGCTCCCCTCGGTCCTGATGAGACAGGGACCTGACGCTTCCGTGAAGGCCACGCCGAAGCGAGCGCCGGGGACCGTTGTGGCGATGATCTCGAAAAGGTCCTCCGCGGTCTTGATAAAGTGGGTCTGTCCCAGGATGATATTGCATCCTTCCGGAAAGTCTACTGCTATCGCTCGTAATTCCATATGCTCCTCCTTGGTAGACGCTCTCGCAAATTGTCATTCCCGAGCCGATATTGATCAGGAATTCAGACTGTAACCTATTGGAATCATGGATGCTCGATAAAGTAATTCGGGCATGACAGATAGAATTTGCGAGATCATTTTGGTTAGAGCCGCCGATGTTGAAAACCGGACGGATATTATCAGATTCCGCTCGTTTTGCCCTCAACTATCCCCGTGTTCGAACAGTCCCGCGGCCGCGGCCAACTGCTCCGGAGTCCCGATGATGAGTACCATATCATCCTCTCGAATCTCCCAGATCGGGTCCGGGTTGGGAATGACCTCGTCTCCGCGCTTTATCATGAGGAGAGTAGCCCCGGAACGATCACGGAGAACGCCATCCCGCAGGCTCGTGCCCACCATGGGCGACTCAGGCCCGACGCGGAAGGTGCCCAGTTCCGCTCCGGTGAGGAAACCCGATATCCCCACCGCATGGCTGTGCCTGCGGCTCATGGTGCGGAACATCTCGTAGGAGTCTCCCCGGACCTGCGAAATGCACCGTTCAATCTGGTCGTGGGTGAGGAGGTACTTCCGCAGCACCCGGGACAGGATCTCGATGGATGTCTCGAACTCCTCCGGAATGACCTCGTTAACTCCCAGTTTGTAAAGCGGTTCCATCTCCAGGATGTAGCGGGTCCTGACGATGACATGTATCCCGGGGTTCATCTGGCGTGCCTGGGCTGCGATGCGCCTGCTGGAAGCGGCGTCGGATATGGCGATAACGATGATGCGCGCACGGTGGATATTGGCGTGGGTGAGGATCTCGCTGCTGGAGCCATCGCCAAAGATGATATGTGATCCCTTCTTGCGTTCCGTCTTCACCGTGTAGGGATTTGTCTCGATGACCACATGGTCTATCTTGAAATGCTTCAATACACGGGCGAGGTTTCTTCCATTCAGACCGTAACCGACGATGATCACGTGATCGGAGACGGTCATCTTGTGCTCGCGGCGGGCCAGCACCCCTCTCCCGCGGGTGAGGTTATGGGGCAGGAAGGCGACGATCCTGTCGGCAAGCGGCGCGGAAAACTTCATGCAGAGAGGAGTCAGGCCCATGGTCGCCACGGAAGCGGCCAGAAAGATCTGGTACAGGTCCGCGCTGAGAAGGCCTGCCTTCATCCCCGACTGGAACAGCACGAAGGAAAATTCTCCAATCTGGGCAAGACAGAGTCCGCTTATGAGGGCAATGCGCATGGAGATTCCGAGGGCCATGGCGGCGCCGGTCGTCACGAGGGTCTTTATCAGGATGATGGTAATCACCAGGGAGACGATGAGCAACGGGTGCTTGAGGACAACAAGCGGATCCAGGAGCATGCCGACGGAGATGAAGAACAACGACATGAAGGCGTCGCGAAAGGGCATGATATCGCCCAGGGCCTGGTGGCTGTATTCCGATTCGGAAATGGCAAGGCCTGCGATAAACGCGCCCAGCGCCAGGGAAAGGCCGACCTGGGCGGTTATCCAGGCGGTGCCGAAGCCGATGAAAAGGATCGTGAGCAGAAAAAGTTCGCGGCTCCTGACCTTGACCACCTGCCCGAATATCCAGGGGACGAGGAAGCGGGCGCCGTAGTGGACCAGCAGCACCACGGCGGCGGCCTTGGCGCTTACGGTAAGTATGCCGGCGACACCATCGCCGGCGCCGGCGAGGAAAGGGACGAAAAGCATCAACGGCACAACACACAGGTCCTGGAATATGAGGATTCCCATGGCCATCTTGCCGTGGGGCGCGTCCGCCTCTCCGGCATCCATGAGAAGTTTCATGAGGATGGCGGTGCTGGAAAGGGCCACCAGAAAACCGAAAAAGATGGATTGCGGCATGGAAAAATCAAACGCAATCCCTATCAGCGCCGTAAGGAGGATAGTCATACCAACCTGCAATCCCCCCCCCAGCAGTACCAGGTGCTTGATGCGCATCAGCTCCTTCAGAGAGAATTCGATGCCGATGGTAAACAACAGCAGCACCACGCCGATCTCGGCCATCTGTTCGACCTGGTGGATATTCTTGATAAGCCCCAGCGTATGGGGGCCGGCGAGAATGCCGGCGGCCAGAAAGCCTATTATCGAAGGAAACATCAGGCGCCGGAAAATAATCACCGTGGTGACTGCGAGACCGAACAGTATCTCCATGTCCTGCAAAAGCGCGTAATCCATGCCCTTTCCTTTCTAACCGTCTTTTCCGTACCCGCGCCGGAAATCCAAGGTAAAGGTAAAGGTAACAGAAAAATCCGCATGCCACAATCCGGCCCGCGTCTGTTCCCCTGGCCATATGCGAAAAAAAATACCTTGCCCGGAAGAAAGGCGCGGCGGGCCGGGATTAATCTCTTTTTCGTCACGGGCGAGTCCGGTATACTTGACTTCAATTGATGCGCAATCGGGCGCAGGGAAAGGATTACGCTACATGGAACAGATCCCCGCATTTATCGTACTGGGTATTATCGCAGGAGTCCTGAGCGGTCTCGTAGGCATCGGGGGAGGGATTATCGTCGTCCCTGCACTGGTAATTCTGTTCGGTTTTTCCCAGCACGCAGCCCAAGGTACAACCGTCGCTCTGATGGTTCCCCCCATCGGCATTCTGGCCGCCTGGGCCTACCATTCCCACGGGTATGTGGACCTGAAAGCCGCGGCAATCATCTGCATCGGGTTCGTTCTGGGAAGCTATTTCGGCGCGAAGCTGGCCATCACCCTTCCCAGGTTCTATCTTGAAAAGATGTTCGGGCTGGCGCTGCTGCTTATCTCCCTCAAGATGCTTTTTTCCAGATAGTTGCTCTCCCTGGAAAAAATGCGGTTACAGGATGAAGTCCGTGGAGAGGAAGTGGGACTTTCTCTCCCGCACGATGGTTGTGATGATGTCGCGGTTTTCCTCGGTCTCGCGGGCCGAAACTACGATCCTGATGGAAAAGATCCTGAGGGCGTCCGACACGGATTGCGTCCCTTCGGCCGAGTCCTTTCTCCCATTGAAGGGAAAGGTGTCGGGGCTTCGCTGGCACTGGCTGTTGATGTTTATGCGGCATACCTGGTTTACCAGGGAGTCCACCAGCCGGGCAAGCTGCTCCGTATCCCGGCCGAAGATGCTCGCCTGCTGACCGTAATTGGAATTGACCACATATTCGATAGGTTCCCGGATGTCATCGTAGGGCGCCACCGGGATCAGCGGGCCGAACTGTTCCTCGGCGTAGATCCGCATTTCCGGAGTCACCGGATAGAGCAACGCCGGATAGAAGAAGGACCCCACCGAGGTTCCGCCCCCCTCGTTTATGACCCGCGCCCCGAGCCGGCGGGCATCACTTACCAGAGAGAAGAGATAGGCCGGCTTCTCCGGTTCCGGCAGAGGTGTGACAGTAACACCATCCTCCCAAGGCATGCCGCACCGCAGCGCCGATATCTCCTCCTCCACCTTCTCGAGAAATTGTTCGGCGATGCTGCGATGAACGAAGAGTATCTTAAGGGCGGTGCAGCGTTGTCCGTTGTATGTGAGGCTCCCCCGGACGCACTCCGCCGCCGCCAGGTCGATATCCGCATCCGGCAGGATTATGGCGGGATTCTTGGCGTCGAGGCCGAGCACGCAACGGAGACGGTGCGGCCGGGGATGGGTCTTGCGCAGAAGTCCCGCGACCCGGTTCGTGCCGATGAACGCCAGCACGTCCACCCGGCCCGACGCCAGCAACGGAGAAACAACCGTCTCCCCATCGCCGTAGACAGTGTTCACCACCCCTGGGGGAAAGGAGTCGCGAAACGCCTCCAGCAGAGGCTGGAACAGGAGGACTCCGAAACGGGGGGGTTTCAGCAGCAGGGTGTTCCCCATGATGAGGGCCGGGATCAGGGTCGTGAAGGTTTCATAGAGAGGAAAGTTGTAGGGTCCCATGCACAGCACCACCCCCAGCGGCGCCCGGCGGATCTGGCCGATGATTCCCTGTTGAATTACGAAGCGGGAAGATACCCGGTCCAGTTCCTTCAAGGCCTCGATGGTCTCCCGGATATACGCCACGGCCCGATCAAATTCCCGCTCCGCCTCCCGGAGTGACTTGCCGATCTCCCACATGAGGAGCCTGATGATGGGCGCCCTCTTTTCCAGAAGCGCGGAAGTGAAGCGCTGGACACGCCTGATGCGCTCCCCCACCGACATGGTGGGCCACTCTCCCCTGCCGTTGTCATAGGCGCGCACCGCCACCGCCAATGCCTCCAGGGCCGCAGCCTCCGTCAATCCGGGGAACTCGCCCACCATCTTCCTGGCAAGAGACGCCCCCTCCCTGACCCAAACGGGAGACAGAACTTCCATGAGCGGACCGTTCCAGGGCCGCAGCTCGCCATCCACCAGGTAATAATCCTGACGGATGGGAGAGTCGATGCGATACTGCTCCGGAATCTCCTCCTCATTGGGGAACAATGACTCTATCGTGTCTCTCATGGTTTTTCTCCTGGAGGGTTCGGGAAAGATTAGCGGTTATGATGCAAGGCGCACATAGTATTACAGAGAGAATGCCCCTGTCAAAAAGAACGCTTCAACCAACAATGATGATCTCGAAAATTCTATTTGTCATGCCCGAATGACTGTATCTGGCATCCATGATTCCGATAGGTTACAGTCTGGATTCCCGATCAGAATCGACTCGGGAATGACAATTTGCGAGAGCGTCAACAATGAAGACCGGCAAGGGATAGACTGGATGACGAAAGGTATATCCGCCCATGACCGGAAGTCAGGCGGCTCCCATTACGCATATGGCGGAAAAGGCGAATTTTCGTCCAAGGGATGATTGTCACGGAAATACCGTCAACGTACATGACTGTTGAACGTTCTAGAAGCCATAGTACAACCTGAAAATGGCAGTCTCACGCAAAGCCGCAAAGAACGCGAAGGAAAATCAAGAACTTGTCAAATGAGGCCGTTCACCTGACCGGTGATACCAGCTTGTTCCGCATCTATTTGAATTTCTTTGCGTCTTTGCGTCTTCGCGTGAGCAAATGCAGTTTCTAGGTACAATTTCAAAACCCCGGAAAAGATTCATAATGAACCGGCGTTTGGAATCCTTATCAAAAACTGGGTCAGGGGATGAAGAACAAACATCAAAAGAAACCTTGAGAGGAGAACTCCTATGAAGAACTGGAAAATACCGGTCCTGGCTCTGGTCTTAACCCTTATTCCCTCCCTTGCCTTTTGCGCTGATTTCGGAAGGTCCAGGCTCGGCTACCTTGCGGGTGACGTGCAGATGCAGACGGCGGACCTTCAGGAGTGGATTCCCGCTTCAATCAATACCCCGGTGCGGGAAGGCGACAGGATGTGGGTTCCCGAAGGCGGACGCGCCGAAATCCAGATTCTCGGAGGCGCCTTCATCCGCCTTGACTCCTTCACCTCCCTCGACGCCCTGGCCCTGGGTGAACAATCGGGCCAGTTTTTCCTGAACGAAGGGCATGCCTTCATTCATAACCGGGGGCAAGGAGTCAATGTAATCCAGATCGACACCCCCATCAGTTCCGTGGGTTGCCATGATGCTTCCGCGGTCATGATCGATGTCGCGCAAGGCGGAGAAACCGCTGTATCCGTGCTGATGGGAAATGCATACGCGGAAACGGTGAACGGCAAAGTCAAGGTCCCTCAGGGCAGCACCCTCATCATAAGAGAAAACCTTTCCGCGGAATTCCATCCCATGACCGCGGGTGGCGAATGGGAAAACTGGAACCGTGAAAGGGATCGGATGCTTGCCTCTGGCGGCGACAGCCTGCGCTATCTCCCCGAAGAACTGAGCGATTACGCGCCGGACCTGGACGCTAACGGCAGATGGCTCCACACCTCCGAACACGGGTACGTCTGGACACCAAACGTCTCCCCATCCGCTGACTGGGCGCCATACCGCAACGGCAGGTGGGCCATGATGGGCGGCAACTATATCTGGATATCCTATGAACCTTGGGGGTGGGCGCCTCACCATTACGGCAGATGGGCCTTTCAGGCCGGGACAGGCTGGTGCTGGGTCCCGCCACGCCAAGGAACCGCCCGCTGGGCGCCGGGCTACGTTGGATGGGTGCATACACCCACCTATGTCTCATGGGTGCCGCTGGCGCCGGGAGACACCTACTACGGTCATGGCAACTACGGCCCCGGCAGCGTGAACATAAACACCATCAACATCAGCCTCACCGATGCACACCTGCGCTTCAGAAACATAAATGCCCGCAACGCCGTTTCGGTCATGCACAGGGACACCTTCTTCCAAGGCAGAAGGACCGATTTCCGGCCGCGGGAAAACCCGTTCAGGCAGCGGAATGTGGGATTCGGTCCGCCCCCCGTGGCAAGACCGGAAAGAACTACCGTATCTCCGGTAATCAGGAACATCCCGGCCGCCAAACTGCCGCCGCCCCAGGTCCAACGGGTCAGGCCGGACAAATTGCGCCAGGAAAGGAGACTTGTTACCGATGAAAGGGGGTCCGCATTCCGGCCCGGCGCACCAATCCGTCAGATGCCCGCAAGACGGGTGGAGGCAACCGGACGACAACAGCAGGCGCCAAAACCGGACCCATTTACCGGAACGCGGCCGGGACGGATGGAAAGAGACCAAACAAGGAAGGAACGGATTGGAAGCGAAAGGACCTTTATACGGCCCGCGGAGACAGGACGCACACCCAGCGGCGATAGAAAGCCCCCGGCAACTGCGCCGACGCCCCCCTTCCGGCCCTCCATTAGCGGGCAACCCGATGGAAGAACGCAACGCCCCCGGATACAGCAGACCCCGGCACAGCCTGCCTACCAGCAGCCCATAAGGCATGGGACGCCGGCGCCGGTTCTCCAGCAGAGGCGGCCGGCAATACCGGCTGCGCCATCTCCCGGGCAGCCCGGCGGCCGCAGGATGGAGGCCCCTGCGCGGACAATTCAACCGGGAGAAAGCGCACGGCAGCGGATTCAGGTCCCAGCTGCCCGACAGTCAGTTCCGCGCCCCACCACCGAACAGCCACGGATACCGGCAGCAACCGCGACCAGGGAACAGAAACCGACTGGACAAGTCACTCAACCCCGACGGCATGAGACACCGGCAACAGGCAACCAGCAACAGGGAAGGCGCATGGATCGCATTCAGCCCTCCGGAGGCCGGCCCGACACGGGACAGGGACACGGCCAGAGGCCCGCCGTCCAGCAGCAGACGAAAACACGGGACCAGGCGCCACCCAGACCGGCCGAGTCCCGCCAGCAAAGAGGGGGCATGGATAATCCGCAAAAACAGTCTCATGGACAGGGACGAGAGGGAAGCAGATAAAGGAGGCGGCTGAAAACACGACTGCAAGGCAAGATTAAGGGGGCGTTTCGCCCCCTCTTTTTTTCTCGTTGCGGATGGCTGGTATCAGATGTATGACATCTCGGCGGGCGTCTTCGCGCTACCCTCCATAGCTGTGCAGGCCGGGCAGCAAAAGGTTAACCCCCAGATAGCAGAAAACAGTGGCTATGAAGCCTATGATGGAGAGAATCGCCGTCCTCTTTCCCCACCACCCCCTGGTGATGCGGGCATGCAGGAACGCGGCGTAAATTAACCAGACAATAAGGGACCAGGTCTCTTTAGGGTCCCAGCTCCAATAGGACCCCCAGGCATAGTTGGCCCATACCGAACCTGTAATAATCCCCAGCGTTAGAAGAGGAAACCCTATCAGAACAGCCTGATAGTTGATCTGGTCCAGCGTGGCGACGGGGGGAAATATGGACATGGCCTTCCCCACTGTCCCGGATGCTCCCTTTCTTTCATACCTAAGTTTAAGCAGATACATCACCGACACGGCGGCGCCCACGGCAAAACCGGCGTATCCCAGAAAACAGGTCACCACATGGTAAAGGAGCCAGTCACTCTGCAACGCGGGAACCAGGGCCTGGATTCCGCTGGGAATGGAAAAGCGACCCAGGGACTCGCTCCCCACGAGAGCTCCGGCATAGCGCACCAGGGGAGCGCCATACTGGGCAAAGGCCATGGCCAGGAAGACCACCGGCAGAACGAACGCGCCCACGGCCCTGTACCTGGATCTGAGTTCGAAAAGGGCGTAAAGGAACAGTACCGTCCAGGCGAAGAAGACCACTGACTCATAAAGATTGGACAGAGGGACATGACCGTACCCCATCTCGTAGGAGGCCTTCCAGCGCAGACCAATGGCCGAGGTGTGGAGAATGAATCCCAGCAATGACACCCCTCCGGCGAAGACACCGGCAGCGCGTTTTCCCGTAACGAGGTGTACCAGATACGACACCATGGATATGAAATAGCACAGGGTGGTTATGGTGAAAAATGTGACCGACAACATGCCGGACTGCGTTACGGGCATCAGTTATACCTCCGCGAATCCACTATTGATCTGTTTTCGGGGCATCACCCTGGTTTATGGAAGCGGCTTTCAGCCTTTCCGCCAGTCCCGTGAAAAACACGCGGAACGCCTCCCGGTTCCCGGTACAGCTGCCTGCCATGACTACTTCGCCACTTCCGACCTTTATCCAGATGCAGCGATAAGAGAATAAAAAAGTCATGACGAAACCCGCCATAAGGAGCAGGCATCCGGCCCAGACAAAAGGCACGCCCGGGTCCCTTGTGACCTGGAGCACGGTCTTCCATGAGGAGACCCCTCCGTAGGAGAACTGAAACCTGCCGCCCCTGTCCGCGTTCACATCCGGGTGGTTTTTCATGAGAACAAAGGAATCCGGGGCGCCATCAGGAGGGAGGACCGCCAGGTGAACCGCCGGACCTGAATACCGGGGAGAATGATTTCTTATCTCGTCGATGGAATCCATCACCACCACCTGGCCACCGCCGGGCAGCGGGGTCTTCTCTCCGGCGCGTACCGTCAGCGGGCGCGATACCCCGGTCTGTCTGTCCCTTACCGAAAAAAGGAAGGAAACCGCCTCGTAACCGGACTGATAGAAGGTCATTCCACGGTACGTAAGCGGGTCATTCACAACCACCGGCCTTTTCTCCACGACCTTTTTCCCATCGTCTACGATAGTCAGGAGGCTTTTGTATTCTTTCGGAGTCCCGTTTTCGTAATAGGAAACGGCAAACCCCTCGCAAAGGACCGTAAAACCCAATGGGACAGGCTCTCCGGCGCGGTTGCAAGCAGTGTCAGCGGAACCCTTTTCCTCAATCTCCACAATCGCCTTGCTGAATCCGGACAGGGCGCCGATGGCCACCCCCAAGAGAATAATGATGATGCTCATGTGCACAACATGGACACCAAGGCGTCCCGTCGGATGTTTTCGGGCGAAGAGGTGTATATCTCCATTTACGGCGGTCCTCATGGGAACGGCGAATTCCCCGCCCAGCAGGGCAACCGCCGCATCCTCCGCGATTTCCGGCCCTGTTGTGTTGGGCCACTTTAGAACGCATGCGAGGGATTCCCGGGGAACCTCATCCAGGATGGTCACCGGGGCCGTTACGGACCTCCAGTCACGGCGGAGCCCCCGGATGGAGCAGGCGATGATATTGAGCGCAAGGAGGGCAATCAGGAGATAGAACCACCAGGAATGATACATGTCAAACAACCCGGACGTGACGATGAAATGCCCCAATGCTTCGCCGTATCTTTCCAAGTATGCCTCAGGAGCGGCGTTCTGGGGTATCAGTGTTCCAAAAATCGACGCCGTCGCAAGGGCAATCATGAGAAAGACCGTAAGCGTCAGAGATTGGAAGAACCTGAACAGTAACGTGACTTTGTTATTCTTACAGCTTTTCAATGGCGATCCCCGCTGTCCAGGCAGGTTCGGCCAGCCTTTACGGACCTTTCCGAATCCTGCGAAAAATTCCGTCATTTATCATATCCGTGCTTGTTCCTGTCAAGGATAATCAGAAATTCAGCGAGGACAATGGACTGATTGCCACCTGCCTGACGGATAGCCAACCCCATGGGAATTATCACCGGTAAGTACCGGCCATCGGGAGTTCAGGGCATCGTTGAACGCCCGCTGTTTCAGTGAAATCAGGCGCCGGGAATCTTTTTTTACCTTGAAAAAAAAGCCTTCTGATGCTACAAGTGCACAAGTTTCAATGACTTTTAACCCTATTCAGCAGGATATTCCGCCAGGGATTGAGACATATGCAGGGGGTTGACGGAACCGTTTTCTTTCTGTTCCGCGAATTATCCGGAAGACAGGGGAGATGTGATGGGTTTTGCCTTTCTTGACAGTTTCTTCGGAACCATGCGTTTGCGGACAAAGTTGCTCCTGCTTATGGCCGTGCTCCTTGCCTGCTTTCTGATTATAACCCTTACGGGCATTCAGACAATCAATCGCGTCAGGATGGGGAGCCCGCTTTACACGAAGGTCGCTCTTCTCCAGGAAAAACTGAGGACCGGCATCCGTCTGAAAGCCGATATGTACCGCCTTTACACGGAAGAACTACGACTGGAGGAGGAAACGGAAGCGGAAAGGATGCAGGGACGAATCTCCGCAATCGACAAACTCGCCGCCGACATATCTTCCGGCTTCTCATCCCTGGAAAGCAACCTGGACACCTCGAAGGCCGGAAAAGACCTGGCCGGGATCAGAAAGTCATGGCAAGAGCTTTCTTCCGCCTCCCTTAATGAAATCCTGCCCGCGGCCCGGCGGGGAGACAGGTCGCGAGTCAGGGAACTCTCCTCCGCTGTCCGCTCGGAAAACTACGCCAGGATCGCCTCAAGCCTGGATTCCCTGGCGGAGACTCTCCGCTCTGACATCACAGTCACTGAAACGAAGGCGTTCGACTATGCCCGAAAAACCCTTTTGATGGGTTTTCTGGTCGCGGCGGGCGCCTTTATCCTTATTCTAACTACCATCTGGAGCGTGGTAAAGTCAGCGGTCAGTTCCGTGCTGAAGGAAGCGTCTTTTGCCCGTTCAGTTGTGGAAGAAGGCAACCTCTCGGCCCGGCTCCCGGTGGAGAGCAAAGACGAGATCGGTGAACTGGCGGGCTCCCTGAACGGACTGGTTGACCTTCTGCAGATGATGGTCTCCAAGGTGGACACCTCTTCCAGGGAACTCTCCCGCATTTCCGGGACACTCGCCGAGGCCTCAAAGCAGGTTTTCCGCGGCGCCGAACAGACCAACACGCGGGTCAGTGAAACCTCATCGGCCGTAATGGAGATCAATGCCTCCACCAGGGAAGTATCCCACGGCATTGACAGTCTATCTCTTTCCGCATCGGAAAACTCCTCGTCGGTGCTGGAGATGGCAGCCAGCGTGGAGGAAGTCGCCATCAATGTGGAAAACCTGGCGCAATCGGTGGAAGACGTCAGTTCCTCCATCATCGAAATGGCCGCAGCCATCAAGCATATCAGCGACAGCGTGAACGGCCTTATCGATTCATCCACCGTAACCGCATCTTCAGTAATCCAGATGGACAGCTCCATCCGCCAGGTGGAGAAGAACGCTCTGGATACGGCGGCCATATCAGAAGAGGTCAGGCGTGACGCTGAGTCCGGCAAGGCCTCCGTAGAGGCCACCATATCAGGGATGCAGGAGATAAAACGATCCTCTTCCATCACCCACGAGGTAATCGTCACACTCTCTGAAAAGGTCAATGACATCGGAGCCATCCTCTCGGTAATCAACGACGTGGCGGAGCAGACAAATCTGCTGGCGCTGAATGCCGCCATCATCGCCGCCCAGGCGGGTGAGCAGGGTAAAGGATTCGCCGTTGTCGCCGACGAGATCAAGGAGCTTGCCGACCGCACCAGCAGCTCCACGCGGGAGATCGAAGAGCTTATAAAAGGCGTCCAGGAAGAGACACGGCGCGCCGTGAACGCCATCGATCTGGCTGAAAAGAGCATTGCCGACGGAGAGATCCTGTCACAGAAATCCGGTGTCGCCCTGGGCAAGATTGTCTACGGAGTGGAAAAGGCGACTCAGCAGGTGGGAGAAATCGCCGGCGCTTCAGCGGAACAGGCCAAGGGAAGCCAGATGATCCGGGAGGCCATGGAACAGGTTACCGACATGATAATGCAGATAGCCAACGCTACCCAGCAGCAAAGCAAGGGGAGCGAGCTTATCATGACAGCGGTGGAAAGGATGAAAGTTCTCACCTCGCAGGTACGCTCATCCACCCGCGAACAGAGCAAGGTGGGGACCCTGATAGCGACATCCACGGAGAATATCACCAGTATGATTGGTCAGATTAAACGCGCCTGCGATGAACAGACCAGGGGTAGCGACCAGATCGTGAGCGCGGTGGAGGATATCCAGAAATCGACCCACGAGCACCTGGGCGCCGCCGGAACCATGGAAAAGGCGGTGGGTGGGCTCTCCCGCCAGGTTAACGAACTAAAAAAGGAAATCAGCGGATTCACGTTGACGGAAAACAGGTAAACAAAATATGGGCAGAATTGCCGAAACCTTCAGAAAACTGAGAAAAAATGATGAAAAGGCCCTTGTCACCTTCATCACCGCCGGGGATCCGGACCTGGACACAACAGCGGAGATGGTTCCGGAAATGGCGAGGGCCGGGGCGGATATCATAGAACTGGGAATCCCTTTCTCAGACCCCATGGCCGACGGCCCGACAATCCAGCTCTCGTCGGAACGCGCCATCGCTTCCGGCGCCACCCTGGGAAAGATACTGGACATGGTGCGCACCGTGAGGAAGGTCACGGAAGTGCCTATTATCCTTATGGGTTATTATAATCCAGTCCTTTCTTACGGCATGGAAAGGTTCGTTCATGACGCAGTTGAATCGGGAGTGGACGGAGCGCTTCTTGTAGATCTACCGCCCGAAGAGGCCGAATCGGAAGGGCTTTCCTCGGCGGCGCGGGAAAAAGGACTGGATATCATCTACCTCCTGGCCCCAACTTCTGATGACACCCGCATAGGAAAGGTAGTGAAGCGCGGGCGCGGATTCCTCTACTATGTCTCGGTTACGGGCGTAACCGGGGCTCGCAAGGATGTGTCGTCGTCACTGGACATGGAGGTACGGAAAATCCGTTCGGCATCGGCCATGCCCTTGGTGGTCGGTTTCGGCATATCCGATCCGGGCCAGGCGGGCGCAGCGGCGCACCATGGTGACGGCGCGGTTGTCGGGAGCGCGCTGGTGAAGCTCTTCGAAGAGTACCGGGGTGAAGAACTCAGGTACAAGGTCAGAGAATTCGTTTCATCTCTGAAGGCAGGCATCGGCTCACCACCCCCCTGATACCTGGGAACCGGTGAGCGGGCTTTTAGAACTTTTCATGATTTTCTGACAATCCGTGAAAATGGAATTGCCATGTCGCGGAAGGTCCGGACGGGTCAACGCGCAAACGACGGAATCAATTGTAGCGAAGGTGTCGTGCGCGGGAACAATAAATGCCGTTGCCCGTGCGGACCGCACGGAAAACGCGCGCAGCGCGAGAAGGCGGATATATGGGCTGGTTTTCAAGACAGAAAGCTCCGATTGCATATAACGGCGAAAAGAAAATGCGCGTGCCTGAAGGACTATGGACCAAGTGCAAGAGCTGCAACGCTACGGTATATACGAAGGAACTGGAAAAGAACCTGAATGTATGCCCTCACTGCGGCCACCATTTCCGCATCTCCGCGAAAACCCGCCTGGAACTTGTGCTGGACAAAGACACTTTCACCGAGTTTGACAGGGATCTCCAGTCCATTGATTTCCTTGATTTCCAGGATTCCAAGAGCTATCGGGAGCGTATCCAGTCAGCCATGGCGAAGGGAACGGGGAAGGAGGCCGTCATCTGCGGCGAGGGCACGATAGACGGCTCCCCCATCCAGATCGCCGTATTCGATTTCACCTTCATGGGCGGCAGCATGGGAAGCGTAGTCGGCGAAAAGATAACCCGCCTCATCGAACGGGCGGAAGATAGACGTACACCGGCTGTTATCTTTTCCTCTTCCGGGGGAGCGCGCATGCAGGAGAGCATCATCTCCCTCATGCAGATGGCCAAGACATCAGCGGCCCTGGCGAGATTGCGCGACGCAGGACTTCCATATATCTCCGTCCTTACGGATCCCACCACCGGCGGAGTCACCGCCAGCTTCGCCATGCTCGGGGACGTCATCGTGGCAGAGCCAAAGGCCCTGATAGGATTCGCGGGCCCGAGGGTCATCGAGCAAACCATCCGCCAGAAGCTGCCCGAGGGCTTTCAGCGCGCGGAGTATCTCCTGGAGCATGGCATGGTTGACGTAATCGCGCCGCGAAAAGAATTGAAAGCAACTCTCTCGCGGATCGTCAAGATGCTCTTCCGGCCCCTGCCGGACCGGCCCTGAATGCCCTCCGTAACTTGCGGGCCGCCCCGGGAGAAGAGTGCCGTGACTGGCCCCGCGCCAACCATGACCTACCAGGAAATCCTGACCCACATATACGGCCTCGCCCGCTTCGGCATGAAGCCCGGTCTGGACAGGATACGTTCTATCCTGAGCGCGCTTTCGAATCCCCAGAACGTCCCGCGGGTAATCCACGTAGCCGGGACCAACGGCAAGGGCTCTACGGCAGCGTTCCTCTCCTCCATTCTGACCGCGGCGGGTCACAGGGCAGGGCTGTTCACTTCTCCACATCTGACGGCATTTACGGAACGAATCCGCGTCAATGGGGCCGAAATTTTCCGGGAAGAGGTGATCTCTCTCGCCCAACGGGTCTTGTCCGCCGCGCCGCCGGACGCCACTTTTTTCGAGATAGCCACGGCCATGTCCTATCTGCATTTCGCGGAGCGTGAGGTGGACGCGGCAATCATGGAAGTAGGCATGGGGGGAAGGCTTGACGCGACAAACGCCGTCGAAGGGGTTCTTTCACTGATTTCCCCCATATCCCTGGATCACTGCCAGCACCTTGGCAACAATATTGCCAGCATATCATTGGAAAAAGCCGGGGTGATCAAACCGGGACGACCGGTAGCGGTGGCAGCCCAGGATCCCGAAGCCATGGAGATCATTACCGGGATATGCGGTCAATCAAACAGCGCTCTTTTCAGTTATGGAAAGGATTTTTCGTCTTCATGGAAAGATGACGGGCTTTCGTATTCCGGCATCAAGCTCCATCTGGAGGGTCTCCATCCGGGCATCCCGGGCGCTTACCAGTCGGGAAACGCCGCGCTGGCCCTGTGCGCATCGGAGCTGCTCGACGAACAGGGAATGACGGTTACGGCGGAAGCAGCGCGAAAAGGTATAGAGGAGGCATTCTGGCCCGGCAGAATGGAGACGTTTCCCGGCCCGCCGCGGATCATGCTTGACGGCGCCCATAACCCGGCAGGGGCTCGGGCGCTTGCAGAGGCCCTGAAAAGGATCCCGCGGCAAAGACTGATCATGATTATCGGGGTGGTAGGCGACAAGGATGTGAATGGCATACTCATGCCTCTTACCCCCCTGGCCCATCGCATCATTACCGTTACTCCCGCCATTCCTCGCGGCCTTCCGTCCAGGGAACTGGCCGCATCCTGCCGGACACTCGGGTACGCGGCGGAAAACGCCGGAGACGTTCCCTCCGGGATCCGGACGGCAGCCTCCATGGCAGGCTGCGATGACCTTATTCTCGTCTGTGGCTCCCTCTTTACGGTGGGCGAGGCCCGGGCGATCATACTTGAAAGAAACTTCGAACCATTTCGCGGATAGCGTACGGAATTCATGAGATATATACCTGCACGACTCCTTTTACCTGTCATTCTCCTGCTCACCGGCATACATCCATCCCACGCCCTTCAGGTTGAAGCGCCTGCGTCTGACGAATTGAAGATAAAGGCGGACACCATCGGCTACGACGCGCGGAAAGACTCCTACACCGCAACAGGCAAGGTTCGGATTGACTGGCAGGGAAGCACCATGTTCGCCGACAGCGTATCTCTCCAGGAAAAGGGAGTCATGGCCTCAGCCGACGGAAACGTGCAGGTGCGGAAAGACGACAACATCATCCAGGGAGACAGCGCCTTTCTCAACCTGGAAACGGGAAAGGGAGAGATCAACAACGGCAGGCTGTTTATTCAACAGGGAAACTTTCACATCTCCGGCAAAAAGATGGAAAAGACCGGCCCGGATGATTACCGCATTGAAAACGGCTCCTTTACCACCTGCGATGGCGATGTGCCCAGCTGGAAATTCAGCGCGGCGCAACTGGATGTCACCAGGGAAAAATACGCGGTGGGGCGGCATGCTGTTTTCTATATCAAGGACGTGCCGCTTTTGTATCTCCCGTACATGGTATACCCCGTGAGAGAGGAGCGCATGTCCGGCTTCCTGCTCCCTGTTATCAAAAACTCTACCAAGAGGGGATTTCAATTCGGTATCCCCTACTATCTGGCGATTTCGCCGAGCCAGGAAGCAACCGTATACCTTGATGTAATGACCAAGAGGGGCGTGGGAACCGGTGCGGACTACCGTTACATGATGCGCTCCGGAGGGCACGGAGAGATTAACGCCTATCTGCTTTACGATACGGACAGAGACATGACACGCGGGAATCTCCTGGCGCGTCATCAGCAGTACTTTTCTCCGACGCTTTTCCTGTCGGCTGATATCGCTTTGACGATGGATCGTGACTTCTACCGGGATTTCGGCGAAGTAACGGGCGAATACAACAAGCAGTATCTGGAGAGCACGGCCTTTCTCACCAAGCAGTGGGATCGTTTCTCCCTGACCTCCGAATTAAGGTATACGGAAGACCTCTACGCCGCAAACAACAATCTAACTCTACAGAAGCTCCCAATTATAACATTCACGGGCATCAAGCAGCAACTGGGACCGTCGCCCTTTTTCATCTCCTTTGATTCGAGCTTTACGGATTTTTACCGTGATAACGGAACAAAGGGGCAGCGTCTGGACCTCCACCCCACCCTGACCTACTACGCATCACCCGGCGGCACGCTCGAAGCAGCGGCATGGGCGGGATACAGGTATCGCCTTTACAACACCTACGACAGCGACACGGCAAACGGATTCACCAATAAAGTGATTCCGGACGCGGGGGTTTCGTTGTCAACCACCCTCTCCAGGGTCTACGAAACGGACTGGGGCGACCTGAAAAAAGTCAGGCATACGGTCATACCTGAAATCAGCTACTCCTACAGGCCTCGCAAGGACCAGGAAAATCTCCCCTTTTTTGACTACAACGACAGACTGGTACCCCAGAGCATGATAGGCTACTCCCTTACCAACTACCTGACCGGAAAATACCTCTTAGGGGACAATCCGGCAACCTACCGGGATCTGGCCTATCTGCGCCTGTCCCAGGGATACGAGTTCAGTGGTGAACGGCGGGATATCCTGACACTGGTCGACGAAGGGAAACCCTTTACCGATATCAGGCTGGAAACCAAGCTCTACCCCGTGGAACGCGTTTCCTTGTCCATGGACAGCCGCTTCAATCCATACAGCCTCCACTTTTCGACCTTTGCCGTTGCAACGGATGTCTCTGACGACAAAGGAAACGCCGTGGGCGTCGGCTACCGCTTTGCCGAAAACCAGTTGCGCTACCTGGAAGGGAAGCTGGACCTCGCCTATGTAAATCCTTTCGTCCTGCGCTACCTGACCCGCTATTCCTTCGATACCAGGGACTTCATCGAATCCTACTACTCACTGGAGTTCAAGCAGAAGTGCTGGAGCATCACTTTTTCCTACCGGGAGCGTCCGGATGACCGAGGCTTTACCGTCAGCTTCACACTATCAGGCCTTGGAACCATCGGAAAGATCAAGGCATTCTGAAAACACCCGTCCACATATGGCAAACCAGGCGGGGACCCGCGTCAGATCCAGGGGACGTCAACGGTTTCCGGTTTTCACTTTACAAAGAAAATAGTCTCCTATATCCTTTCAGTTTTTAATTTACTGTCCATCCGGAGTTTTCGGATGAACACAATTACACGGTTAGGCGCATATTGCATGATTATCGGATCCATTAGAAATTTTTCCATCATAGCCCACATCGACCACGGCAAATCCACCCTTGCTGATCGTCTCCTGGAATTCACGGGCGCACTTTCAGAGCGAGAGCGTCAGGATCAGTTCCTGGACAAGATGGACCTGGAAAGGGAGCGCGGCATCACCATCAAGGCCCAGACGGTCCGCCTCTCCTATCGTGCCGATGACGGCAACGAGTACATCCTGAACCTCATCGACACCCCTGGTCATGTGGACTTTACCTACGAGGTATCCCGTTCTCTCGCCGCATGCGAAGGCGGGCTACTGGTGGTGGACGCCTCCCAGGGCGTCGAGGCACAGACCCTGGCCAACGTCTATCTCGCCCTTGACAACAACCTGGAGGTTTTCCCCGTCCTCAACAAGATAGATCTGCCAGCGGCCGAACCTGAAAGGGTAATCAACGAGATTGAGGAAATAATCGGCATAGACGCCCACGACGCGGTGCTTGCAAGCGCCAAGGAAGGCATAGGAACAGAAGATATCCTTGAAGAAATCGTCAAGAAGATCCCCCCACCCCAGGGAGACCCATCAGCGCCGCTGAAGGCGCTCCTCTTCGATTCATGGTATGACCAGTACCAGGGGGTTATCATCCTTGTGCGCATTTTTGACGGGACGCTGAAAAAGGGCGACAAGTTCCAGCTCATGGCCACCAACCGCGCCTATGAGGCGCTCAAGGTCGGGGTTTTCGCGCCCGTGATGCGTGAGGTCGGGCAATTGTCCGCCGGAGAGGTCGGTTTTGTCATAGCGGGCATCAAGGATGTTGCCGACGCAAAAGTCGGCGACACTGTAACCCATTTTCACCGCCGGTGCGACACCCCTCTGGGCGGCTTCAAGGAAGTGAAGCCAATGGTCTTCTCGGGCCTGTATCCCATCGACACGGCCCAGTACGAGCAACTCAGGGACGCCCTATCAAAGCTCAGGCTCAATGACTCATCCTTTTCCTACGACCCGGAAACATCGGTTGCGCTTGGATTCGGCTTCAGATGCGGCTTTCTGGGTCTTCTGCATATGGAGATTATCCAGGAGAGACTGGAAAGGGAATTCGACCTTCAACTGATAACAACGGCGCCCACCGTTGTCTACAAGGTCCACAGAACCAACGGCGAAATCGTCACCATCGAAAGCGCCAATCAGCTTCCCGACTCCCAGCACGTCGAATTTGTGGAAGAACCCTTCATCCTGGCCCACATACACGTCCCCAATGAGTTCGTTGGCGGCGTTCTCGCGCTCTGCGTGGAAAAGCGGGGTGTTCAGAGGGAGATCAAGTATCTGACCCAGACAAGGGTCATGATAATCTATGAACTACCCCTCAACGAGATCGTCCTGGATTTCTATGACAGGCTGAAGTCTATCACCAAGGGATACGCATCCCTCGATTACGAATACCGTGACTACCGCCGCAGCGATCTTGTGCGACTGAACATCCTGATAAACGGAGAAGTAGTAGATGCCTTATCTCTTATCATCCATCGTGACAAGGCATACTACCGGGGCCGGGACCTGGTCTCGAAGATGAAGGAGCTTATTCCACGCCAGATGTTCGAAGTAATCATCCAGGCGGCTATCGGCAACAAGGTCATTGCCCGGGAAACAGTGAAGGCGCTTCGCAAGGACGTACTGGCCAAGTGCTATGGTGGTGACATAACCCGGAAGAGAAAACTGCTTGAGAAACAGAAGGAAGGAAAGAAGCGCATGAAAAGCGTGGGGAACGTGGACCTGCCCCAGGAAGCGTTTCTTGCCATTCTGAAGGTGGAAGACAAATAATTCACACGGGGAAACATGCCTCATGGAAACCAACAGATATCGCGACGAAACTCCGGAATCAAAAGCAGGGATAGAAATACCACATAAGAAAAAGCCTCTTGTCAGGGAATACGCCGAATCCATAATCATTGCCGTAATACTGGCATTGATTATCAGGGCAGTCGTTGTACAGGCGTTCAAGATCCCCTCGGGATCGATGGAGGATACTCTGCTCATCGGGGATCACCTGCTGGTGAACAAGTTCATCTATGGTCCCATGATACCTTTCACCGAAAAACGGCTCTTCAAGATCCGTGACCCCCGCCAGGGAGACATCATCGTTTTCGAATATCCGGAGGACCCGAGCAAAGATTTCATCAAGCGTATTGTGGGCGTTCCGGGTGACACCATCCAGGGAATCGACAAGAAGGTCTATGTCAACGGCAGGCTTTACCAGAACCCCCACGAAGTCCACAAGGAGCAGGATATAATCCCGAAGGAGCAGAACCCCCGCGACACCTTCGGTCCGATAAAGGTTCCGGATGGCTCCTATTTCGTCATGGGCGACAACCGCGACCGTTCCTACGACAGCCGTTTCTGGGGTACGGTCAAGAAAGAAAAGATAAAAGGCCTTGCCTTCATAAAATACTGGTCCTGGGACGGTTGGCGGGTGCGCTGGAGCAGCATAGGCCGGTTAATCAAGTAATCAGGAACACGACAAGGCCGCGACAGTATGGCTCAAGCGGAACGCTTTTCCTGTCCCAGTGTTCACAAAGCACAATGGATTCCGCGACCGGAATCATCCGTGGTTCTCTTCGGATTGTTCCGGTCGCCGTTTTTCATGGACAGATATCTTTCCCCAATTCCGGCGCAAAGCATCCATCCTCAGCGCGATTTTTTTACCCCCTCCCTGTCGCATAAATGGTAAATTCCGCATGTTGAGCATTTAGGAGATATTGGAAAACACTGATTCTGGCCGAAAGTCACGAGGAGGTCATTGATCACGAGCCAGTACTCTCCGGGAAGAATATCCCGAAGCGCGAACTCGGTTTTCTCCGGTGTCCGCGTCGCAACGTAACCCCATCTGTTACAGATGCGATGGACATGGGTATCGACACATATGCCCGGCTTGCCGAATCCCAGCGTAATCACGAGATTCGCGGTCTTTCTCCCCACGCCCTTAAGCTTCAGCAGCTCTTCCAGATCATCCGGAACCGTTCCACCGCGTTCTTTTACCAGTGTCCGACATATCTCCAGGATGCGGGACGCCTTGGTTCGATAGAAACCGACCGGAAAGATAGCATTTTCAATGGCGTCCTGACTCAACTCCATCATCTTTTCCGCGGTTTCCGCCAAGGCGAAAAGCCTTTCCGATGCCGGGCCCGTGGTCCGGTCCTGGGTTCGCAGAGAAAGGATGCAGGATATCAGAACCTTGAATGGGCTGCCTTCCCTTTGCGACACAATGGTTACCGCCGGGCTCTTCCAGGCGTCAACGGCCTCCTTCAGGATGGCCACCGCCTCATGGATCTGGGATGCTTTCATTGCGGACACTCTCCTATGTTGCGATATTAATGGAATCCGGTGGCATACCTAAACGACGGCAACCTAATCATTGCGAGGACTGAAGACAGTCTCATCTCTTACCGCTGGTTTTCACATGTTGATGTGCAGACTGTTCTCCCCTATACTGTAAGTTCATTTTCCACCTGAAGGAGAACTTCATGGAGAAATACATGGACCTGCACATCCACACCTTTCACTCCGACGGTGTCTATTCGCCGTCGGATATCGTACGGATGGCATTGGAAAGGGGTCTGAAGGCAATCGCCATTTCAGACCATGACTCGGTTGCGGGCGTTGACGAGGCAATGGAAGCGGGAAAGAGGTTTGGCGTTGAAGTAGTCCCGGCCGTGGAATTGTCGGTTTCATACAAAAACTTTCATGATGTGCACCTGCTAGGCTATTACATCGATCACCATGATGCAAGGTTCAGCGAAATGCTCCGGAACTTTCGCGAGGCCCGAAGCAGACGGGGAAAGGCGATTGTAGAAAAGATCAACGCTCGACTAGCCAATGAACACAAACCGCCCATTTCACTCGATGAGGCAAGCGAGACCGCCAAAGGAGCCTTGAGCCGCCTTCACATCGCCAGGGTTATTGTTGACAAAGGCCTGGCGCGCAATGTTCAGGACGCGTTCACCCGTTACCTGCAACCCTATGATGTCCCTAAGGAATATTTAGCAATGGAGGACGCAATCGCCGAGGTCCGTCGAATCCATGGCGTTACCGTCCTGGCCCATCCTCCTTCCATAACCGAGGACCGGAAGACAATGTCCACACTGGTGGGAGAACTGGCCGTACTGGGGCTTGACGGTCTCGAGGTATTCAATAACCTCTGCTTTAAGGACGACATGATCTTTTTCGAATCACTCTGTGAAAAACTGCAACTTGCCATGACCGGTGGGTCTGATTTCCATGGCGTTGAAGATGATGTCGAAATAGGAATCGGCCGCGGCGCGCTATCAGTAGCCTTTTATCTGCTGGAGCGCCTGAAATCTATTTCCGATTCGCGGAGATAAACATCATAGCCCCTTAATCCCGAGAACGGCTTTTACCCGGAACGAAAAGGGATTATCACCGGATTTCGCCAGACTTGATTTACCCTGCTGGTAATGTGCAAATCCCACAAAGCCCCATGTCCCAAGATCAGATGCCTTTACCAAGTCAATCTGATTTCCTCTGAGCTTGAACCGGAGGCCGGAAAATGGCTGATGCCCGTGAAGTACTGGAAACCATGAAAAAGGTAGCGAAGATACGCATCGAGATGCTCAGGGAAGGGACCACTTTCCACTCCAAAAGAAAGCAGGCGTTTTATCTGAGGGAGTACGAGGAAAAAGTCAAGGAGATAGATGAACTGATACGCAGGATGAACATCAGACTGGTTTACAGCAAGAAACCGGCCCCTCCGCCACAGGACTGAAGAAAGACTCCTTCGTCTTCATGTTTTCCCTGCCTCATCATTCCAGTCGAACCTTTTTGATCCCGGGCATCGCTACGATACCGTCTACCAGCCTGTATCCTGTATCACGAATTGTCATCTTTACTTCAAATGCAAGACATATCTCCTGCTTCTCCAGATCCCGCTCGATCCGGGCATTCAGCATCTGCAGATTGTTTTCACGCAACAGCTCCTCAATCCGGGCCATTTGCCCTTCCAGATCCATACTCCAGACCATAACAGCGTTGAACGTATCGCGCCTCATGAATCCCTCCACCTTTTTCAAAAGCAGGAGGGACCCTACGGCCACAATCGTCACCATTACCGAGATGAAAATGAGACCGACTCCGCAGGAAAGCCCCACGGCGGCGGCAACCCATAGACACGCTGCGGTCGTCAGGCCGCGAACGTATGCCTTTTCATGGATGATGGCGCCCGCGCCAAGAAAACCGATACCAGCGACAACCTGGGCGGCAATTCTCGCGGGATCCACCCCGACGGGAACCCTTCCGCTGAAGTCGCCGTACAGTTTATAGATATGGATCGATGTTACCGCAAAAACGCAGGAACCGAGGGACACAAGAAGGTGGGTGCGGAAACCGGCCGGACGACCATGGATCTCCCGTTCGAGGCCGATCACACCGCCAAGAAGCGCCGCGAGCAATATTCTCAGAATAACGCCAAGATCAACTTCCATGGGAAAGGCGCCCCTCATGTCCCGGAAACAACAATTCCGGCTGCGTTGCCCGTCTTACACGCCGTCGCCTGACTTTACGGTTCCGGCCTCTCGAAGGATACCTCAATGGACAGAGCCGTCTTGACCTCCTTGTCACCGACACGTATTACAAGGGGCATTCGGAAACGGCCCGCGACATTGGTTTCAATTTCTCCCGCAGTCATAATGAGGGGTTGACTTCCCTCCGTTTCCTCCGCTGCCGACGTCAATTGATCCTGAGCCGTGAACTCTCCCGTCTCGGCGTAATCAGAGGTGGTTTCGGCAGACGCTTCAGGGATCAGGTCGTCTTCAGGCTCTACCGGGAAGACAGGCGCAAACGAGCTTTCGGCGGCCTCCAGTTGGAAGGAAACTGGTTCTCCCGCAGGCTCATCCGCTGGAACAAGCGTTTGCTCTTCCGGCTCTTCCTCGAACACAAAGGTCTCTTCCGTCTGCGGCTCCACCGCAAGCTCAAAGGATTCTTCCACGGGCTCAGACGAGAAAGTATCTCCCGCGGTTTCAGCAAGAAGCGGCTCAGGCATCCGAACCGGTTCGGAAACATCAAGCCCGGATTCCACGCCCACCGCGGGTTTTTCTTCCGGCTGAACGGCGGGGAGTTCCCTGAGCTTCTGCAAAATCAGCTTGATCATCTCGGAAAGGGTCGGTAGGACAGCTTCGCCGGCCCGCGCGGAAGCCGGGATCATGCGGAATTCGTCGATCTCCAGAAGGCTCTTCATCTGTTCCAGCGATGACTGATCGGCCAGGTCCTTCTTGTTGCACTGGAATATACACGGTACATCGCCAAGTTTCGTACCCTGTTCCAACAGGAAGCCCTTCAGGGACTCAAGGCTCCTCCTGTTCTCCAGCATACGCGATGGATCGGCATCCGCGACAAAAACGATGCCGTCAGCCCCTTTCAAGGCGTTTTTCCAGATTGCGGGAACGGAGACTTCGCCGGGCGCGGTATAAATATGAAATCGGACACTGTAGTCCTCAATACCCGCGAGTTCAGGCCTCATGAAATCAAAAAAAACTATCTTTCCACTGGAAGTATTCATGAACTTGAACGCGCCGCGGTATTCCGGCTTCAATTTGCCATAGATATACTCCAGATTTGTCGTCTTTCCGCTTTGGGCGGGTCCAAAATAGACTATCTTGGCGTGAATCTCCTTTTTTACATCATTAACCAGAGCCATGGGAAACCTCCCTATCACTACTCCTTTTTTTTATTTAACAGCGTCCGTCTAGCCTGTGTCGCGATAATGGAAGAGACATTCTTGCTCTTTGCCAGCAGCCCCAGATCCTTTTCAGTAAGGGAAGAAAGGAAGCGAAGCGCATGATGCAGAGGTGTTTTACTGTTTTCCACCAAAGCCTTTTTAATCTGGTAATTTTTGATCCACTCCTTGTTACCGCAGATATCCCTTATCAGGTCATCATTGTTAAGCGGAGACTTGGCGATTAAGAGGACTTCCGCCTCCGTCAATCTGGGGTTTTTGATAACCGCTCCGGAAACCAGTTTATTGGTGTCCTTGATCAGGAGCATCCTCCACTCCTTGTCACCGGTTATCGCCATTTTTATCTTTTCCGATATGCCCATCTCCTGGGCAAGCTGATATTTGCTCCTGAACTCTTCCTCATCCTCACCTGGTGACTCGTCATCTTCTCCCTTTTCGGCATCACTAGACCGTCCATCAACATCCTCATGATCTTCCGGCGAAGGTTCATCGTATGGGGCATTTTCAGTTGTAATCAGGGATTCAGTGTTTTCTCTCGCGACAATGTAAGACCTTGCCTCATCGTCCGCTGACGGGTTTCCCGCAATCGCCTCCGCCGCGGCCTCGTTCCTGAAATGCATCCTGGCGAGAAGCGCAAGTATACGGGGATGTGTGTCTGGAGAAGCGCATGAGTGAAGAAGGGTTTCCCCCGTCAGATTACGCAGCCCTTCCAGAGCGGTAGAGCTCACCTCGGGATCCGTGTCGCGGGAAAGCAAAAAAAGCACTGCGACCAAGTCGGAAGAAGCAACAGGCGCCTCTCCACGGGCAGCCTTCAGGCGGTCCTCACGGGACGTCCCTGGTTTCACAAACCTGGCTGATGACTGCGAAATGCGTATCGTTGCTTTCCGTGGGGCATCCATATAAGGGGATCAGTTCTTTTGCACGGACAAGGGCAGAGGTTTAAAACCCAGCCGGCGAAGCCTCGCGGACTCTTCCATTGCGGCTTCCCGCGTCGGAAATCCATCCAGCACTAGCCTCCATGAGGCTACAGGAGCAACCGTCTGCTTCAGAATAGGGGCGAACCCCTGTGCCCGCAAGCGTTCCTGCTCATCAGCGGCCCGTTCCTTTTGATAGTAGGAACCCGCGTAGACGACGAACCTGCCATTCTCCTTGAGAAGAAAGGCGTCTTTGCTTGCTTTTTTAACCCTCTCCAGCTCGGATTGGGCCTTCTCATACGAGTCGGACTCAGCCACAACCAGCCTGTTCATGGGATGGGTCTTCTTAGCTCCTTTGGAAATCGAAGGATGCAGACCCGCCTTCTCAAGCCTGGACTTGTCAGACTTCAGGGTTGACTGCAATACATAAGTGCCGATGAGGAGCCCGTATCCTTTTCCTTTCTTTATCGCGGCGCCTCCTCCTGAGACATCGCCTGCTGTCCCCTTACGGGCGGTTGTCTCTCCATCCGCCACCTTTGCCTGCTTTCCTGCAGGCAGGGAGGAGGCCTTTGATCCGTTTGTCGCTTCCTTCTTCCCGGGCTGAGGTTGAGCGCTGTTCTTCGTTACCTTCTTTACGTCGCTCACGGCAGCAACCGGTTTCCGCGAGACGTCTGGAGATGCGGCCTTTTCCGAAGGAGCTTTCGTGGTTCTCCCACCGGTTTCCTTCCCGGCAGGCCCGCTGACTTTCCTTCCCGCCAAAGCCCGCGTTCCCGGTTTAAGCGCCTGGGCGACCTCCGAAGAAGAAGTTCTTGAAGGAGAACGTTGCGTTTTTTCGGATTCGGCGGCGGGAGTCGCGGACCCAGGAGGTGATTTCTTTTCCGCAGTACGCGCTTTCTGGTCTGCGCCGGTTGCAGCCGGCTTGTGCTGTTCCGTCGCCGGCGTTCCGGATGCAATCGGTTCAGGCCGCGAGGAACTGGTTATCGGGGTTTGAACAGCTCTCGCCGGCAACGGCTTCACTATTTCCGTAGAGGAGACGCCGGATTCAGCCGACGTCTCCCCACTGTCTTCGTTGGATCTCAGGACATCCGTAAAGAAGTAAAAATAGCCGAAACATACGGCAAGGGCCAGGAGAAGGATCAATGCGCCTTTGGCGCTGCTTCCTTCAACCCCCGTCATTCCTTTTGCCGCCCCTTTCGCGGGCAACTGATTTTTCGACATGTCCTTACTCCCCCTCACAACTGCGTGTTTTTACGGACAGCAATTGCTTATTTGACAGCGCCTGCGTCGTTGATTACCTTTTGGGCCAGATGACTGGGAATCTCTTCGTAGTGTGAAAACTCGGTTGTGAAAAGACCCCGGTCGCTGGTCATGGAACGAAGATCATTCGCATAGGAAAGCACTTCAGCCATGGGTACGACCGCGCGGATGATCTGCGAGTTGGCCTTCGGCTCAACACCCACAACCTTTCCCCTCCGGGAGTTCAGGTCACCGATGACATCGCCCATGTTATCTTCCGGAACAGTAACTTTTATCTTCATGATAGGTTCGAGAAGCACTGGCTTTGCTGTTTCCATTGCCTTTTTGAAGGCCATGGAACCGGCGATCTTGAACGCCATTTCAGACGAGTCTACGGTATGGAAGGAACCGTCGAAGAGTACGGCCTTGAAATCCACCACCGGGTACCCCGCCAGGCAGCCATCCAGAGAAGCCTCCTGGATTCCTTTGTCTACAGCGGGAATGTAGGTCTTCGGAATGACACCACCCACTATCTTGTCCTCAAACTGGTAGCCATCGCCACGACCAAGGGGAACGAACTCAACCCAGCAGTCTCCATACTGTCCCCTGCCACCGGACTGTTTCTTGTATTTCCCCTGTACCTTTACTGAAGATTTTATTGTCTCGAGATAGGGGACCTTGGGTGTCTTCAGCTCGACCTCGACGCTGAATTTCCGCCTGAGCTTCTCTATGGTTACCTCGAGATGCACCTGCCCCATGCCCGAGATGATGAGCTCCTTGGTCTGCTCATCCCGTCGCAGCGTTATCGTCGGGTCTTCCTCCATCAGGCGCTGCAGAGCGCCATGGATCTTGTCCTCGTCATTTTTCGTCTTTGGCAGTATGGCGTAGGAGATGACGGGTTCCAGAGATTTGGCGGGTTCATAGACAATCGGTTTGTCAGCATCGCAAAGGGTGTCTCCGCTGACAGTCTCCTTCAGCTTGGCAACCGCCACGATATCTCCGGCAACCGCCTGCTTCAGGGGTTTCTGCTTCTTGCCCTCCAGCTCGTAGATCTGCCCGATGCGTTCCGTGCAATCCTTTGTGGAGTTGTAAATGGTAGAATCTGAGTTCAGGACCCCGGAGTAGATGCGGAACACGGTGATCTTTCCGGTATAGGGGTCCGAGGTTGTCTTGAAGACAAGCGCGGAAAAAGGTTCGTTCTCTTCGGGGGCTCTCTCTTCCACATCATTTGTCTTTGGATTGACGCCGGCCACCCTTCCGCGATCCACTGGCGACGGGAGGCACAGGCACATATAATCCAGAAGTTGCGATACGCCCACATTCAAAAAGGCCGAACCGCAGAAAACAGGCGTGAAAGTGTTGCGCAGGGTGCCAACCCGAAGACCGTCAAATATCTCGTCTTCAGTCAGCTCTCCGGTTTCAAGAAACTTTTCCGTCAGGGCGTCATATGCCTCGGCAACCGTCTCCACCAGTTTTTCGCGCATGCTTTCCGCCTCGTCCTGATACTCAGCGGGAATATCCGCCTCGGTGAATTTGCCGGAAAGATCCTTGCTGTATCTGTAGGCCTTCATCCGGACCAGATCGATTACCCCTTCAAAACTCTCTTCCGCGCCCAGGGGTATCTGAACCGCTACAGCCCGCGCGCCAAGCGCTTTCTCCATGTCACCCATGGCACGCAGGAAGTTCGCGCGCTCGCGATCCATCTTGTTGACAAAGGCAATACGGGGAATCTCAGCTTCGTTGGCCCACTCCCATACCTCTTCCGTCTGCACCTTGACGCCGGAAATGGCCGAAATGATAACAACGGCGCCGCCGAGAACACGAAGACACGAGCGGGTGTCGGCGATGAAATCACCATATCCCGGGGTATCTATAACATGAAGATAATGACCGTTCCACTCGCCGTGATTGAGCGAGGAAGATACCGTTATTTTGCGCTTTATCTCCTCCGGCTCGAAATCCATGGTGGAACTGCCGTCATCAACACGGCCAAGACGGTCGGTCGTGCCGGTTGCGAAGAGAATGGCCTCGGTGAGGGAAGTCTTTCCCGCACCTCCATGGGCGACAATTCCAATGTTTCTCACTTTCGCGGTGTCGTACTTTGCCATAAAGCCCCCTTGCTTATGTAATAGGTTTACGCGTTTCTACATATCTCCGAAGGGAAAAACTTCCTGCACATTCATCACATCACCAGTGAATAACATCTCCCGAGGTTGCGGCTCATATTATTCCGCGCACCGGGGTCTGGACTACGTCTGCTGCTGGCTGTTCCTTTCATAGAGAATTCTGAGACCTTCCAGTGTGAGGAATTCGTGGACTTCCTCGATTGTCCGCGATTCTTCGGCAATCATGACGGCAAGCCCTCCCGTGGCTATAACCCGAAGGCTTTCCCGTGTTTCGGCCTTGATCCGCGTTACAATCTCATCGACCAGCCCGACGTAACCGTAGAAGATTCCGGCCTGCATCGCACCCACTGTGTTTTTAGCGATTATGGAGGGCGGTTTCACGAATTCGACCCGGGGAAGCTTGCTGGCCTTCTGAAACAAGGCTTCCGCCGATATCATGATCCCCGGGGCTATGACGCCTCCGCAATACTGCCCCTTTCCGTTCACAAGGTCAAATGTGGTGGCCGTTCCGAAATCGACTATTACAAGGGCCGTTCCATACTTCTCATAACCCGCTACCGCGTTTACTATGCGATCCGCTCCTACCTCCTTGGGATTTTCATAATGAATCGGCATACCGGTCCTGATTCCGGGACCGACGACATAGGGCCTGAGATTGAAATATCTGTTGGACAGCCTTTCCAGAACCCCAGTCAGGGCAGGGACAACCGAAGAGATGATGATATCGCGTACCACGTCCCTCTCAATCCCTGAATAACAGAACAGTTGATGAAAGAGTATCGCGTACTCATCCACTGTCTTGGAGGTATCGGTCGCCACCCTCCAATCTCGCGCAAGAGTCCGCCCTTCGTACAACCCCAGAACGGTATTGCTGTTGCCCACGTCAATTACAAGTAACACGAACACTCTCCACAATAAGATCTCACACCGGATTTGACAGGCCTACGCTCGATTCCAGCCGGCGTTCTTATATCTACATGATTGTTACATCCCCCGCAAGCACCCGATGCAAAACCCCGTCACGCAGACAGAGGATAAGCGCCCCATCGGGGTCGATACCCGTAACGGTTCCCTCCATATCTATCTCGCCGGTTGCGACCCTGACCTTTTTGCCCTGAATTGTGGAGCGGGCGAGCCATTCTTCCCTGATCGGGTCGAAGCCGTTTCCCAGAAAAACATCATAGAGGACATCAAGGAGTGAAATTAGTGAACGGGTAAAGGTGACACGGCTCACCGGAGAGTCAGTTTCCAGGAGCAGGGAAGTGGCCGGGTGACGCAGATCATCCGGGAACTGCTCCCGCGACATGTTAATGTTTACACCGATGCCGAGCACCAGCCAGTGGATCGTATCCGTCTCGGCGCTCATTTCGTTCAGAAGGCCCGCCACCTTGCGGCCGTTTATGAGGATATCATTGGGCCACTTTATGCGGGGTGAAAGGGATGTGCTCTCTTCAATGGCCCGCGCCACCGCAACCGCGGAGAGAAAGGTAAGCTGGGGCGCGTTGAGAGGCAATATGGGCGGACGGAGGATCACGGAGCAATAAAGGTTCACCCCGGGAGGCGATTCCCAGCGCCTGCCAAGACGGCCTTTTCCGCCGGTCTGTATATCGGCCAGGACCACGGTTCCATCTTCGGCGCCCTCTTCAGCCGCGCGAAAGGCCAGTTGGTTGGTGGAGTCCGTCTCTTCAACGCATATGATTCTGCGTCCTATCCGTTTTGGGCGGAGTCCGGAGGACAATTCGGCTTCGCACAGGACATCGGGAAAAGAGAGCAAGCGATAACCCCTGGAGGGAACAGACTCGATCCGATACCCTTTCGACCTCAGATTTTTCACATGTTTCCAGACCGCTGTACGGGAGACACACAGGGCGCCGGCAAGTTCCTCTCCTGAAAGCAGACCCCCGTTTCTTGCGCGAAACAATTCAAGCATCCTCCGTTCGAGAGGAGCGCTCTCAGTGGCGTTCGGGCATCCGGGAGGGCTGCTCACCACTCCTCCAGCAGCATGGAAATATCCACTGCCCGCGCGGAATGTGTCAGGGCGCCGACGGATATGATGTCTACACCGGTGCCCGCTATGTCAGCAATGGTATCCAGGTTGACGCCTCCCGATGCCTCCAGGAGCGCCTTGCCATCCACCAGAGCGACAGCGCGACGCATCATCTCCAGGTCCATATTGTCCAACATGATGATGTCGGCGCCCGCCGCCATAGCTTCCGCGACCTGTTCCAGGTTTTCGGTTTCCACCTCAATCCGCATCGTGTGGGGCGCAAATTCACGGGCTCTCCGCACCGCCAGCGATATGCCGCCGGCCGCTGATATATGGTTCTCCTTGATGAGGATACCATCATAGAGTCCGGTCCGGTGATTATGTCCTCCACCGACACGAACGGCGTACTTCTCCAATTGGCGCAGTCCCGGCGTAGTCTTTCTCGTATCAACGACACGCGCCCCGGAGCCTTTTACGGCATCACGGTACCGGGACGTAAGCGTCGCGACACCGCTCATCCTTTGCAGAAGATTCAGGGCCACCCTCTCCCCCTGCAGAAGCAAAGAAGCGTCCCCTTTTATCTCGGCAATTGTATCCCCTTTTGTCACAACGTCCCCGTCTTCAAAACGGGGTGTGAATACTGCCTCCCGGTCAAGAAGATAAAAGACCCGGGCCGCGACATGGATACCCGCCAGAACAAAAGTCTCCTTGGCGACAAGTCGGGCCTTTGCCTCCCTTTTTCCCAGCACTACGGCCTGCGTTGTGATATCCCCGGTATGTATATCCTCCAACAGGGCATTCTCGATAATCCTGTCTATACCAATCATAAAGACACTCCAATATCAACGACAGCAAATCCCCGATTGAGAACCCGATTTGCGGTTCAATCCGGATGATGCAAGGTCCCATAAAAGCCCGTCCTTTATAACATAGGTTGAAAGTGACGGCAACCGCTAATCCTCTGTTTCTCCTCGTGAAATCCGGGACCGGCATTCTATCGGGACAACGATGCTTAATAAATCAACGCCATTCAAGGCAAACATTTGACATCAAAGACCCAGACGGGAAATGGCTTTTAAAATAGCCGGGGGCGCGCTTTCCATCGCGATTTCGGAAAGCTGACATAGTTTCAGCGACATTTTCTGGGAATTTCTGTTTTGAAGGCTGGGAAAAAAGCACAAGAAGAGTTTCAGGGAAGGCATAAAAAAACGGAAGCCCCTGTCCGGATTTAGACAGAGGCTTTCGTGATTGCCGCCATTTGAATGTTTTGGTGGTGATCCCAAGGGGACTTGAACCCCTGTTACCGACGTGAAAGGCCGGTGTCCTAACCGCTAGACGATGGGACCTGAGATGAATGAACAGAACCCACTTTGAGTGGCCGTGTAATGGCTGGGGGACAAGGATTCGAACCTTGGTTGGCGGAGTCAGAGTCCGCAGTCCTGCCGCTAGACGATCCCCCATCAGGCAGGTGATTCTTATAGCAGAGTCCCCCCGGCAGCGTCAAGACTTTTCAGCATAAAAAAATGTCTGGCGCACACCTCACAATCCCCCCCGGATCATCTACAGTACGAGGCTCCAGCCTCAAGGGCTTTTATGTTCGCTGGAATGAATCTGTGGTTACGTTCCGGCAGGGTATCCTTAAGCGCTTCCGCCAGTGAAGCAAGAGAGACCGCTCCGGTACGGG
The DNA here is from genome assembly GCA_964517595.1 of uncultured Geobacter sp. Classification (GTDB taxonomy): domain Bacteria; phylum Desulfobacterota; class Desulfuromonadia; order Geobacterales; family Geobacteraceae; genus RPRC01. The sequence goes on along the minus strand of CAZFCG010000002.1, from coordinate 44,820 downwards.
CGGCATAGGCGCCAATGGCTACCATATTGAGCATTCTCGCATCACCGATCTCAACCGCGACGGCATTCATCGGGATGGGAATTATGTCTATGTCATCCCTGTTGAAACCGGACAGGTCCACCAAAGATGAATTTACTACGCATATCCCGCCCGGCTTTATCCTGTGCCCGTACTTATCCAGCGAAACCTGGTTCAGAAACAAACCCGCCGTCGGATTTCCCACAACGGGCGAACCCACTTCCTCATCGGTGATTACTATGGTGCACATAGCCGCCCCGCCTCGTTTTTCCGGCCCGTAGGAAGGCAAAAAAGAAACGTTTTTACCTTCGATAATCGCCGCATGGGACAGGAGGGTGCCGGCAAGGAGAACACCCTGGCCGCCATAACCGGACATAATCATATCATGCCTCATCTACAAGCTCCCTTATCTCGAAAAGTGTTGGTCTGCATATGCGCCAAAAGCAGGAAGCCGGTCAGAAACCAGCCGTATCCTTGAATGTGCCTAATTTGAAATAGGAGCACATCTCCTTCCCAACCCGCTCATTGGCCTCGACAGGGCTCATCCCCCAGTTGGTGGGACATGCGGACAGCACCTCCACGAAAGAAAAACCCTTTCCTTCCACCTGGTACCTGAAGGCCTTTTTTATCTGCTTTTTCGCTTCCATGAGGTTTTTCGGGGAATTGACCGCGACGCGCGCGGCAAAGGCGACTCCGTCAAGGCATGACAACAACTCGGTCACCCTTAAGGGATAGCCTTCGATATCCGGCCTTCTTCCATAGGGGGATGTGGAGGTTTTCTGACCAAGCAGTGTTGTCGGGGCCATCTGTCCCCCGGTCATGCCATATGTCGTATTGTTCACAAAGATAACGCTTATATCTTCGCCCCTGTTTGCCGCGTGGATGATCTCGGCAGTACCGATTGCGGCAAGGTCCCCGTCACCCTGATAAGTGAAGACAAAGCGGTCAGGCCGGGCGCGCTTGACCCCGGTGGCCACCGCCGGCGCCCGGCCGTGGGGGGACTCAACCACGTCAATATCAAAATAACTGTAGAGGAAAACCGAACAACCGATAGATGCAACCCCGATTGTCTTTTCCCGCAGCTCATATTCATCCAGGGCCTCGGCCACAAGCCGGTGAATCGTGCCGTGATGGCAACCCGGGCAGTAATGTGTCTGAACGTCCTTCAGACTCTCTGGTCTTTTGAATACCTGTTGCATTCCGTTACCTCAAATCGTGCTTGGGAAGTTTTGCGGTACATGGAAAACAGCCGCTACGGCACGGGCATCTTCCTAGTAATGCTTCTTTATCTGTTCCAGCAACTCCTCTGGTGTTGGAAGAGAACCGGTCCCCGAAGGCCTGCCGTAAAAGAAAACCTCCGTGTCCCTGGCAACCGAGAGCCTCACGTCCTCAACCATCTGTCCGGTATTAAGTTCCACATCTAGTATTTTCTTGCAGTGCGAGGTTACCGCGGCAAAGGATTTTTCAGGAAAAGGAAACAGGGTTACAGGGCGGAGCAGGCCGACCTTCAGACCTTCTTCCCGAGCCATCATCACGGCTGTTTTCGCAATTCTCGCGGCGGATCCAAAACCCGTTACAACAAGGGATGCGTCCGCCGTCATAAAATTCTCGCAAAGGCATTCTTTTTCCCGAAGGGCTTCATATTTCGCGTTAAGCACCCAGTTTCTGGCCTCCAACTCGCCATCTCCAAGATAAAGAGACTTGATATACCTCTGCTCACCACCACTTTTACCCCTGAGCGCCCAGTCCTTAGGGGGCAACTCCCTGACAGGCCTCGGATGCGGGTCCAGGGGCTCCTTCATCTGGCCCACCACCGCATCCCCAAGGATCATGGCCGGAATCCGGTAAATTTCGGCGAGGTCGAAGGCAAGCATGGTAAGGTCGTACATCTCCTGAACCGAAGCCGGGGCCAGAACCAGAGTATGGTAACCGCCGTGCCCGCCACCCTTGACCGCCTGAAAATAATCGCCCTGGGATGCGTCAATACCGCCAAGACCAGGTCCTGAACGGGATATATTGACAATAAGGCAGGGAAGTTCCATAGCGGCCATATAGGAAATGGTTTCCATCTTGAGGGAAATGCCGGGACTGGAAGAGGATGTCATAACCCTGGCGCCGGTAGCCGCCGCGCCAAGGACCATATTGACTGAGGCAATCTCGCTCTCCGCCTGGATGAAAACCCCATTCAGCTCCGGCAGAACCATGGACATGTACTCGGGAATATCGTTCTGCGGTGTAATAGGATAGCCGAAGTAATGCCTGCAGCCCGCCTCGATGGCGCCCCTACAAATGGCCTCATTACCTCTTACAAGTAAACGCTTTGACAATTTTTCCTCCATTAATATCCGGGCATTCGAGAAAGACCGTCTCTGATACTTGAAAAAATTGAAAGCTGAACCGGCTGAATGGATTTAGCATTATTCTCAGCTTTTGGCAACAGTATCAGTATCGGTAAGTCCGGAACGCGGGGTTATTTGAAAACCTTTATGGCCACGTCAGGACACATCTCGGCACAGAGAGCGCAACCGGTGCACCTGTCTTCATCTTCGTTAAAAACAGCGGGAGTGTAGCCATGAGAATTGATCTGATTACTCAAGGCTATCAGCTTCTTGGGGCAAGCTATGACACAGAGTCCACAACCCTTACATCTCAGTTCTTCAATTTCGATTTTGGGCATTTTCACGATTCCTTGAATTGATATATGACACACATAGTCAGAATGAGATTCGCAGATCAAAGGATAAAATTACCAGTCAATAGTTTCTTATGGCAATATCGGTTTTCTTCTTGATTTGAAGCGCTTTTGCGGTTAAATAGTATAAATTTCAAAATACATGTCCAGGAGGTTTAAGTAATGCCATCAACATTAGTAGAACTGGCGGCAAGCATTGTCTCATCCCACGCCTCTGTCAATGAGATGTCGACAGAAGAGCTTCTTCAGGAAATTCAGAAAGTATATGCGGCGCTCCAGGAGCTTGAAACCTCCAGCGCAGCCCCGGCGGCTATTGAAGCGGAATCGAAGACACCCGTCATGAGCCTCAAGAAGGCCTTCCAGACAGACCAGGTGTATTGCATGATCTGTGGAAGAGGCGGAATGAAGACCCTGTCCCGGCATCTGTCCCAGGCTCACGGGATGAAACCCGGCGAGTACCGGAAAAAATTCAACATACCATCGAATCAGCCGCTGACTGCAAAGTCCTTCTCGGAAGGGAGAAGAAAGATGGCTCAGGAAAGGGGCCTGGCCGACAACCTGGCCAAAGCGCGGGCAGTCCGCGCCGCACATCTGAAAGAGGAGAAGAATGCAACGGCGAAACAAGCAAAATCGACCAAGAAAAAGGCCTGAAGAAACCATGTCCTGAAAGAGCCGAAACCCTGGACGCATTACATACGCGACCTAGGGTTTCGGCCCAAGCGGAACCGCCTAGCCAGCCTTGTTAATCTTCTTCAGAATATCCCACCCCTTCAGAAGGTCCAGCGCCCTTAAAATCTGGTAATCACCCTTTATCTGCTCATCCATGGTGAATGCCGGCTTTTTCTCTTCCTTCTTTTTGGACGGTTTTTCGTCTTTTTTATCTGTTTCAAAATGGTTTTCCAGATCCTTTTCCCTAATGGAAAGGATCTCCTTCTTTTCCGCGGCGGTTATTTCCAGATTCTCTACAACGATATCCGGAGTTATGCCCTTTGCCTGGATTGAACGGCCCTTGGGCGTGAAATATTTGGCTGTAGTCAGTCGCAAGCCGGAATCCTCTGACAGAGGTATTATGGTTTGAACTGATCCCTTGCCGAAGCTCTGGGTCCCCAGGACTACCGCCCGGTTATGGTCCTGAAGCGCTCCTGCCACGATTTCCGATGCGCTGGCGCTACCTCCGTTGATCAGGACAACCATGGGGTAGCCCAGTTCCTTCTCGCCCTTCCTGGCGACAAATCTCATCCTGGAATCAGGATCACGGCCTTCCGTGTAGACAATCAGTCCATCGGCAATGAAATGATCCGCGACTTTGACCGCCTGATCCAAAAGTCCGCCGGGGTCGTTGCGCATATCAAGAATAAGGCCCTTCAACACGCCTCCGTTTTCCTTTTTGAGAGCCTTGAGCGCCTTGACAAGGTCCTCATCGGTCTTTTCCTGGAACTGGGCGAGCCTTATATATCCGTATCCGTAATCGAGGGTCTTGTATTTTACACTCTTGACCTGAATTATGTCGCGGACAAGATGAATCTCCTTGGGTCTCTCGAAACCCTCGCGCATGATGGTGATGGTAATCTTGCTCCCCTTGGGACCGCGCATGCGCTTCACGGCATCCACTATGCTCAGGTCCTTGGTAAGCTTATCCTCGATTTTCAATATCTGGTCGCCGGATTTGATTCCGGCCCTGAAAGCGGGAGTGTCTTCTATCGGCGAGATAACAGTAAGATAGCCGTCTTTTATCGTTATCTCGATTCCCAGCCCTCCGAATGAGCCCTTTGTCTCTATCTTCATCTCTTTGTACATATCCGGAGGGAGAAAAGAGCTGTGCGGGTCCAGCGATGAAAGCATACCGTTGATTGCGCCGTAAACCAGTTTCTTGGTATCGACCTCTTCCACGTAATTCTTCTGAACGATTTTCAGAACATCGGTAAACAGCTCAATGGATTCATAGTCATTGCCACCCTCCGCGGCACATCGATGCTGCACTCCCATTCCAACGACAACTATCAGAGCTGAAACGGCGGTAATCAGCAGGGCCATCTTTTTTCCTTTGTTTTTCGTCACCATTTTTCCTCCCGGCCGGTGTTTTCCGTGAAAATGTTTACCTGGTTATAATCCGGGGCTTCCGGATGATACCTACCTGACCCATGATGAGGGATCAACTGGCTTCCCTTGATAGCGGATTTCAAAATACAGAACAGATCCCTTTGAAGAATCAACATCACCGACGTTCGCTACAACCTCGTTCCTGGACACACTGGCGCCGCTCCGCTTCAGCAGCCTGGAGTTGTGGGCATAAAGGCTGAAGAAACCGCCCCCATGGTCAACTATCACCATGTTGCCGTAACCTTTGAAATAGTCGGAAAAGACGACTTTTCCATCATAGACGGATCTGACTTCCGCGCCGCTAGGCGCCGCGATGGATATTCCGTTACTTACCGTAAAGGAATTGAACTCCGGATGCTTGTGTCTTCCGAAGGAGGAGATGATTCGTCCCCTTGTCGGCATTGATAAACGGCCCTTCTGTGACGCAAACCCGCTTATGGATTCAGGTGGCGAAACCGCTGGAGGGGTCACATCCGGACGGCGCCAGCGATTATCGCTTTCCTTCTCTCTGTATCTGGCCCTGCTTCGCTGTCTTGCCGCTGCTGCCTTGGCCTGAAGAATCTTCTTCTGCCTGGCGGCTTCCGCGCGCCTCTGGGCAAGCTCTTTCCGCTTTCTTTCCGCCTCAAGTCTTGCTACGACAGAATGCAATCGCCTTGAATTCGCCTCCAAATCCCGGAGGGAAGCCTGATAGGCCTTTTTCTCCTCTCGAACCCGAACCAGAAAGCTGGATTTGGATTTTTTTTCAACCTCAATCTGACGCTTTGTCGACTCGATATCGGCGCCCAGTCTCTCCTTTTTGCGAATGTCCGACACCATGGTATTTTTCAAAAGCTTCAGCTTAGCTATCCGTTCCTCATATGCGGAGACCAGTTTCCGATCGCTTTCAAGGAGCGATTTCATGTAGCGCATGTTCTCCAGCATCTGGGGAAAAGAGTCCGATGAAAAGAAGAATCGGATGCTCCCGGTGTCACCCGCCTTGTAGATGGACACCAACCGTTTCTGGATCAGCAGCTTTTTCGCCTCCGCCTCCCCCTGTACGACGGATATCTCGTCGTTAGTCTTTTCTATACCGTTTTCAACCTTCATCATGTCGCGTTTCAGCGCCACAAGGGTGGCTTCCTTTTCGCGCAAGCTGTCATCAATCTTTCTGAGTTCAGCGGACACACTGGTCTCTTGCTGGATGGTTTTATTGATGAGCTGCTTCTTTTCCCTTATCTCTTTCGTTACCCCCTGAAGCTCCTTCCTGGCATCGGCGGACCAGGAAGAAGCGGCGGAAAGGAAGGAAAGCAGCACGATTGAAGCGAATCTGATCCACATGGCTATATACTGATAAAACGTTTCAGGGAGGCAAGACTCCCCAGAAAACCAAGCATTGCGCCACCCGCCAAAAGGGTTGCAAGATAGGGCGAAGGGAGAAACACGAGGCCGGAAACCGTAGTATTAAAGCTGCTTAACATGTCTGAATTGTGCAGGAACAGAGCATATACTCCGGTAAGAATAAGGAGGGCCAGACAGACGCCGCTGAAGCCTTGAATTACGCCTTCAATCAGAAACGGCGCCTTTATGAAAAATCGACTGGCCCCTACCAGACCCATCAGCTCTAGCTCGTCTTTGCGTGAAAAAATAGTCAATTTTATGGTATTGGCAACAATAAATACTACGGCAAGTACCAGAAAGCCCCCCACCAGAGTCCCAGCGAAACGAAGCAGACTCATGAAATCGGAGAACCTCTTCACCCATTCTTCACCATACTGCACTTCAGTTAGTTCGGGGATTTTCCTCAGGCTGGATACATAGGAGCTCACTGAGTCACTGTTTCGAAACGCCTTTTTTAAATGTATTTCCAATGAAGAAGGAAGTATGGCTGGGGTTACGCCGTCCAGAAGGGCCTCCTGCCCCTTCAGCCTGGATGAAAACCGTTTCAAAGCTTCCTCACGTGAGACATAATCAACGTCCGAGGTGCCTTCTATCTTGCGTATCTTGCCGGTAAGAGAAGCAATCTCGTCTTTGGTAAGCTCACGATCAAAATAAGCCGCGACCTGTACCCGCTCACTCCAGTTTTCAGTAACCCGTTCCAGGTTTACATACAGGAGGAGGAACAGGGAAAGGATTAGAAATGCGATTGCTATGGTGGCAACGGTAAGTACATTGACAAGAATGTTCTGTCTGATGTTCAGGAAAGCCCTCTCGCTGAAATAGCAGAAGCGCCCCCAAATCCCCTCCCGCGCCAGCTTCGGCCTCTTAAGCGTCTTGTTACGAGACATCCGCATCCTCCACAATACGCCCTTTATCGAGAGCTATGATGCGTTTGTGGCAACTCTCGATCAGCCTTCTGTCATGGGTCGCCACCACCACAGTGCTGCCTCGTATATTGGCCTCTTTCAGGATATCCATTGCCTGATCCTTGGATGTCTCATCGAGATTGCCGGTCGGTTCGTCGGCAAGGATAATTTTCGGTTCGTTTACCAGCGCGCGCGCCATTGCTACCCGCTGCTGCTCGCCACCCGAAAGCCGGAGCGGAGTGGAGTTAATCTTGTGTTCGAGGCCCACCTGCTTGAGAAGATGGTATACACGTTTGTTGATGTCCTTCCTGCTCCATCCCAGTACCTCGAGGGTAATCGCCACGTTTTCAAGGACCGTCCTGTTCGGAAGGAGCTTGAAGTCCTGGAATACCACCCCCACCTTCCTTCGCAGATGGGGGATCTGGGAGGACGGAAGCTTTGTGATGTTTACACCGTCAACGATAATCTGTCCACTGGTCGGCCGAAGAGCGGCATAAAGCAGCTTCATAAGGGTAGATTTCCCCGCGCCGGAAACCCCGGTAAGGAAAACGAACTCACCTTTGGAAATCTTCGTCGTCACGCCGCTCAACGCCGATGCGTCACGCTGATAGGACATGTGGACGTTATGCAGTTGGATCATAAAAGCGCTCCTGAAATCATTCGACCGGAACCCTTGCTCCCAGGTTCTTGTCCTTCATCAAATGGTCCGCTACAGGCAAACAGGCTTTTCTGGGTCTTCCAAGGCCAGGCCGGCATCAGGCATTCAGCATTCCAGCGATCCATGCAAGATAGAAGAAAAGGAAAGCAATCCCCCAGGGAAAGGCTCTCCTTGCGGCAAAAACTCCGCCGTTGGGAAATGAAAAAAACAGAAACCCGCAGAAGGCGGAAGTCCAACCCCAGAAGCCAATCTCACAGAAGAGCGCCCACATTTCTCGTGACACGTTGCTCACCTTTTCCCGTGAATCTCCTGAGAAGTGATACCAGTTTAAGCTTCCACACCATGAAAACCGCTTCCCTTACTATTCTCCTGGACATCTTGGAAGTGCCCGCATGCCGGTCGATAAAGATTATGGGAATCTCTCCTATAGTGAACCCTTTTTCAATGGAAAGAAAATTCATCTCTATCTGGAAGGAATATCCATCAGATCTCACACTCGAAACGTCCAGGGCTTCCAGAACCTCTCTCCGGAAACATTTGAATCCGCTTGTACAATCGGATATCCGTAAACCGGTAATGAGCCTCGTATACACGGAAGCGGAATAACTCAGGAGCAGTCTTCTGATGGGCCAATTTACCACACTGACACCATTCATGTAGCGGGAACCTATTACCAGATCGAAGATTTTCGCCTTTGCAAGCAACTCAGGAATGGAATCAGGGTCATGAGAGAAATCAGCATCCATCTCAATGACGTAAAGCGCGCCTTCAGCAAGGGCGATGGCGAATCCTTCACGGTATGCGGAACCCAGTCCAAGTTTTCCAGGACGTCTGTGGAGGCGTATTCTGCTATTCTTTTCAGCCATTGCCTGGACGACGTCCGCGGTTCCGTCAGGCGAGTTGTCGTCAACAACAAGCACCGAAATCCTGTCATCCTGTCGCAGGATTTCCGGGATTATTCTGGAGATGTTATCACGCTCATTGTATGTGGGGATTACAACGGTAACTTTCACGGGATTCAACCTTTATTATCGCACTCACTGAAAACAAAAAAGCACGGACTTTCCAGCCGCACCAAAGCACAACTATATAATTTTTCGAGAAAACTTGAATATAATGAAAAGGATAGAGGCAGAATAAGGTTTTTCCCCTGTCAAGTCAAGGGAAAGGAAAGAGATGGATTCCAAATACAAAAAGCCATGCTCAGGCATGGCTTTTCGATTCTGGCGGGGTCGACGGGACTCGAACCCGCGGCCTCCGGCGTGACAGGCCGGCGTTATAACCGACTTAACTACGACCCCACTTAGATCTGCTTGCCACTTAAGCCAGCGGCAACGGAGGCATATTTATAACAAGGGGCCCAGCGGGTGTCAAGAAATATTTACTCTATAAAAAATGAATTTCATCCAATCAGACGCCTGCCTGTGACTCTTCAGTCAACTCAGCTTTTCCACATGTATTTTCAGTGGTTTTCAAATGCAGATTCATCCCGCGCAATGCCATTTCAAGGACCTTATCCATGTGGTTTACGCACACTATTTTCAATCCTGCCAGCACATCCCGTGGAATCTCCTGAAGATCCTTGCCATTGGCCTCGGGAATGAGTACTTTCTTGATGCCTCCGCGCTTCGCGGCAAGGAGCTTTTCCTTTAATCCCCCGATGGGCAGCACCCTGCCCCGCAATGTCACCTCACCGGTCATCGCGCAATCCCCGCGAACGCTCTTGCCGGTTATGGCGGAAACCACCGCAGTTGCCATGGTAATACCGGCGGAAGGCCCATCCTTTGGTATGGCGCCTTCAGGGACATGAATATGTAACTCCATATTCTGGAAGAAATCTCTCTCCAGACCCAGTTCGGAAGCCCTGGACCGGACATAGGTAACAGCGGCGTGAGCTGATTCCTGCATGACCTCTCCCAGCTTCCCGGTGATGGTCAACTTCCCTTTACCCGGAAGCGCCGCAACCTCCACGCTGAGGAGCTCTCCTCCTGTTTCCGTCCAGGCCAGGCCGGTGACAACACCTACGGAGTCCCGTTCATCGGCGACACCATGGGAGAAACGGTGAGCGCCCAGCAGTTCACGAACGTCCCTTGGCTGCAGAACGGTCTTTTTTGCCTTGCCCCGAACGGACCGGTATGCAACCTTTCTGCACAGGCTTGCTATCTGCCTTTCAAGGTTACGCACTCCCGCCTCCCGGGTATAATGCCGCACCAATTCCTTCAAAGCATTTTCCGTAAATGCCGCCATCTCTCCCGAAAGGCCATGAGCCGCAAGCTGCTTGCTCACAAGATATCGCCTGGCAATCTCCAGCTTTTCCTTCTCCGTATATCCTTCCAGGCGAATGACTTCAAGCCTGTCCAGAAGAGGCCTTGGAATGGAATGGACCGAATTCGCCGTGGTAACAAACATCACGCTTGAAAGGTCATAGTCGACATCCAGAAAGTGATCATTGAAGGAATGATTCTGCTCCGGATCAAGGACCTCCAGGAGAGCTGAAGCGGGGTCTCCGCGAAAATCGGAATTCAGCTTGTCTATCTCATCCAGCAAAAAGACGGGGTTAGCGCTCCCCGCTTTTTTCATGTTGAGGATTATTTTCCCCGGCATGGCGCCCACATAAGTGCGACGATGTCCTCGTATCTCCGCCTCGTCACGAACGCCACCAAGGGACATCTTGACGAAATTGCGGCCGGTCGCCCGGGCAATGGAGCGAGCCAGAGACGTCTTACCTACACCAGGAGGTCCTGCAAGGCAGAGTATCGGGCCCTTCATCTTTCCAACCAGTGAAGTTACCGCCAGATATTCAAGAATCCTTTCCTTTACCTTTTCCAGTCCGAAGTGGTCATCTTCCAGCACCTTCTCCGCCTCGGCAATGTCTCTGTTCTCTTTTGTATGAAATCCCCACGGGAGGGAGACCAGCCAATCCACGTAATTTCTGGAAACCGTGGCCTCGGCTGACATGGGAGACATCAACCTAAGCTTCCTGATTTCGGCCAGAGCCTTTTCCCTGGCCTCCGGGGAAAGTGGTCCGGAAACAATCTTTTCCTCAAGATTGACAAGCTCCTGCCTGGATTCGTCCTTTGAACCCAACTCCTTCTGGATGGCCCGGATCTGTTCGTTGAGGTAATACTCCCTCTGGGATTTTTCCATCTGCTTTTTTACGCGGGCATGGATTCTCTTCTCTATCTGAAGGATCTCGATTTCCACCACCATCATATCCAGCAGACGGCTCAACCTTAGTGCCGGCGCCGCCAGGGACAGAATCTCCTGCTTCTGCTCCACTTTCAGATTGAGATTCGCGGCAATAGTATCCGCAAGCCTGGAGGGTTCACGGATCTCCGAAACGGTATTGACGTTCTCCTGGGGAATCTTCTTAGTGAGAGTCGCGCATGTCTCGAATCCGCTCTTGATGCGGCGCATGATCGCTTCCAACTCGGAATCGACTTCAACGCTTTCGCATACTTCGTCTATTTCAACACGGAAAAAGGGCTCCTCCGAAAGAACTCTTTTAATAGCCCCCCGATGTTTCCCCTCCACAAGGACCTTGACCGTCCGATCCGGTAGATTCAGCAGCTGAATAATGCGACAGATAGTCCCATGTTCATGAAATTCATCAAGCTTCGGATCGTCGGTTCCCGGATTTTTCTGGGTGGCGAGAAAGATATTCCTTTTCCCTTCCATGGCGGCATGCACGGCAAGAACGGACTTTTCCCGTCCCACGAAAAGCGGCAGCACCATATGGGGGAAAACTACAATATCCCGTAATGGCAAGAGAGGGAATCCCTCGGGATTCCCTCTCTTTTTTTCTGCATCAGTCAGATTCTTCGTCATGAACTATCCCATCTCAGGCGGATTCCGCCACTCCTTCATAGACAATTATCGGCTTTTCCTTGTTGTAGATAACATCCTCGTGTATCACCACTTCTTTCACTAGGGACTGCGAAGGGATATCATACATGACATCAAGCATGGCATTTTCCAGAATGGAACGAAGCCCCCTGGCGCCGGTTTTCCTTTTCAGCGCTTCCCTGGCAATAGCAACCAGTGAACCGTCCGTAAACTTCAGCTTCACATGCTCCAACTCAAACAGCTTCTGATACTGCTTGATTAAAGCGTTTTTCGGCTCTTTGAGGATCTGAACCATTGCCTCCTCATCCAACTCGCTGAGAGTGGCCAGAACCGGAAGACGGCCGATGAATTCCGGGATAAAACCAAATCTCAAAAGGTCTTCCGGAGTCGACTCACAGAGAAGTTCACCGGCCTTTTTCTCAATCTTTTTCTTGACATCAGCACCGAAACCGAGGGTCTTGACTCCGATACGCTGCTGAATGATGTTATCCAGTCCGGAAAACGCCCCCCCGCATATGAAGAGGATATCCGTGGTATCAACCTTCAGAAATTCCTGCTGGGGATGCTTGCGTCCACCCTTCGGCGGAACGCTGGCGATTGTGCCTTCGATTATCTTCAGGAGCGCCTGCTGCACCCCCTCACCGGAAACATCGCGGGTAATGGATGGTGAATCTGACTTTCTCGCGATTTTATCGATTTCATCAATATAAATAATGCCTTTTTGAGCCCGTTCCACATCATAATCGGAGGCCTGGAGGAGATTTAGAATGATATTCTCCACGTCTTCGCCAACATATCCGGCTTCAGTAAGATTGGTGGCATCGGCCATGGCAAACGGCACCTTGAGGATACGGGCAAGGGTCTGCGCCAGCAGTGTCTTTCCTGATCCGGTGGGTCCGAGAAGCAGAATATTGCTCTTCTGCATCTCCACGTCCCCAGGCTTCTTTTCCATCTCAATCCGCTTATAGTGGTTATATACCGCCACCGCGAGAATCTTCTTGGCGCGCTCCTGTCCTATAACGTATTCGTCCAGCACTTCCTTTATGGCCTGCGGCTTTGGAAGGTTTTTTACGTCCGGACCCATTGCCTCTTCCAGCTTCGTCTCTTCCGCGATAATATCATTGCACAACTCTATGCACTCATCGCAGATATAAACTGTCGGACCGGCTATGAGTTTTTTCACCTCATCCTGGCTCTTGCCGCAGAATGAACACGTAAGATTGTTGGATCTGTCATCCCGTCTGTTCATCAGGGACCTCCCGCTATGATATTCCGTGAAATTATATCGTCAATGATACCATAGCTTTTTGCTTCTTCACCAGACATAAAGTAATCGCGTTCCGTATCAGCGGCCACCTTCTCAAAGGCTTGCCCTGAGTGATCGGCGAGTATCTGGTTCAGCGTCTGCTTCATGCGCAGTATTTCCTGGGCGTGGATGTGGATATCGGTTGCCTGCCCCTGATACCCCCCCATGGGCTGGTGAATCATAATTCTTGAGTTGGTAAGGCTGAATCTTTTCCCCTTTTCACCCGAGGCCAGCAGCAACGCGGCCATGGAAGCGGCCTGACCTACGCATATTGTCGAAACAGGCGCCTTGATGTACCTCATTGTGTCGTAAATTGCCATTCCTGACGTTACAACCCCTCCCGGTGAGTTTATATAAAGATGTATATCCTTGTCCGGGTCCTCTGCTTCAAGAAAAAGGAGTTGAGCGATTACCAGATTCGCCATGTGATCGTCAATCGAGCCGCCGAGGAATACAATCCGATCTTTCAGGAGCCTCGAATAGATATCATAGGAGCGTTCGCCCCTTCCACTCTGCTCGACAACAATGGGTACCAACATGCCATCCTCCGTTTTCAGACGTTAGGGTTTCTCGGAAATACTCTCTACCTCTTTCAGCGCCGCGTGGCTCAGAAGAAAATCGATAGCCTTGTCCTCTCTTAACTGCATGACAAGGGAATTCTTCGCATAGGGGTTTTTCTGGTAGATCCCCTGGATCACTTCAAAGTCCTTGTTTGCCTGCACAGCCATGTCCCGCATCTTCTCTTCAAGCTGGGCATCGTCAATGTGTATTCCTTCCTTATCGGCAACGGCGGCAAGAAGTAAAGAACCTTTAACCTGGCTTACAGCCACACTGTAGGCCTGGCTCCTGACCTGATCCTCGCTGGAGCCGATCTGTTCCAGGGTAAGATTCTTGGAGGCCAGATTATGCTTCATGTTCTCCACAAGAACGGATAACTGCTTCTCCACCATGGCGGAGGGGACCTCAAAATCATGGGTGTCAATGAGCGCCTTCACAACAGCGTCTCTGACCTCGTTCTCGATCTTCCGGATTTCTTCGGCTGAAAAAACTTCCGCAATCCTGGACTTCAACTGCTCCATATTTTCATAGGGACCGAACATGCGGGCAAAATCATCATCAAGGGGAGGAAGCTCCTTTACCTTGATTTCCTTAAGGGCCACCTCGAAGACAACGGCCTTGCCGGCAAGCTCTGCGGAACCGTAGTCTTCCGGAAATGTGACTGAAATTTCGCGCGAATCACCGGCAGACATACCGACAACCTGGTCCTCGAAGCCAGGAATGAACTGCCTGGATCCCAGTTCCAGCAGATAATTCTCGGCCGCGCCGCGTTCAAAAGGCGCACCATCCAGGAGGCCCCTGAAGTCAATGACGACAACGTCCCCTTCCGCGGCAGGCCTGGATTCTTCAATGGACTTCAGCTGCGCTATGCTGTTTTGCATCTCCCTGACACGATTATCAATAACTGCGTCATCAGGCACAAACTTGCGCTTCTTCACCTCGAGGCCACGGTATTCCTTGAGCTCAATCTCCGGGACAATCTCGACGGTAACCGTGTATTTGAAAGGCTCGCCACGTTTCAAGGAATCATTTTCAAATTCAGGTGTCGAGACCGGCACGATTCCATTATCGGCAAGGGCTTTCGGATAGGTGATGTTTACCAGATTCTTCATGACATCCATTTCCATTCTATCGCTGTAATTCTTCTCGATAACGGGCCAGGGCGCCTTCCCCTTTCTGAACCCCTTGATGGAAACGCTTTTACGGATATCTCCATAAACCTTGTCGATTTCCCGGGAAACATCTTCCGTCGGAATTTCAAGTGAAATCTTCTTTTTTACAGGGCTCACATTCTCTACAGTGACAAGCATGGCATAACCTCACTCATTATTCGGTATTTTGCTATGTGAATATCAGGAAAAAGCAGGAAAATGACAACGGCTTTCCGGTGGGCTGGTCCATAGAAGGACGGTTGGTTGGTGCGAGAGGGGGGAGTTGAACCCCCACGGTTGCCCGCTGGATCCTAAGTCCAGTGCGTCTGCCAGTTCCGCCACTCTCGCAGCTCATTGCCTTTTCTATATGAAGAAGCCCCGCAGTCACGGGGCCTCTTCTTGAATGGGGTGGCTGATGGGATTCGAACCCACGGATGAACGAGTCACAGTCGTTAGTGTTAACCGCTTCACCACAGCCACCATGAAAACATAAGTTGGCACGCCTGAGAGGATTCGAACCTCTGACCTACGGATTAGAAGTCCGTTGCTCTATCCAACTGAGCTACAGGCGCATCTTGGTCGGGGTGAGAGGATTCGAACCTCCGACCCCCTGCTCCCAAGGCAGGTGCGCTAGCCAGGCTGCGCTACACCCCGACAAAAAGAGCATTTTTATACCACGAGGTTTATCAGAGTGCAAGCTTTTTTCCCGGCTCTTTCCCCATGAGTGCAAGTATTATGCGCGGGAAAGATATTGTCGCAAACTTTCCAGAGCCTTGCCCCTGTGGCTGATTACGTTTTTTATATCCGGATCAAGCTCCGCAAGGGTTTTGTCATGCCCCGAAGGAACAAAGAGAGGGTCGTAGCCGAAACCTCCCCGCCCCCTGGGCCGATCAAGTAGCACACCCTTCAACTCGCCGCGAAATATCCGGCAGTTTCCTTCAGGAAAGCAAAGCGCCACCGCGCAATGAAACGCCGCCGTCCTCTTAACGGCGGGTACGCTGCTGAGTTCCTGGAGCAGCTTCTCATTGTTCTGGGCATCGCTGCTTCCGTCTCCTGCGAATCTCGCCGAGTAGACCCCCGGACGCCCGCCAAGGACATCCACAACCAGACCCGAATCATCCGCCAAAGCCGGAAGGCCCGTGGCAAGCGCGGCGCAGAGGGCCTTTTTGCGGGCGTTGTCCTCAAAGGTTTCACCATCCTCAAACACGGAGGGAAGATTGGGGAAATCCGAGGGGGAATAAAGCCTTTCGACACATCCTTTCAGGATTGAGGCAATTTCGGTCAGCTTGCCCCTGTTTTGGGTGGCGACAAGAAGCTCCTTCATTGTCCAAGCGCCCTTTTCTGAATATCAAACAGCCTAGTGATACCCAGGATGGCAAGGTCCCGCATGGCATCCATTTCGCGGATTCCGAAGGGCATTCCTTCAGCGGTACCCTGGACCTCAACGAAACGATTGGATGAGGTCATGACAAAATTCATATCAACCTCAGCGGCGGAATCCTCCTTATAATTGAGATCAAGCAGGATTTCACCGCCCACTATTCCCACGCTCACCGCGGCAACCGCTTCTTTCACTGGAAACGCGTGGCAAGCGCCGGATGAGCACATCTTTCCTACGGCATCCGCGAGTGCGACGTATGCTCCGGTAATGGATGCGGTGCGGGTTCCCCCGTCAGCCTGGATAACGTCGCAGTCGATAAAAATCGTGCGTTCACCCAGTAGAGACAGATCGGTTACGGCCCGGAGAGAGCGGCCGATGAGGCGCTGTATTTCATGGGTGCGACCACCCACTTTCCCCCTGGAAGATTCACGGGGCGAACGGGTCTGGGTCGCCCTTGGCAACATGGAATATTCAGCGGTCAGCCAGCCGGTCCCCTTTCCCCGGAGAAAGGGGGGCACGCCCTCTTCTATGGAAGCGGTACAGATTACCTTCGTGTCACCGAACTCAACCAGTACCGAGCCTTCGGCATGTTTTGTATAGTTTCTTGATATTCTGACGTCCCTGAGGCTTTCCGCCCCGTGACCGGATACACGCATGGAATCTCCAGAATCAGGGCGTCACGCCTCTTTAACTTAGGAACTGTAAACAAATAACATGGGCATCTTGCATCTCATCTTCAGGTCATCTTTGACCGAACATCAATCACCAAATCCTCAACGTAGCCCTGCTACGTCTGCGGTTTGGTTCAATCTGTTCAGCCAAATCTGAACTGAATCTGAACGCAATATTGACCATGCTATCCATTTACAGTTCCTTAGGCGCCAACCCCGGACAGGTATTAATATTACCGCCCAACCCAATGCCTGTGGAGCGACTTGAAACCAGGCAGGCGATTTGCCGGTAAAACTAGCCCATCTCATCCTATTTTGTCAACAATGAAGGGAAGAACGCAAACTGGCGTCTGGAGAAACGGAATTTCGCGGCATACCAAATGCCCGAATCCGGCACATCGTGCACGGGTGAATCTAACAGTCATCATTGATTTCAGAAGGTTACGAGCTTAACCCCGACCATAGCCGTTCAGGAAATGACTTCTTACATCTCCATTGGATATGAAAAAAGGCCCGCGCATTCCTTGCGGGCCTTTTCCGGACAATAACAACCTGTCGGTTATTCAGCGGTTGTGGGATCTATCATCCTCTTCACTTCGGAGACACTGTTCGCCGGGAATCCGCCTCTTTTGGCGTGCTCCAGCACCAACTCCTTGTTGGGCGCGATATAGACGCAGTAAATCTTGTCCTCGGTAACATAACTCTGAACCCATTGAATCTGGGGACCCAGATCCTTCAGAACAGAGCAGGATTTCTGCGAAATCCCCTGCATGTCCTCGGGACCGATGTTCCCTGCGCCTGGAATCTCTCTCTCAATAACATATTTCGGCATCGATTCGTCTCCCTCCATGTTTGGTTTACAGATAGCGTATCGCGCTTTCCGTTCTCAAAATACTAGCAGGTACCCCAACAAAATCAAATTCATTTTCTCATGAAAAATAAAAAAAGCCGCTTACTCCAAAAAATGGGAAGCGGCTGACACAAGATATGACAAAACAACTCTATTGGAAAATTAGAAAGGCAGCTTGCCGTAACCAAGGAGTGAATACGTTGGAAGAATAAGTCCGACCAGTGACAGAATGATAAGCATCCAGCCGAGCAGCTTGGCAGATGCCTTGCCATAAGTGACCATCCAGATAACAATCGTCAGGATGGCGAAGATACCCATTGCGGCGCCAAAGAAATTGCTGACACCGATAAACGGCGTGCCATCAGGCTTGACACCGGCGCCGGTGAAGAAGAAGTATGAAGCGATTGCCAGAATAACAGTCATCATGATACATAGCCAACCCAAGGATCGCAGGTCTTCGACACCCGCCAGAACGCAATAGCAGATTGTGCAGTACACAACGCCGAACGGGATCAACAGGGTAGCTGTAAATGCATCGCTGCCGAACATGGGCGTGGCGTGCATAAGGCCGCCAATGATCGTTGTTACTCCAACAACACCGGCAATAAAACCACAGGTACGCCCTTCACCATGGCCAAGGTAAAACAAACCGATCGGGAACCACAACATCGCGATTGTCGCAAGCAGTACTAATGTCATCCTTATTTCCTCCCTCAATAAAAATAGATTTCCCCAACCAAGACAAGCTTTGAAATGAAGAATCAACAACACATCAAACCCTTACTACCGCTACCCTCCTTTCCATAAAAATTGACCGAAAAACCATCACCTCGGAACGGCAACGACATCTCTAAATAACAGACAAATGTGAACGTGAATCATTAACCGGCAATCCGAGGAAGGCAAAACGTTGTTTTGTAGGTAGCAATTAAGGTGCCAAGAAAGGATAAAAAAAAGTCAGGCCAGATATGGCGGAAAGAATCAAAACGATGTTCAATTTAGGGACGTTTTCCGTGATTAGCGCAAGCGGGGAGAGAAACAGAGGAAAGACGCGGGAGGGAAATGAATGTTATTTTTCAGAACATATTTCTATTATCGAACAGTTTCCGGCGCACTCTTTACTGTTTGAAGGCAAAGGAACCGAGGATGTTCAGTACATCTCATAGCGCAAGAGACGACATTCGATGGGTCCATTGAAAAGGACTATCCTGCGGGATGGCCTGAGCCCGATACAGGCCGCGAGGGAGGAGTTGCCCACCAGCAGGTATGCGGTGTAACCGCTGAAGCGCCTTTTCAGCACATCCCCCAGCCTCCCGTAGAGAGGCTTCAATGCCTCTTCGTCACTTAACCTCACCCCATAGGGGGGATTGCATATGACAATTCCCGGAGGAGGGGGTGGAACCGCATCCCCGAAATCCAGGTTACTGAAGCTTGCGAGCCGCCCTACTCCGGCGCGCCTTGCATTGCGCAGGGCGTTCTTTATGGCCCCGGCCGAAGAGTCGGATCCACGGAGCGGGAAATCAAGGCCGGCAAGCTCCTGCTCGCCGGCCTCTTCTTGCATTCTTTGCCAGAGCGAACCATCAAAGCCGGGCCATCGCTGAAAGGCGAATCGTGAACGAAGCAGCCCCGGGGCGCGACGGGATGCCTTGAGGGCAGCTTCGATGGGGATGGTGCCTGAACCGCACATGGGATCCATAAGAGTAGAAGAACCGTCCCAGCCCGACAGTTCCAGAATCGCCGCGGCAAGCGTTTCGCGCAGGGGCGCCTCTTTCGTGTCCAGCCGGTATCCACGTTTGTCAAGGCTTGCGCCCGATGTGTCCAGACTGACTGTACATTGGTTCCGCGAAAGATGAACGTTGACCGGCAGGTGTGGATCACCGGTGTCCACATTGGGCCTGCGCCCCCTGGAATCCCGGACGGAATCAACAATCGCATCCTTGGTTTTGAGAGCGGCGAATCCAGAATGGGTTATGGAAGAATCCCGCAGATTGCAGGAGACAGCCAGTGTCATGTCCGGTGTGAGATAGTCGTCCCAGGGCACGGATCGCACCCCATCGTAAAGGTTTTCAGGCGAATCGCAGTGGAACCGGGCAACCGGCATGAGTATTCGCTGGGCGGTTCGCAGCCACAGGTTTGCCTTGTAGCACGCGGCCAAATCACCCCTGAATCGGACCCCCCCCTTTTCCACAAGAGGATCACGAATTCCGAGACAACGGATTTCAGCGGCAAGAACCTCTTCCACACCCTTTGCCGCGGTGGCGAAATATTCCATCTCCATGCATCTAACCAGCCTTTCCATGGGTTCGGTATGAAAAAAGGCCGCGCCGGATGTTTCGACGCGACCCTGTTCACGGACAGCGCAACAGCTATTCCACGAAACTCTTCAGCTTCTTGCTTCTGCTCGGATGACGCAGCTTTCTGAGAGCCTTTGCTTCAATCTGGCGGATCCTCTCACGTGTCACCTCGAAGTTCTGGCCAACCTCCTCAAGGGTGTGGTCACTCTTTTCGCCGATACCGAAACGCATGCGCAGCACCTTCTCCTCGCGCGGCGTCAGACTGGAAAGAACCCTGGCCGTCTGCTCCGAAAGGTTTGCCTTGATGACGGCCTCCAGAGGAGAGACAACGCCCTTGTCTTCGATAAAATCACCGAGGTGTGAATCCTCCTCTTCACCGATGGGCGTTTCGAGGGAAATCGGCTCTTTGGCTATCTTCAGAACCTTTCGGACCTTGTCCAGAGGGAGACTCATCCGTTCCGCTATCTCTTCAGGCGACGGTTCACGTCCGATCTCCTGAACAAGCTGACGACTGGTGCGGATAAGCTTGTTGATGGTTTCAATCATGTGAACAGGGATACGTATCGTCCTGGCCTGGTCAGCTATGGCGCGGGTTATGGCCTGCCGGATCCACCATGTCGCGTAGGTGGAAAACTTGTAGCCTCTCTGATACTCGAACTTGTCAACGGCCTTCATGAGACCGATGTTCCCCTCCTGGATGAGGTCGAGAAACTGAAGACCGCGATTGGTATATTTTTTCGCGATGGAGACAACCAGGCGCAGATTTGCCTCCACCAGTTCGGACTTGGCTTCCTTGGCCTTCCTCTCCCCTTCTTCTATGGCCTTTATCTCCTTGGCCAGTTCAACGGCCTGAAATCCCGACTCATGCTCAACTTTCTCAAGTTTCCTACGCACGGACTTGAGCTTTTTCTCCAGCCTCTCAACATCTTCCCGTGTGCCTTCAATCTCTGACTGAATCAGGGCGCGCATTTCTCCGCATCCGGCCGGTAACCGGCAGGCATGTATCAGCGCCTCAAACGGTATGCCATTCTCCTCGGCCAGGTCCCGGATCTCCTCCGCGACGCTATCTACCTTGCCGGCAAGTTCCTTCAGTCTTTGGGCGATTCTCTCAATATGCCGGTCCTTGAGTCGCAAGGATTTCAGGAGGTCCGCCGTTTTTTCCCTCAGTTCATGCAGTTCCCGCTCAATCCTTTCACGTTCTTCATGGGGAAGTTCGGGATTGGCGAGAGAGCCCAGGAGCTCGTCCATGCTTGCGTCACGCGTGCGTATAAGCCCGATGACTTCCAGCAGTCGGTTTTTCTGGACGTCTTCCTCACCCTCTTCCAGTTCCTCCTCTTCCACCTCCTTGCTGATCTCCGCCGCGGAAACCTGGCAATTCTCCAGCATATCGCCCAAAGCAATTACTTCTTTCACAGTAATGGGGGTTGTATAGATTACCCTGGCCACATCACGATCGCCATCTTCTATGCGCTTTGCAATCTCCACTTCGCCCTCTCGGGTAAGGAGGGAAACGGACCCCATCTCTCGCAGGTACATGCGCACGGGATCGCTGGTTCGTCCAAGGACTCCGGGTTCGAACTCGACCTCCTCCTGCTCTCCCTCTACCTCCTCTTCATCCTCAAGATCAAGTTTCACCTTGGGAATTTTTACCTTCTGGGCTGAATCGACGACCTCTATGTCCATCTCGCCGAACATGCTCATGACATCATCAATCTGGTCCGAGGAAACAATATCCGGGGGAAGGATATCATTGACCTCATCATAGGTCAGGAACCCCTTCTCTTTCCCAAGGTCAATCAAATGTTTAACCTCTTCCATACTCTTTTTTGCCATCCAGTTCACCTCTTAGTAAAAAAACAATCGGTTTCGATTGGATTCCCCGTCCCGCCTCGTCTATGTCAACTGGGACTTTCTCGCCCGCAAGTCGTCTATACGTCGCAGCAGCGCATGATATGCGTCGCTGTCGGTATCCGTCCTGGCCAGTTCCAGGGTCAGTTCCTTTATCTCCTTCAAGGCAATCCTGTCGAGAGCGCGACGGCACTGTTCGAACGCCTTTCTCACATCCATCCCTTCCAGATGCCCCTCCTCAATAAGCAAGGCGGCAAGACGTGCGCGTTCCTCCCTGACGTCAACGGTGTCAAGAATTCGCGGCCAGTCAATTCTATCACTCTCAACAGCACACTCAATGATACCGTTCGCAACTTTCAGCAGTTCCTCACGGAATATCCTGTCCGGTCCGAAATCGGCAATGATACTGACGATCTCCGGATATTTCCCCATGAGGCATAAAAGCATTTCTTCCGGTGTCGAACCCACGCCACGCCGCTCGCGGCGTACAGGCGCGGCGACGGGCACATAATCGACCTTCCCCAGTTTCCTCCTGACGTCAATTTCCTCAACGCCTAGAAAACGGGCTACTTCTCTTACATACAAATCCCGCTCGACTCTATCGGGAATCTTTCTTATTCGAGGCGCCAATTCATCCAGGACGGCTATCTTCCCTCCGACTCCGGAAATGTCGCTTTGCCTGCACAGGGCCTTGAAGTAGTGCTCGAAAACCGGGAGCGCATCCGCTACAATCCCGGAAAAAAAATCCGCGCCGTTTTTTTCGATAAAGGAATCAGGGTCTTCTCCGTCCGGCAACTGCACTACGTATGCCGGGAAATTCTCTTCAAGAAAGATATCCATAGAACGCACAACGGCCTTTTTCCCCGCGCTGTCACCGTCAAAAAGCAGGTAGGCCTTGTCGGAAAAGCGTCTCAGGGCTTTCACATGGCCTGACGTCAAGGCCGTTCCGCAAGTGGCGACCACATTGCTGAATCCAGCGCGAAAGAGGGCCAGATGATCGAAATAGCCTTCCACTATGAATGCCGCGCCTTTTTCACGGATGGCGTGCTTTGCCATGCCGAGGCCGAAAAGGACATCACTTTTGTGATAGATCGGAGATTCGGGTGAGTTCAGGTACTTGGGCATCGCGTCATCCAGAACCCGTCCACCGAATCCTATGGGGCGGCCCTGGATATCGGTGACGGGGAAGAGAAGCCTGTTCCTGAAGCCGTCATAGAATCCTCCGCTGTCCCTCTTCCTGAGAAGCCCCGCTTTCTCCGCGGAATCCAGCGGAACACCTTTTTCATTCAAAAAGCGCGCCAAAGTGTCCCACGTATCAGGCGCAAAACCGAGACGATAGGTCCGGGCCGTCTCGTCGTCCACTCCCCTCTTCACAAGATAGGCACGTCCGCGATCACCCTCGGGACGATCCATCAATATTTTTTCGTAAAAGCGCGAGGCCATCTCGTGAAGCTGAAAGAATGTCTCCCGCTCATCCCGCAGACGCATCTCTCTCGGGGTCAGTGGACGTTCCTCCATATCCACCCCCACCCTCCGGGCAAGACTCCTCAGCGCCTCCGGAAAAGCGAGACCTTCCATACGCATCACAAAGCTGACCACATCTCCGCCGGCGCCGCAACCGAAACAATAAAACATGCCTTTAGCCGCATTGACGGTAAACGAAGGCGTCTTCTCGGCATGAAAAGGGCAGAGGCCGAGATAGTTGGCGCCCGACTTTTTCAATCCGACATAGTCGGAGATGACATCGAGTATCGATGCCCTTTCACGAACCTCCCGAATTTTTTCATCTGGAATCATGGAGTATTATTCCGATTTCCGGATCTCACATCAAATGTTCCGGGGATTGTCGGGCACGTGGCCCTTAGGCAAGGTGTTCCCAGGCTCAAGTGACATGGCGCCTGGCCTCCAGCACGAGAAAATCCCTTTTCCGCACACAAGAAAGGGACGCGCGGCGCGGGATGAAGCTATGGTTGCGGTGACATTAAACGGCAGCCGTTTATCGCATGCCAAAGGGAGCAGAAGGCACAGCGCGAGAGCGCCCTGCGCCAACCCCAGCAAAACACCGCCAATCCGGTTAACTCCATCCAGGAATACCAGTCCGAAAAGAGCGGTCAACAGATGACCAAGTAAAGTGAAAATCAGGCCGAGCGCCACGAAGATCAGGACGAAGGAGAGGAAAGGAATCACGGCAGTGGGAAGGTTAATCCTGGGCGAAAGGACTTCGGCAAGCGACCGGTAGCAGGCAAAGGCGGTCCAACCGCCCAGAAACATTCCCGCGAATGAACAAACCTCTCTGACTAATCCCTTTATGAACCCCTTCACCGCGAAAAACAGCAAAACAAGCCAAATCAGGACATCAACGGAATTCATCCCACGCTCTCTGGTCAGTCCTGAAATTAAAAGTAGGGGCGAATCAATCAGATCGCCCCCACAGTCCATCTACCTATTTAAACATGGTACCGGGAGGTCGAAACATTAAGCGCGCACGTGCACGGTTCTCCCGGAGATTTTTCAAGTACCACCGCAGTATTTTACTCAGTGATCTTCCGTTGTTTTTTCAGAGCCCTCTTGCGGGCGGCAATAGCCTTTTTCTTCTTTTTGATACTAGGCTTTTCGTAATGTTCGCGCTTTCGTACCTCTGAAAGAATTCCGGCTTTCTCGCACTGTTTCTTGAACCTTTTCAATGCGAGCTCAAATGACTCATTTTCCTTTACCCTTACTCCCGGCATCCATATTCCCCTCCCTCCTGTATTTGAATTTTTCTTGCTTTATATGAAGAACTTAAGATGTAGACAGGGGGTTGCAGCGTAAAGAAGTCGTATCTTAACACCCAATTTCATCTTGTCAAGCGAAATATTTGAGCCTCATGCAAAACGTCATGAGCAGGCTGGGATGCACTGCGCACGCAAGCGAGGAAGCGAGGCG
>CAZFCG010000002.1:0-20230 GCA_964517595.1 uncultured Geobacter sp. | reverse complement strand
AGCAGACCGGCCCCGCAATAGTTTTGCAAGAGGCTCATTTGAATATGCGTTGTAATAACGGACAATTCTTCCGGCATTCAAGCCTGCCTCGATTCCTTTTCCGTTATTCCGGATGTCCCGAATCTCCTGCGCAGTTCCGCGAACACCTCTTCCGGCTCTATTTCGTAAAACCCCAGGAGAACCAGAACATGATAAAAGAGGTCCGCGGTCTCATAGACAATCTCTTCCCTCTTTCCGCCTTTGCCGGCGATCACCAGTTCCGTGGCCTCCTCTCCCGTCTTTTTCAGAATGGAGTCAAGACCTTTTCTGAAGAGTGAAGCCGTATAGGATTTCTCCGAGGGATTTATCTTTCTCTCGCGGATAACCCGGTACAGGAGTTCCAGAATGGCGTCCTTTTCCGTCAACAAACCGGTTGAAGTTCCGGATTCATTCATATGCGCACCGCCACACCCCTTCGGTCCAGATATTCCTTGGCCTGGGAAATGGTGTATTCCCGATAGTGGAAGATTGACGCGGCAAGACAGGCGCTTGCGCCGGCTTTTGAAAAGCCGTCGTAAAGATGTTCCAGGCCGCCCACTCCGCCTGAAGCAATAACCGGAATCGATACCGCATCGACAACACTTCGCGTCAGGGAAAGGTCATAACCGTCCCTGGTCCCGTCACGGTCCATACTGGTAAGGAGTATTTCTCCCGAACCGTACTCTTCCATTCTTTGCGCCCATTCCACGGCATCAAGACCGGTGGAATTCTTCCCTCCATGTGTATAGACTTCCCATCGATCCTCGCCCTGGACCCGGCGCGCGTCTATGGCGACCACGGTACACTGGGAACCGAAGCGCTCGGCAGCCTCTTTCACGAACTCCGGACGATGGACGGCCGCTGTATTAATGGAGACCTTGTCCGCGCCCGCGTTCAGAAGGCGGCGGATATCCTCTACCGTCCGCACTCCGCCTCCTACGGTCAGGGGCATGAAGACCCTTTCCGCGGTCCGGCGCACCACGTCGATGATTATGTCGCGCTCATCGGAAGATGCGGTAATATCCAGAAAGGCAAGCTCATCGGCGCCCTGCCGGTCATACATCTCCGCTATCTCGACCGGATCGCCGGCATCCCTCAATTCGAGAAACCGGACCCCCTTTACCACGCGCCCGCCTTTGACATCGAGACATGGTATGATTCGTTTCGTCAGCATCAGCCCTCTCCAGAATATATATAATTAATTCAGGCCTTTCTGGCCGATCCGGCAAAGGCGACCGCTTCGGAGAGGCTGATGGCGCCGGTATAGATTGCCCTGCCGGTAATAACACCGATTACACCGCTCGCCTCGATTGCCATAAGATTTTCGATATCGGCCATCCGGGACACGCCCCCCGAGGCTATGACGGGGATGGAGATCGCCTCGGCCAGTTCCCTGGTAGCCTCGATATTGGGACCGCTCAGCATGCCGTCACGGCTGATATCCGTGTAGATGATGGCCGAGACGCCGTAGCCTTCGAATTTCCTGGCCATCTCCACGGCCCGGATATCGGTGACCTCAGCCCATCCCTGGACCGCAACCATCCCATTTTTCGCGTCGATACCCACCACAATCCTGCCGGGGAAACTTTTACACGCGTCCTTCACAAGATCGGGATTACGAAGGGCCGCCGTACCCAGTATGACCCTCCTGACACCCAGGGAGAGATAAGCCTCGACGGTCTTCATATCGCGGATGCCGCCCCCCAGTTGGGTCGGAATGCTTATGGTCTTTACAATTGCCTCGATGGACGAACGGTTTTTCGGCTCGCCGGCGAAAGCGCCGTTAAGATCCACAATATGAAGCAACTCCGCTCCCTGCCCCTGCCATTGCAGCGCCTGTTCCGCCGGGCTGTCACAGAAGACCGTGTCCCTTTCCATCAGCCCCTGTTCCAGGCGGACGCACCGCCCGTCCTTCAAATCGATGGCCGGTATAACTATCATTTCATCTCCCCGAAATTTCTGAGAATAGCAAGTCCCCGTTCCTGGGATTTCTCCGGATGGAACTGGGTAGCGACGATGTTGTCTTTCCTGACGGAAGAGCAGAACTCCATGCCGTAATCGGTAGTTGCGGCAATCACCGACGGATCTTCCGGCATTACATAGTATGAGTGGACAAAATAAAAATACGTTCCGTCCGGGATCCCGTTGAACAAGCCATCGCACTGTTTTATGGAGAGACTGTTCCAGCCCATGTGGGGAACCTTCAGCTCTTCCCCCCCACGGGTCATCCCGGCCGGGAAACGGAGCACCCTGCCCGGAATAAGACCCAGACCCCTGTTATTACCGAATTCCTCGCTTTCGGAGAAGAGGAGTTGAAGCCCCAGGCAGATGCCGAGAAACGGCCGTCCCTCATTGATCACCCGCAGGATGGGATCAATGAATCCACCCTGCTCCAGGTTCTTCATGCAATCGCGAAAGGCCCCGACGCCGGGGAGGACAATCCGCTCCGCCCCCAGGATGGCCTTCGGGTCAGAGGTGACAACCGCCTCAAAGCCGACCTTCTCGAACCCCTTCTGAACCGAACGGAGATTGCCCATCCCGTAATCGATTATAGCTATCATCTTTACCTCGCGGAATCAGGCGCTGATGCCCTCCAGCCGGGCTTTCACAAGGATCAGCGGCGCACGTTTCATTTAGATGGAAATCCCCGGCTAAAGCTTGCCCTTGGTAGACAGGACGCCCGTAATCCTCTCATCGATACGGGTCGCCTCGTCCAGCGCCCGGGCAAAAGCCTTGAAACATGCCTCAATAATGTGGTGGATATTCTCTCCATACATCAGGTTGATGTGGAGATTGAGCCCTCCACTGTTGGCGAAAGCCTGGAAAAACTCCCGGACCAGTTCCACGTCGAAATCTCCGACTTTCACCTTGGGGAGGGGCACGTTATAGCAGAGGTACGGTCGGCCGGACAGGTCTATCACCACCGAGGCCAGGGTTTCATCCATGGGCACGGTGGCCTGGCCATAGCGCCGGATACCCTCCTTGCCGCCAAGGGCGCGCTTCAGCGACTCACCAAGGACGATCCCCACATCCTCCACCGTATGATGGTAATCGATATCAGTGTCGCCCCTGGCCTCCACCTGGAGGTCGAACAGCCCGTGGCGGGCAAACAGGTCCAGCATATGGTCCAGGAACGGCACGGAAGCGCACACCTTCGATTCTCCCGTCCCGTCCAGACCCAATGACAGGCGGATGCTGGTCTCTTTGGTCACCCTCTCCACTACGGCGGTTCTGGACATGTAAGCCTCCTTTGGATATCAGGCAATTTCCCGCAACGCGGCAACGGTCGTCTCCATCTCGGCGCGGCTGCCGATGGTGATACGCAGTCCGCCCGAGAGCAACGGATCGGAAAAATGACGCACCAGAATCCTTCTCCCCGCTAGGCCTTCGTATACCCTGCGTCCGTTCCTGTCCGGGGTCACGGCAAACACGAAATTTCCCTGGGACGGTATCACCTCCCAGCCCATGTCACGCAGTTGCCCGGAAAACCACTCCCGTGTCTCCCTTATCCTTCGGACGCAGTCACGGAAGTATTCCTGGTCGGACAAGGCTGCTCCGCACGCAGCCTGGGCAAGCCTGTCAAGATTGTAGTGGTCCCGGATCTTGTCCAGGGCGGCAATTATCCCTGGCCGCGCGATGGCCAGTCCCAGACGCATGCCGGCAAGGGAATAGCTCTTGGAGAGTGTGCGGGTGACAACCACGTTGTCGCATTTTTTGACCAGTTCCAGGGCATTCTCATCGGCAAAATCAACATAGGCCTCATCGGCCACCAGGATACCCGAACAGCGTCCCGCCAGTTCCTCAATGTAGTCGATTGGAAAAGAAAACCCGAAAGGGGCATTGGGCGTGGTAAGGAAAAATATCTTTCCTTCATAGCGGTCCGGAAAGTCCGCCACGCGATAATCTCCGGTCAGGCCGAAGGTCCGGACCCTCGCGCCCTGGACCTGGGCAAGGGTCACATAGTAGGAGTAGGAAGGATGCACATAGGCGATTTCCTCGTCCTCTCCGGCACAGGCGCGGATCAGGTTGTTCAGCACCTCGTCCGAGCCATTGGCCATAATCACCCATGAAGGGTCGAAGCCGTAAAGTTCGCCGGCGATCCGTCTCAGATGCTCACTGGAGGCGCTTGGATATTTGCGCAGCGTAGCCCCCTCTTTGCCCAGTTCGGCGAGGATCGCCCGGACCACGCCCGGTGAAGGGGGATAGGGATTCTCATTGGAGTTTAGCTTGATGAATGATTCGCCGTCGGGAGGCTGAAATCCCGGCACATAACCTGCCATGGAAGATATGTTGGAACGCAGATAGCTCATGATTACTTCCTGTCTGGAATTCGTATTTTCACTGATGCGGCATGGGCGTCGAGGCCTTCAATCCCGGCGAGGCGCATGATATCCTCCCCCAGAGCGCCCAACGCTGATTCCGAAAAATAGAGCAAGGACGATTTCTTCACGAAATCGTCCACTGAAAGGGGAGAGAAAAACCGGGCGGTGCCGCCGGTGGGAAGAGTGTGGTTCGGTCCGGCCAGATAATCGCCGACGGACTCGGGGGTGAAATGCCCCATGAATATAGCCCCGGCATTCCTGATTGCCGGCAGGATCTCGAAGGGATTGGCAACCGCCAGTTCCAGGTGTTCCGGCGCCAGCCGGTTGGAAAAGGAAACCGCCTCCGCCACGCCCCCGGCTACGATAATGACCCCGTAATCGTCCCATGACCGGCGCGCGATTCCGGCGCGGGGGAGAAGGGCGAGTTGCCTCTCGACCTCCACCGCAACCGCCTCGCCGAAGCCTCGATCGGTGGTTATAAGCATGGCTGAAGCCATCTCATCGTGCTCGGCCTGGGAAAGGAGGTCCGCCGCAATGTGGGCAGGATTGCCGCTGCCGTCGTTGATCACCAGAATCTCGCTGGGTCCGGCGATCATGTCGATCCCCACCTGCCCGAAAACCAGTTTTTTCGCGGTGGCGACATATATATTGCCCGGCCCGGTAATCTTGTCCACCCTGGGGACGGTTTCCGTGCCATAGGCCAGAGCCGCCACCGCCTGCGCCCCGCCCATGCGGAAGATCCTGTCAACACCGGACAGGCGCGCGGCGACAAGGACGTGAGGATTGATCTCGCCATCGGGAGTGGGAACCGCCATAACGATCTCGGAAACACCCGCGACACGGGCCGGAACGGCATTCATGATCACGCTGCTGGGATAGCTCGCCTTGCCTCCCGGCACATAAATCCCCACCCTTTCCAAAGGCGTGACCTTCTGGCCGAGGAGAATGCCGTCTTCTTCCACGTCCAGCCAGCTTTTCTGCTTCTGCTTCTCATGGAACCGGCGGACCCGTTCAACTGCGAGACGAAGGGCAGCCAGCGCCCCGGTCTCAACCTCCTGAAAAGCGCGATCGATTTCCCCCTCGGTGATGAGCAGCCCCCGGGCTTCCATATCCAGACGGTCGAAACGTCGCGTGTAACCCAGCAAGGCCTCATCCCCGCGACAGCGGACATCGTTGATTATCTCCTGAACCGCCGCTTCCACCACCTTGCCCGTATCTTTATTGCGCGCAAGGATGGAGGCAAAGCCGGACTCAAAATCCGCATCCTGGATATGGAGAAATTTCATAACAGTTCAACTCCGCGGCCATGGAAGAATCCCTTCACAACAAGGCCTTCAGATGTGCTTTTCCAGACCTTCCAGTATCCTGGATATCCGCTTGTGTTTGGTTTTGAGGCTTC
Source organism: uncultured Geobacter sp. (assembly GCA_964517595.1). GTDB lineage: Bacteria > Desulfobacterota > Desulfuromonadia > Geobacterales > Geobacteraceae > RPRC01. The sequence goes on along the minus strand of CAZFCG010000002.1, from coordinate 14,491 downwards.
CTCTGTTGACGATCAGGCGGCAGGTAATCTCCGCTATAGTCTCCACCTCCACGAGACCGTTCTGGCGAAGGGTCTCGCCGGTGGACACCAGGTCGACAATCCTTTCCGAAAGTCCCACCAGCGGCGCCAGCTCTATGGATCCGTACAGCTTTACGATCTCCACCTGAACCCCCTTGGCCGCGAAATACTTCTCCGTGACATTGGGATATTTGGTGGCGATACGGATATTCGTCCAACTTGACGGGTCATCGGTGCGGGAGAGCTCCGCCGGCTCCGCCACAACCAGCCGGCAGTAGCCGAATTTCAGATCAAGCGGTTCGTACAGGTCTTTTCGCTGCTCCAGGAGGGTGTCCTTTCCCACAATCCCGAGATCAGCGCATCCATACTCCACATAGGTGGGAACATCAGTCGCGCGGACTATCATATAGCGCATCTTCTGTTTCTGGTTCTCGAAGATGAGCTTGCGGGTGTCGGAAAGGAGCTCTTCGCAATCAATGCCGATTTTTTTGAACAGAGCGACGGAGTCCTGCAGGATACGCCCTTTGGGAATTGCAATGGTTATTTGTTCGGTCATTTGTCCGTGCCCTTCGCCACCCGGCTCACTCCTTGACCCGTTTGATATCGGCGCCAAGGCCGGACAGTTTCTTCTCGATGGACTCGTAGCCCCTGTCCAGATGATAGATGCGCGAGATTTCGGTGGTGTTTTCCGCCGCCAGTCCGGCCAGAATCAGTGAAGCCGATGCGCGCAGATCCGTCGCCATCACGGGAGCGCCGGAAAGTTTTTTCACGCCCTTTACCGTTGAAGTGTTTCCCTCGATGATGATATCGGCGCCGAACCGAAGGAGCTCGGAAACATGCATGAAGCGGTTCTCGAAGATATTCTCGCTGATGACGCTGGTTCCTTCGGCAACCGTCATCAGGGCCATCAACTGGGCCTGCATGTCGGTGGGAAAACCCGGGTAGGGGCGCGTCTTGATATTGACGCTACGGATCCTTCTCGGACCTTTCACCCGGACGACGTCGTCCTTGTGGGTTATTTCCACACCCGCATCCAGCAGCTTGAATACCAGGGCATCCAGATGGTCCGGGCGCATCCCGTGGATGCGGATATCGCCGCCGGTAATGGCAGCCGCGACCATGAATGTTCCCGCCTCGATGCGATCGGGCATGACCGAGTGGGTAACGGGCTGAAGCTCGCTGACGCCGGTGATGCGGATGGTGTCCGTGCCAGCGCCGTCGATCTTCGCCCCCATACTGGAGAGCATTTCCGCAAGGTCCAGTATCTCCGGCTCTCGGGCCGCGTTCTCAAGGATGGTCTCTCCCTTGGCGGTAGCGGCTGCCATGAGCAGTTGCTCCGTACCTCCGACCGTGGAAATATCGAAATTGACACGCGCCCCGCGAAGCCGTCTTGCTCTCGCCTCGACATAACCATGCTCCAGGCTGATATCCGCTCCCAAGGCCTCCAGGCCCTTCAGATGGAGATTTATGGGACGGGCGCCGATGGCGCAGCCCCCGGGCAGGGATACACGGGCCTTTCCGAATCGCGCCAGAAGCGGTCCCAGAACGAGCACCGACGCCCGCATCGTCTTCACCAGGTCATAGGTAGCTTCGTGACTGGCGAGACGCGAGGTGTCGATCCTTACCACGTTTCCGTTGCCTTCAATGGATGCGCCTAGACTTTCGAGGACCTTTATGGTTGTGTTGATATCCCGCAGAAACGGCACGTTTCTGATTTCATGGACGCCGGGCGCCAGGATGGTTGCGATAAAGATGGGAAGGGATGCGTTTTTCGAACCGCTGACCGTCACGTCTCCGGCCAGTTTTTTACCCCCCTTGATAATCAGCTTGTCCAATTATTTACCTCATAATATTCTATGCTGGCGACTACGCGCCATTACCTTGCCCTTCCACCGGCCACCCGTTCGATCCCTCCCGGGTCCATGGCCGTAAAAACCTCTGCAAAACCAGCGCTTTTCTCGAGCAACTCAAGGACATCCCTAGCCTGTCCAATCCCCATTTCCATGAGCAGCCAGCCTCCGGTGTTGAGATGGGCGGCCGCGTCGGGTATGATCCGCCGGTAATACTCCAGCCCGTCGCTTCCTCCGTCCAACGCTTCCCTGGGCTCGTAGTCCCGCACCTCCGGCTGGAGCCCGGCCAGGTCAGAGGCGGGAATGTAGGGAGGATTGGAGACGACAAGATCGAAACGCCGGCCTTTTACCGGTTCAAACAGGGAACCGCAAAGCAGGTTAAGGGAGACCTGATGCCGGCGCGCGTTTCTTTCCGCGAGGGCCAGCGCCCTGGGTGAGGGGTCCACGCCGGAGACCTCGGCGCCGGGAAGATTCTTCGCCAGGGCAACGGCTATGCAACCACTTCCGACACCGATATCCAGAATAGTCGCGTCGCCAGGCGCCCTGGCAAGGGCCTCCCGCACCAGAGTCTCAGTGTCGTGGCGCGGAATCAGGACTCCGGGAGTCACCTCGAAGTCCAGCCCGAAAAAATCCTGGCTTCCCAATATATACTGGAGCGGTTCCCTTTTCGCCCGGCGACCGACCATGCCGCGGAATCCGTTCAGCTCAGCGGAAGTAAGGGGCTTGTCATAGTTCACGTAAAGTCCGACACGGTCCGTTCCCAGGGCCGCGCAGAGCATCCATTCCGCCTCGAGGCGGGCGTTCTCTACGCCTTTTCCGGCCAGGTATTCCTTGGTCCAGGTAAGTACCTTGAGAATCGTCCATACCTCGCTCATGAATCAGGCGGCTTCGCTCTGGGCCTTCAGCGCTTCCATCTGATAATGGGCGCGAAGGGAATCTATTATCTCGCCGATGTCCCCGGCCATGATCGCATCGAGCCGGTAGAGGGTCAATCCGATACGATGATCGGTCATACGTCCCTGGGGAAAGTTGTAGGTCCGGATACGTTCGCTCCGGTCGCCGCTCCCCACCTGCTGCTTCCTGTCAGCGGCCATCTTCGCGTTCTGCTCGTTCACCATGATATCCATCATCTTCGACTTCAGGACTTTCATGGCCTTGGCCCGGTTCTTTATCTGGCTTCGCTCTTCCTGGCAGGCGACAACAATGCCCGTGGGTATGTGTGTAATGCGCACCGCGGAATCGGTTGTGTTCACATGCTGGCCGCCCGCCCCTGACGAACGGTAGACGTCGATTTTCAGGTCGGCCGGATTGATATCGATGTCGATATCCTCCGCTTCCGGAAGAACCGCGACCGTGCAGGCGCTGGTGTGGATGCGCCCCTGGGCCTCCGTGTCCGGAACCCGCTGCACGCGATGGGTTCCTGATTCATACTTGAAGCGGGCATACACACCCTGCCCCTCCACCAGGGCCACAATCTCCTTGAAGCCTCCAAGGGCGGACTCTGAAGAAGAGATTATATCCACCTTCCAGCGGTTGGATTCGGCATAGCGGCTGTACATCCTGAAAAGGTCGCCCGCGAACAGGGCTGCCTCGTCCCCGCCGGTGCCCGCACGGATCTCCAGGACCACGCTTCTGTCGTCATTGGGGTCCTTGGGAAGGAGCAGGAGCTTTATCTCCTCTTCGAGTCTCTCTCTGCTCCCCTCCAACTCCTTCAGTTCCGCCTCGGCCATCTCGCGCATCTCCGGATCAGCTTCGTTCAAAAGCTCCCTGTTGTCGTCGATTTGCGCGACTATCTTTTTGTAGTCCCGATAGGTGGAGACCAGGGCCGAAAGCTCGTAATGCTCCTTGCTGAGGCGACGGAACTCCACCTGGTTCCCCAGCACGGATGGGTCCGCGAGGAGGGATTCCAGCTCATCGAATCGCCTTTCCAGTTCTTCAATCTTATGCAGCATATCTCTTCCTACACCACCAGTCTGTCGTCTTTGTGACCACCGTTTTCCTCCAGGGCCTCCTGCATGGAGCGGATGGCCACCTCCACCTGATCGTCATCCGGTTCACGGGTTGTAAGTCTCTGAAGGGCAAGTCCGGGGGTAATAAGGAACCTGACCAGAGGAGAACTGTCGTTCCTGGCGCTCCATTTCAGAAACTCATAGGAAATCCCCGCGATCAGGGGAAGGAGAATCACACGGGCGCCTGCCTTCAGATAGAACGGCCAAGGTTCGGGAATCAGGGAAAATACGAAAATACTCACCAGCATCACGATAAGCAGGAAGCTGGTCCCGCACCTGGGGTGCAGCCGGCTGAAACGTTTTGCGTTTTCCACTGTAAGGGCCAGACCTGACTCGAAGGCGAAGATGGATTTGTGCTCCGCTCCGTGGTACTGAAATACCCTCTGGATATCCTTCATCCTGGATATCGACAGGATATAAAGCAGAAAGACTATGACCCGGATGACCCCGTCCACCAGATTAAAGACGAGATTTGAATCGCCAATCACCGGAACGAGCAGCTTCGTTATGTAGAGCGGCAGGATAAAGAAGAGGAGGATGCCGAAGAGAAGCGCGATCGCCATGGTCCCGCCCATGGCGAGAGTGCTTATCTCCTCTTTCTTTTCCCCTTCAGCCATGGCTTCGTTGGCAGAATAGTTGAGCGCCTTGATGCCGATAACCAGTGAAGAAAACAGGGCCGCCGCGCCTCGCAGAAGAGGAAGTTTCAGCGCCGGATAGCGCTCGGAAAGTGGAACCACCCGGTTCCTTTTGACCACAATCTCGCCGTCCGGCCTGCGAACCGCGATGGCAATAGAACGGGGGGCGCGCATCATCACACCTTCGATTACCGCCTGTCCTCCGATATTTATCTTCTCCATCGACCTCAAGCCTTTCCCCCCCGTTGGCCGGGGCGCGCGCTACTGGACAGATCCAAAAAACTCCCGGACCGCCGCCATCCGGCCGCAGGTCATCTCCCCCTCAGGACAGGCGCCGGAAAGGCAGCCAGGACCGGCTTTTTCAAAGAGAACGGGCGCCGCGGCCCGCACCAGCTTCAGCATCTCGACAGCCATGGCCCTGATCTCCCACTGGGCGCGTTCACAGCAACGTAGACTAAAAAAGTGAAGCAGCTCCCTGGCGTTCATTGTAGCGAGGATCTTCGTCTCCGTGGCATTGGGAAGAATATAACGGGCATCCTCCGCCGGGATTCCAGCTTCGACCATTTCCGCATAGAAGGAGTGCAGTTCCCGCACGCGCGACAAAAACCTCTCTTCGATCACGGGATCAGCGGAGACGGACGGAGGGAGCACCACCTCGAACATCTCCTTGTGGGTAACATACCTCTGGGACTGCTGGGAAAAAGAAGCGAGCCTGTGCCGCACCAGCTGGTGTGTGGTAACCCTGGAAATCCCCTCGATTCCGAAGGTGAAAGACGCATGCTCCAGAACGGACAGGTGGCCGAGGGTGAGGATCTTTTCCAGGAATTTCCGGATATCGGAACCCGAGAGGCGCTCCCTCAAATCACCGATGGAAACCGGCGAATAACAGAGCCTGGCCGCAAGGGCTACGGTCAGCTCGGGATCAGGGGTGTGGCTGACAAGTGTGACCTGCATGGTTGTCCTTAAGACGCAGAGACCATAGGTCCCGGATTCGGCGGATGACCTGTCCCGGCGAGAAACAGATAAGGGGATTTCGCCGTGGACAAAATCCCCTTTCTTTCCATCCGCGCTACCGGAAGACCGGTTACATTCCGTATCTCTTCTTGAACCTCTCGACACGGCCGGCGGTATCGATCAGCTTTTGCTTACCCGTGAAAAACGGGTGGCAGGCAGAGCATATTTCCGTCGTAATCTCGGATTTCGTGGAACGGGTCTGAAAGGTATTGCCGCACAGACACTTCACCGTTACCTCGTGATATTTCGGGTGTATTCCCTCTTTCATTGCTTCCTCCTTGCGCAAGCATACTACTCTATCATCTCGTTAAGCTACATCAGAAGTATGGAACGTTACCATCTCCATTTTTTTTTATCAAGCAATTTTTCACCTGCTCATGGAGTCGAGAAAATCCTGATTCGTCTTCGTTTCCACCAGCTTGCCGAGAAGAAACTCCATGCTGTCGACCACGTTCATCGGATGGAGCACCTTCCGCAGAATCCATATCCTGTTAAGCGCCGTCTTGTCTATAAGGAGCTCTTCCTTTCTCGTGCCCGACTTGTTCATGTCGATGGCGGGGAAGACCCTCTTTTCCACCAGCTTGCGGTCCAGGTGCAGCTCCATGTTGCCGGTCCCCTTGAACTCTTCGAAGATCACCTCATCCATCTTGCTGCCGGTATCCACGAGGGCGGTGGCAATGATGGTAAGGGAACCGCCTTCCTCAATATTGCGGGCAGCGCCGAAAAAGCGTTTCGGTTTATGGAGGGCATTGGAATCGACACCGCCGGACAGCACCTTGCCTGAGGGCGGGATGACGGTATTGTAGGCCCTGGCGAGACGGGTGATGGAGTCCAGCAGAATCACCACGTCACGCTTGTGCTCCACCAGTCGCTTTGCCTTTTCAATCACCATTTCAGCCACCTGGATATGTCGGGCCGCCGGCTCATCGAAGGTGGAGGAAACAACCTCCCCCCTGACTGAACGCTGCATATCGGTAACTTCCTCCGGCCGCTCATCAATGAGAAGGACGATGAGGTAGACCTCGGGGTGATTCAAGGCTATGGAATTGGCGATGTTCTGGATGAGCATGGTCTTGCCGGTACGGGGTGGGGCGACAATCAACCCGCGCTGCCCCTTGCCTATGGGGGCGATAAGATCCATGACCCTTGTGGAGAGATTATCAGGCGCCGTCTCCAGTTTGAGCCTTTCCATGGGATAAAGCGGGGTCAGATTGTCGAAAAGGACCTTGTCCCTTATCCCGTCCAGGGGCTCGAAATTGACCGTTTCCACCTTGAGAAGCGCGAAATAGCGCTCACCTTCCTTGGGAGGGCGTATCTGGCCCGAGACGGTATCACCAGTCTGCAGATTGAATCGCCTTATCTGGCTGGGCGACACGTATATATCGTCAGGGCCGGGCAGATAGTTGTAATCAGGCGCCCTGAGGAATCCGAAACCGTCCGGCAATGTCTCCAGGACTCCTTCACCGAAGATCATGCCGTTCTTTTCCGTCTGGGCATTCAGGATAGCGAAGATCAGGTCCTGCTTGCGCAGGCTTGACGCCCCTTCAATGCTAAGACCCTTGGCGATTGAGGTCAGATCGTTTATCTTCTTGCTTTTCAACTCTTGTAAATTCATCTCTTCTCCTGCCGGCGAAATTGCACCTGCATATCTATTAATTCAGACGGAACCGATGGTTTCGACTATCTGTCAGTGGGCATGAGGGGACGCCCGTAAGGCGGGCAATCAGTACGGGTCAGCGTCTTGCGTCCGTCACGCGGCCCTTTTCCCGGAAACAGGCAATGAAAACCCGGAAAAAGGCCGCGAATGCGGCAATACGGGAAGTCATTCAACCGGTGAAGAAAACGCCGTGATTATGCATGACGATATTCCATTCGAAAATGAGCAAAAGGCGGTTTCGGAAACATAGGGACGGCAGGACTCAGCCTGTTCGGGGTGTCATCGCAAGGGTATTCCGGTTTAAAGGGTATTGGCCATTCTGGTTCTAAACTATCGATGTCGAGGCTTATGTTTCGCTGATTTGGGATGATTCTGACAGGTATGAACACGGACGATTGTTGAGGAATGGTTTTATATAAACCGCTCTGTTCCCATTTGTCAACACAATTCTAGGCGCGGCCGGGCCACGGAAAAAGTGTTCATGCGTGAAGCGCCCGTGGGGCAGAGGCCCCCCCCCTTTCCAGGACGGAAAAAATGTTCACGAACACCTTGACAACACCCGGGTCGAAGTGGGTCCCGGCGCCGGCGACGATTTCCTCTTTTGCGACAAACGCGGGTATGGCCTCGCGGTAGGGACGATCCGACGTAAGAGCGTCAAACACATCCGCAACGGCAATAATCCTGGCGCCAAGGGGAATATCCTCACCCATCAGAGAATTGTAGCCTTTGCCGTCGTATTTCTCGTGGTGACCCAGTATCATGGGCAAAAGGTCCGTTACCCTCCCGCCCAGCGGTTTCAGAATATGCGCCGCACGGACTGTATGTCCTTTCATGTGCTCGCGTTCTTCACGGGTCAGTTCACCGGCTTTCACCAGTATCTCACGGCTGACCCCAATCTTGCCCAGGTCGTGGAGCAGGGCCGCTATTCTGATGTTTTCCACGTCCTGCTCGGCGCATCCCATCGCCTTGGCGATCCTTTCCGCCAGAGCGGAAACCCTGTAGGAGTGGCTGTGGGTGTGCTGGTCAACGGAATCAATCACCAGAGAGAGCATCTCTATTATCCCCTGGTAGGTATTGCGGATCTCTCTCTTCGTCCGCTCTTTTTTTTCATAAAGAAGTCCCATGAGATAAGCGATTATCAGGAGAAATCCTCCCCATGTCCCGATATCAAGCCAGCGGTGCATGGTGGAGTCGCCCCCGGAACTGAAGGTTGAGGGATACACGTAAGCAACAACCGAGATCAGTATGAGTGACAGGAGGGCCGCAAGGGTCGCGTAACGCTTTCCATAGAAATAGGCGCCGAGAATCACGGGCAGGTACATGAAGTTCAGAAACGCCCTCTGATTGGAGACAAAAAAGAAGATGATCCCGGTAATGGCAACCAGCAGAAAAATAATGATCAGTTCTTTGTTGATCGAAGAATAGAAGGCCCTGAGACGGGAACAATCATGTGACATCTTCTTCCCCTCCGTTCCGTTCTTCACGGCATTGCGGTTTCCAGACCATATTCCGAAAGTGCGGGTTATTGATGAAAAGCCGAATTAGAACCTTCTTACCCTCAAGCAGCTTGTCTGTCAAGATGATTGAGGTACGGATGTCATGGAACTAACGGGAGAAAGCGGCCTCCTCTCATCTACAAAGTATCGTACAGTTTCTACGGCAAGCCGCGCGCCTTCCGTGTCAGGAAGCCAACAGGCAATGCCGTCAACAATTTCTCTCTCGGCAACCATGTTAAAAGATTCCGGGAATACGAGGTCGAAGATCCAGGAAAGCTGCACCAGTTTGAAATCATTCAGTGTCCTGGCGTGGGAAAGCCTGACCGTCTCCCTGCCTGCGAGCTTTTCCAGCACTTCGGGAGAACACTCCGGAAGATCCGGAAAACCGAGTCCCGCTACGGATGAACGCTCGCCTTCCGGTTGCCCGTAGTATTCGCTGAATACCCGCCAGATATCGAGCTTATCGGCATCACGAATCAGTTGGAGGAAAAACCGGTGTTCGCCCTGGATAGTTTTGGGGATTTTGAATAGATTATGGGTCTCTACCGAATCATTCACTAGATCCCGTTCACGGGGAGAAAGCCCGGCCAGCAAATCCACGTCACGGATGATTTCCGCACCCAGAGCGGCATGGTTTACGGAAACGGCGTCACGGAACGTGCGGAACTGGCGGTACTGCTCAAAGCGCCCCACGTCATGAAGCAGCGCAATGGTTTCCGCCAGCTTCAGGTCCTCCGATCCCAGACCTTCCGCCGCGGCAATTCTGATGATATTCGCGCAGACCCGGTGAGTATGTTCTTCCTTGAGAAGGATATTGCGTTGATCCTCCATGTCCACGGAGTAAAAGGATTGGCAGTACCCGGCGAACCAGCCGCGTATACCTTCCAGGTCTTTATCATCCATAAGTAAAACCTCCCTTCATCACTGCTCAGGATAGCCCGCGTGAAAATCGCTGCCGGTATCCAGAACAGCTAATGCCCGCAAGGCCACCAGCCCGGCATTTCGAACATGTTCACTATAGTCGGCAAGAAAGCTTCCCTCTTTGCGTTTGTTAATCACAACACAGACGACCCCGGCCCGATAACCCAGCCCCCCCAGAAAATGGAGAAAAAAGCTTGCCTCCATCTCCATGTTCTCCACCTTCAGGCCAGGCAGGCCCGTGTCCAGAGATGCCATGAGTTCCGCCAGTTCCGGCACGGTGGAGAATATGCGGCCAATACCGCGACCCTGTTCAGCGAAAAAGCCGGGGCTGGTAATCGTCACGCCTCTCTTGCACGGCGCCCCCATACGCAAGGCCTCCCTCTCCAAGGCAACCCGCAACCTGGCGTCCGCCCGTGCGGCATAGGGATGGAATACTCGACGAAAACGGGCATCCGGAGAAAGGGCCTCCTCAATCAGGGTTCCGGCGCGTCTCTCCAGCATCCAGCATTCCGCATCCGGCATGGAAACATCGTAATACGCTCCGGTATTGTCAAGCCCGATTCCATAATCCGTGACGACCAGTGTGCCCGGTTCGGTTTCAGGCTGGAGACCTCCACTGGTGCCGATCCTGACGATGGTCAAAGGGGTGAAGAAATCCTTCCTCCTTCGAGTCGATAAATCCAGTTCATTCAACGCCACCAGTTCGTTAAGGACGATCTCCATGGAGGGAGTACCCATACCTGACGTGGTGATTGTTATCCGTTGTCCCGTTTCGCGGGCACGCCCGGTAATGGTCCGCAGGCCCCGGTGGAAGCGATCAGCTTCCCGTTCCGCAAGGAACTCGTCGGAAAAGAAGGGAACCCGGTCCGGATCTCCTACAATCAGCACATTACGAGCCAACTCGTGGGGGGCAAGATCAAGGTGATAGACCCTGCCGTTCCGCAATGGCAATTCCGACTGGGTAAGGGTTTTGTTTTCCATACATTCCCTTTCCTTTACATAACCGGCGTCCGGTTACGTTCAATCCCTCGCGCCTCTTCCTCGTAACATAGCATGGCTGAAATGAATCAGAGGTGTCGGATCTCTTCCTAAAAAAAACGGAGAGCATGAAGGCTCCCCGTTGTAATATCGCCCTGATCCGCGATATCAGAAGAAATACAGGAATGCCATGCGGGCTATATTGGCGGTTCCTGATTCGGATGTGCCGGCGGGGTTGTTGCCGTAACGGGAATTAACGTTTTGATACTCAGCCATAAGCCGTATGGCGGCGTTGAGGTCGTAGGAGACATTGAAATAGACATTGCTGCTGAATTTGAGGAAATCCGCCCCGGAAAGAGTCTTGGACGGCTGTGAATTGACGGCGATATTGCGGTTGGAGTAGTCGGAATAGTTGGATGCGCCCCTTCTCTGATACCCCGCGGTGAATCCCAGGTCCTGAATGGGATAGAATATCAACTGGGTCGCAAAACCATACCCTTTCGCAGGCTTCGGATCGGCGGTCGTGCCCACCAGGGTATCAGCTGTCGCGGAGTTGAACGCCATGTTCGCGGACATATAGGCCTGCCCTTCGAAGGACATGGTCATAGCCCTGCTTTTCCCGTCCGCCGACTTGAGCAGCGGAACGAAGGTGTAGAACCCGTAACCCCATGAATCCAATGACTCTTTTTTATTCTCCGCGCCCAAAAGCACCTTTTCATTGCCGTACAGGCCAAAGAACCCCGCCGAAAGGGGATTCATGGAAAGCCCCCATAATCCGGGGGCAACGCCAAGGGCCTTGCTCACAAGCATGGCCTGGCCGGCCACGTTAACCGCCGAACCGAATGACCCGGTCGCCAGGGTGCCGCCGGCGTTATTGTTGCCGTTCTGGTTGGGGTCCTGAACGCCCAGCACCAGTTTCAGCGAATTGTCCCGTGTCAGGTCCACCTTCTGGGTGAGCCGGAGTTGAGGGACGCGGGGATTGTTCGGGGTACCGTAGGCGGCGCCATGGCGGAAGTCAACGGTAGACGAAACCATCGGCCCGAAGATGTCGAAGGCCTGGCCGAACAGAATCTGGGTCTTTGGCCAATCGATGGCGCCCCAGGCCTGGCGCATCCGCACCTGCGGGCTTTCCGCGGCCGCGGACGGATCGCCGTAGAAATCAACCTCGATAAGCGCGCTCGTCTTTGCCCCGGCAAAACCGGGACCGCCTATCTTGAGCCAGAAACGGGATTGACGGGCTGTAAAGATGGACTGATCCGTCTGGCCCTCGATACTGCTCGCCTTGGGAATCCTCCCGCTTCCGGGAGTCAGCGCGCCGGAAGGCCCGAAATTATCTGAATTATAGACATAATCAAGCTTGACGAAACCTCCGATGGAGAGCTTGAACTTGCTGGTTACCGGTGTCTCCATCTTGCCGTATACGCCGGGCGCAACCTCGGGCGATGGCTGGTAGCCGGTGTTGTACGCCGGAGCGGTTGCCTGGGTAGCATCCGCCGCCAGGACCGGGGCCGCCAGCAGCAGACCGGCCGCCAGTGAAACAAAAACCGTTTTTCTCATAGACTGCCTCCTCATGGAAAATAGATGGACGGCGCAAGACGGTCCATCATGAATATCATCACAGCAATAAATCCGGCCCGGGTGTTCCGGTTCAAGGTAACATGCCGATGAATGGGAAGACATCCAAAACATGGGAGATGCCGACTCCGCTCGTTTCGACTCCGTTCAACGAGCAAGTATGGCTATTCCGTTCCGACCAGATCGGATGCCCGCGCCTTTTCACCCTGCTTAACAATGCCGAACGATCCGTCCGTGCCGACGAAACCGGTTATCTCGACAATCCCAACCTTCGGGCCTGGAGCGAACCCCAGCTTTTCCACAACCTTCCCGGCCCGATACAGGTTCAATTTCCGGCCCGTTTCAATTCCCGTTTCCTTGCCGGCGTTGATGTAAACCCGTTCCCCTTCTACTGAGACCACCTTGGCATACCAGGGCGCAAGCCCGGCAAGTTCCCTCACCCCGGCAGCCAGTCCGCGAAGGGAGGACATAATGGCCGCGTCCCGCTTATTCGCGTCATTCACGGGATAGGGAGATATCACCTCAACCAGCTTTCTGAGCAAGGTTCCGCCATACCCCTCGCGCACCTCGGCGCTAACCGTCTTACCCGGCAGCGTCCCGTTGGGGGCGGAAAGGAATATGACAAGACCGGCGCCGAAATCCTCCTGCAACTTGACCGCCAGGGCGGCTCTCTCCGCCGGAGAGCCGAGACTGGCATAGCGCGCGACAAAGGCGGCCTGGGCCGGGTCGAGGACCGTTCCGGCGGACAAGCGCTTCAAGGCCTCGCCGAACCTTGCCGAAAGTTCGTTCTTTTCCGTCTCAATAATGAGGATGCGGCTTTTGAAAAAAGGCGCCTCAGCAGCTTTCACGGGAGGCCGCGCAGGGGAAGCAACGGGAGGTGGAACCGGCAAAACGGCTGGAACGGAAGGAGTAGTGGAAACCACGGGAGAAGCGGTAACGGGCGCGAGAGCAGGGGGCGCGGGAGCAGGGGCCGCGGTCCGGCTCGCGCCGTCGGACATCTTTCCCCTGACCGATTCGTACCCTTTTTCAAGGAGTTCGCCCCCTCGGGGAATCCCGCTGTCCACGTAGCTCCTCGGCACCCAGATGGTGGGAGAAGCCCCCGGAGACATGGTAAATGCGGGATTTTCTATCTCGACATAGTCCTCGGATGAAGAAATCGCGCCCTGATTCGCCGCACAACCGGCAAGAAAACAGAATGAAAATATCATTAATGCCGCACGATTGATCACTTGATCCCTCCCTGAAATCGCCGGCAAAGGCAGTCGCCATGCCGGAACAAAATTCGTATCAATGAAAGATACGTGAACCCAGTCTTTTCGCACGGCCGCGTCAACGCATGGAATCCGGCTGAATCAGCGGTAAATGCGGAAACGCGGGGCCGGAATGGACCGGAAATGTGCAGAACATTAATTGTTTATCAGAGGAGAAGTCAAGAAAAAAAAGGCGGCTTCAAAGGGGAAAGGGTGGAAAGGCAGGTATGGAAACCAAGACGCCGCGCCCACCAAAGGAGCGCGGCTTGAACCGGCTGGTAAAGCGGGCAATTGAAAAAATTGCTACTGGGTGACCACGAAAAGGATCTTGACCTCGGAACCATCCTTGGAGAGGAAGCGGTGCTTCAGTGTCGAATCGAAATAGATGCTGTCACCCTCCTCCAGGGTTACCCGTTCGTCGTCCAGCCATATCTCGGCCTTTCCCTTCAGGATGTAAAGGAATTTTTCACCTTCGTGGCTGTAGGTAGTATACTCGGAAACGGTGTCGTTCAGGGTAAGGATGAACGGCTCCATCTTCTTACTCTGCTTCCGGTAGGAAAGAGATTCATAGGAATAGCCGTGGCTTGTGCCGGTGGGGGATATGACCCTGGGGATCTCCTTCCGCTCGGACTTGCGGACTATCTCGAACTTGCACTCATCCTCGCTCTCAGTGAAAAACATGCCGATCTTCACGTCAAAGAACTTGGCTATCCTGGAAAGCGTGGCTATGGGAGGTGATACGTTGTTGTTTTCAATCTGGGAAATGAGGGCCGGTGAAAAGCCGGTTTCCCTGGCAACGGCCTGCAGTGTCAGTTTTTTGGAAAGGCGAAGGCTCTTGAGCTTCGCGCCGATATTGTACTCGCTCATCTGGGGACTCCTGCTCCTTCGGTGATACATCTCCGCGACGGGATGCATTTTCGCATGAAAGCAACTATTCAAAAATTTATCTCTAATGTCAATAAAAAAGTCTTTATTCTACATAAAACGGCCGTATCGGGAATAAGAGGCATCCGCTCCAAAGCACGTTACAGCTTTAATCCTGGATTCGGCAGTTGGAGGCATCCTTCGTTCTCTCCGATTGCCGTCTT
>CAZFCG010000001.1:116221-125721 GCA_964517595.1 uncultured Geobacter sp. | reverse complement strand
CTGAACTGAATCTGAACGCAATATTGACCATGCTATTCATTTACAGTTCCTTAATTGATCAATACCTCAAACTGTTCCTGGTGAAAACCGGGCTTGGCGCGAACTGTTATCCTTTTTTTGAAACGCTTTTCCAGGTCTTCAAGACCCTTTCTCTCTTCGTCGTAAAGGAGATCCGCCACCTGGGGATGGACGGTAAGGATCACCTTCGAGCCGTGGACATCCAGCATCTCACGGCGCAATTCGCGAAAGATCTCCTGGCAGACGGTTGTCTTGGATTTGATATAACCCAACCCCTCGCAATAGGGGCAGGGCTCGCACATGAGGCGGCCGATGCTTTCCCTGACCCGTTTACGTGTCATCTCAACGAGGCCCAGTTCCGACATCTTGAGGATGTTTGTCTTGGATTTGTCCGCCTTCAGCGCCTCTTCCAGTGCGGTGAACACCTTGTCCCGGTTCACCTCCTTCTCCATGTCGATGAAATCGATGATAATGATTCCGCCGATATTGCGCAGCCTCAACTGGTACGCAATCTCCTTGACCGCCTCCAGGTTGGTCTTGAGTATGGTATCCTCCAGGTTGTGCTTGCCCACATAGCGGCCCGTGTTCACATCCACTGCCGTCAGGGCCTCGGTCTGCTCGATGATGATGTAACCGCCCGATTTGAGCCACACCTTGCGGCCCAGGGCCCGGCTTATCTCCACCTCGAGCCCGAAGTGATCGAAGATGGGCTCGTTCTCTTCGTACAGCTCGATGGAATACTTGATCTTGGGCATGAAGGTGCTTATGAATTGAACGACCTTGTCGTACTCGGGCTTGGCGTCGACCACGATGCGGTCCACATCCTCGCTGAGGATGTCACGCACCACCTTCTGGGTGACATCCAGATCCGAATGGATCAGGCACGGCGCATGGGCCTTCTCGTTCTTCTTGACGATCTCTTCCCAGAGCTTTGTCAGGTACTGCATGTCCGTCAGGAGGTCCTCTTCGCTCTTGCCCTCGGAAACGGTCCGGATGATGAATCCGCCGGCGTTGGGCTTGATCCTCTCCACTACCTCCTTGAGGCGTTCGCGCTCCGGCTCGTTTTCGATGCGGCGCGACACCCCCACATGGTCGACAGTGGGCATATACACCAGATGCCGCCCGGGAAGGGAGATATGGGAGGTGATCCTGGCGCCCTTTGTCCCTATGGGCTCCTTTGAAACCTGCACCAGGATCTCCTGCCCCTCCTGGAGGATATCCTCAATGGGATGCAGGGGGCTAACGCCCTGGGCCTGTCCCTCCCCTTCTCCGCCGTTCTCCTTTTTCTCGTTGACTTCCATGAAGTTTTCGTAGTCTTCGATGGCCTCAAATACGTCAGCCACATAGAGAAAAGCAGCCTTTTCCATACCGATATCCACAAAGGCCGCCTGCATGCCGGGCAGAACACGGATAACACGGCCTTTGTAGATGTTTCCCACAATCCCCCTGACCCGACTCCTCTCGATATAGAGCTCCGCAATGGTGCCGTTCTCGATAAGGGCAATCCGGGTCTCATGGGACGTGGTATTGATCACCAGTTCGTTTGCCATGGGAACCTCTTTCTCGCATCACAATAAAATATGTAAAAACAATGGTTTAATCTTCAAAATGTAAAGGGAGAGACAGGCAAGTTTAATCTCGGCTAACCGCCCGCGCAAGCGCCCCGCGGACGCCCGACTGATGATTCCCTGAGACAGACCGACAGCTTTTCGATGCGCGCGGGACGAAGGGCCTCTTCAGGGATGCCCGTTATGGCCGAGGCAAACTCGACGGGCTTTCCCCGCCTGACCAGCATCTCCAGGGAATCGCCGGAGGCCTTCAGCTCCAGCAACTCCCGCCTCAGGTCGATCTCGACGCTCTTTCCTTTCTTGACCCTTGTGTGGGGAAAGGTCTCCAGGCCCAGGAAGGCCTCAGCCTTTTCCGGCAGGTCCGACACTATCCCTTCGGGCATGGTCACCCGGTAGCGGACCGAATCCATGAGTACCGTCAGCGACTCGCTTTTCAATGGTATCTCTTCCGCCTCAAGGACCCTCATCCCATCCGGCAGGACACTGTTCAGGGCTTCCATTACAGGACCGGCGCCGAATCCGGGCTCTATCTCCATGTCAAGATATTCCGCCCAGGACTCCACCCCCACCGAAAGGGCCGTGGCAAAGGAAAACCTGGGGTGGGGATGAAAACCCTGTGAATGACGGATGGGGATTCGCGCGCGCCGCACCGCCCTGGTAAAGAGATGGATAAGCTCCAGATGGCTCAGCAGGCTCATGATGCCGGTCTTGCTGAAGCGAATCCGGATCCGTTCAGCGACGCCGCCTTCCCCGCTGGGCGCCGCAATTCCCGGCGTCCCCGCCGGGACGGGCCGGCCGTCATCCAGGCGAGGCATCGCTTCATGAACTATCGGCCGTATCCGGGAAAAATCGCACACGCCGCATCCGGAGCAGGAACCGTCACGGCAGTCCGGGGTGGGAATTTCCAGCCGCGACCTCTCCTCTTCCCGCAGCAGGAACTGCTGACTCAACCCTCCGTCCAGGCGATCCCAGGGAAGGATTTCCTCAAACTCCCGCTTCCGGAGATAGAACACGGGGTCGATCCCGGCCATGGTGAAGGCCTCTTCCCATTTGCGGAAGTCGTGGTGTTCGCCCCATCCGTCAAAGCGGCACCCCAGTTCCCTGGCATGCAAAAGGACCCTTGAGAGCCTGCGATCCCCCCTGGCGAATACACCCTCGAGAAAGGAAAGGCTCGCGTCGTGCCATTTGAAGGCAAGCTTCCTTTTCTTCAGTTCGTCACGGAGAAAACGCTGCTTTCTAATGATCTCCGCGCGGCTTATCTGCTCCTGCCACTGAAAAGGGGTATGGGGCTTGGGAACGAAACTCCCAACGGACACCGTCACATCCCCCCCATGGCCGGTCCCCCTTCCCGCGCGCTTTACCCGCGCGCCAAGATCGGCAATGCCGAGGACATCATCCATGGTCTCCGAAGGAAGCCCTATCATGAAATAGAGCTTGATAACCCGCCACCCGGCGCCATAGGCGTCACAAGCGTTCCGGACAAGGTCCTCTTCCGTGATGCCCTTGTTGATGACCCTCCGCAGACGTTCGCTCCCCGCCTCCGGGGCAAGGGTGAAACCGGTCTTGCGCACCTTCGCCACTTCATCCACCAGGTCACGGGTAAGGCTCCCCACCCGGAGGGAGGGAAAGGAAACAGCGACCCTCTCATCGGCGTATCTGGCCATGAGGGCCCGGAGAAGCTCCGTTATGCATCCGTAATCAGCCGACGACAGGGAGAGGAGGGATATCTCCTCATATCCGGTATTCTTCAGGGTCTCGTCAATGTTCCGCAGTACCTCTTCCGGAGAACGCTCCCGGACGGGACGGTAGATATATCCGGCCTGGCAGAAGCGGCACCCCCTGGTGCAACCGCGCGCGATCTCCATGCTGACCCGGTCATGGACCGTCTTCAGAAAAGGAACTACGGGCGAAACGGGGTAGGAAAGGCAATCCAGGTCCGGAGCTATCCGCCTCCGGACCTTTTCATAACCCGGCAGCAGAGGTGTAACGGCGGCAATTCGTCCAACGTCATCGTAGCTGACCTGGAACAGAGACGGGACATAGACCCCCTCCACGCGGGACAGCCGTTCCAGGAGTTCTTTCTTCGGGGCCTTCTCCTGCTTCCAGCCCCGGTATACCTCGGCAATCTCGATGACAGCCTCCTCGCCGTCACCGAAAAGGAACGCATCGAAGAAATCCGCCAGCGGTTCCGGGTTACCCGCACACGGCCCACCGCCCAGCACCAGTGGATACCCTTCCCCCCGCTCCGCTGAAAGCACGGGAATACCGCCCAATTCCAGCATATTCAGGATATTGGTTCCGGACAGTTCGTACTGAAGGGTAAATCCCAGGATGTCGGCCCGATCCAGGGGAGTCCCGGTTTCCAGGGTGCAAAGCTTCTCTGCACCGGCCCTCATGGCGTCCTCGCGGTCGGGCCAGGGCGCATAGGCCCTCTCCGCGGCTATCCAGTCGCAAGAGTTGAGGACACCGTACAGGATCTGAAACCCCAGATGGCTCATGCCGACCTCATAGACGTCCGGAAAGGCCAGGACGAACTTGAGATCGGCGGATATCTTGCGGACTGATCCGACTTCGTTGCCCATATAACGCGCGGGCTTTTCCACGGACAGATAGGAATCGAACAGCAAAGGACCTCCAGTATTGGATAGGGTTCAAAATGCAGCCGGACACGGGACGCACAAGGTCCGTGTAACCCCGATGTTTCTGTTGACCGGAATGGTCCAAAAGCATGCGAAGGGGAACCGTCCATCCGGAAACTGCGGATGTGACACTATCGGTTTCCGGATGGAAATGAATTCATATTAGCATCGGCGAACGGCAAAGATAAACGGGAAATGCGCGTCGACATACCTCAAATAAGGCATTGACTGTAGGATTTGCGACCGCAGCACTTTAACACGAAAGCAACCGGGAAGGAAATAGTCTT
Organism: uncultured Geobacter sp.; assembly: GCA_964517595.1. Taxonomy (GTDB): domain Bacteria; phylum Desulfobacterota; class Desulfuromonadia; order Geobacterales; family Geobacteraceae; genus RPRC01. The sequence continues at coordinate 121,209 of CAZFCG010000001.1, read as the reverse complement.
TTAATTCGGCATGATGCAAGACCTTCACTTTTGGCATGCTACATGCTCAAGGAAAGGAACAAATTATTCAAGGAGGAAGTACCATGAAAAAAGTTCTGTCCAGCATCGTTGCAGCCCTTGTAGCACTCGCTTTCGCCGGCGTCGTTTGCGCCGCTGAGCCCGCAGCAGCTCCCGCTGAGCCCGCAGCCGCCCCTGAAGCAGCAAAAGTTGAAGCCAAGAAGACTGTAAAGAAAGCAAAGAAGACTGTAAAGAAAGCAAAGAAGAAAACCGCAAAAAAAGCCGCTGTTAAAGAAGCAGTTCCGGCCGCTCCGGCTGACGCTCCGGCCGCTCCCGCCGCCAAGTAATTTTATTTCCAGCACTGAAAAAGCCGTATCGGAAGATACGGCTTTTTTTACGCCTGAAACCCGCCGGTTTTCATAAACCGGCGGGTTTTCCCTCAAAAGAGAGACCCTTGAGTCCCTTCAAAGGGTTCGAACCTCTTTCTCGCCTGCCTTAGTTTTTCCAGATAAAATTCAGTATTTTCGTCCGGATGAAGAGGATCGTAGCCTGTGGCGGAACGGCAATTCTCCCATGACGTCACGGATTTCCCCCTGCCGGTAATGTAATACGCGATCTGATCTCCGGCGCGATACTCATGGGACGAGCGGGCGGCTATTTCATAGGCCGCGGAAGGGTTCCTCTTTGCCCGCGATACCTTCCCGCGATACGTGTCAGGTGACTCGTGAAGGGTTTCGGTCTTGGCAATCCAGGAAATATCAAAGTCGTGTTCGCGAAGCCTCCGCTGAAATTCCCCATAGACCTCCTCGACCGCTCTTTCTTCCCCGTGCAGCAAAAGGCGGATCACCTCCGACGTGAATTCCCGGAGATACTTTTCCGTCCCCCTTGACCTGAGAGCGCTTCCCTTTACCGTTATCCCGCCGTCATATCCCAGAAGAGCGTAATTCTTGCTCTTGTAGGAGAACATTGCCCTGTAGATTCCGTCCATCTCCACATCTATCCCCTCGGGCAGCTCCGTCGAAAGTCCGGCGACCAGGGATTCCCATGCTTCCGGTGAGTCCATGCCGGGTGGAGGAATGAAATATACGCCATCGGTATCCAGTTCCACAACCCTGGCCTTCCACGCCTGAAGCCTCTCCATCATGAATCGTATCGTATCCCTTCCGAGACGCGCGACCCGGCCCGCCACCGCGGGATCGGAAAAGTTGTGCAGTGACGAACCGAGGTATCCGTAAAAGGAATTGATGAGGACCTTGAATGCCTGCTGCAGGGCCGAGAAGTGTTCGCGAACGGACAGCGCCGCCTCCTCCTTCGCCCGTCTTTTCGCCGACAGGCGGAAAGACCTCAGCCTGGAGAGGAGGGGGAGGAACAGGTCCAGAGAGTCCGCGGCGGGCTTCAATCGGGAAGAAAGGAGAAGGGAGGGGTAGAGGGAGGCCACGTCGCAATGGACAACCGGTCCGACCACTCCGTGAATGAACACATCGGCGTATCCCCCCTCGAAAGGCTCGCCCCCTCCCGGCGGCCGGGGAATCGCGACTCCGCGGCGCAGGTATTCCCGCAGAAAGAGAGAATTGATCCGTGTGGCGTTCCCCCTGACGATGCAGCTCTGAAAGGAATAGGGAAAGATGCGGGCCTGGAGGAAATAAGAGTGGGTCAGAAGCCCGGACAGGGCAAGGGTCTCCCTGACGTCATCCAGGTTGTAGCGGGCAAGAAGTTCCGGGCTCTCCCGCCATACCCTGGCCAGGGAATCACCCGGGAGATATACCCGCTCCGGTCCGGCAAGGCCGAAATAGCGGGCCGCGGACTTCAGTCCGTGACTCTCCATGTCCCGGGACGCCACGTCATGGAGCAAGACCAGAAAGTACGTATCCACAACGGAGCGTCCATAGATATCGCAACGTGGATAGTCGATGGTCTTTTCAGCCACCGTGAACCTAGACTGGGAAAACCTCGGCTCGCTCCCGTCCCGCCCCCAGCCAAGCCGCACTCCAAGGCGGGCCGCCCTGACGCGGATATAGTCCAGGTCAAAACGGAATATGTTGTGACCCTCCAGCGCATCGGGGTCCCTGGCGCGGATAATCTCGCCGAGCCGCTCCAGCATCTCCGGCTCGGACAGCGCCGCGCCGGAAAGGACCTCCTCGTAACCCGTGGAATCCTTGACGGCCACGGAGATGATCCTGTCCCCTTCCCTGCCGGGGTTGGAAAATTCATAACCCTCCGCACAGTCGGTCTCGATATCCAGGGCCATGCGGCGAAGGGAGAAGAAGCCAAGCCCTTTGAAAAAGGTCTTTCCCGTAAGGAGGAGGTGCTGATGAACCGGATCGGAGAGAAAAAGGTAGGGCGCGCCGGAGGCCGTGGGAGTTTTACCGCTTCGGCCGGCAAGGAAAGTCTTGGCCGTGACGCAATCGCTCCAGTCACTGAAAACGGCCATGAAACGGAAAGCCCCGTCACCTGACAGGGGCTTCAGCTCAACCCTTTTGCCGAACCCTTCCAGCAGCTCTCCGCTCTCCAGCAGGATGAAAGGCCGGAAAGGATCATCGTGAAAAACGACACCTTTTCCCGTCCTGATGAAGATGCGGACAAACCGCCCGGCCAGATTGGCGGCGACGATCCCCTCGACGGGATCCGCGCCATACAGGACCACGTCCCGGTCTCCACCCGTTCCATTCATGCCGTCCGGAAATAATGCAAGGTCCGTCAATGCGCAACCGCCTTCATTCAACCTCCCGATATTTTCATGAAAGGATGCATCTTCACGGACCCGCCGGGTTTCAGAGACCAGGCAGGCATGCTTCCCGCTACTTGATATCCCCTTGTACCCCAATAGTAACAACAGTGCACGGAATATTCGCGCCCGACGCCGCCAGCGCCTTCTTTACCCCGGCCTCGATGCCTCCGCAGCACGGCACTTCCATGCGGACAACGGTAACGCTCCTGATGGCAGCGGTACTGAATATCTTCGTTAGCTTGTCGGTGTAGTATTCATTGTCATCCAGCTTGGGGCATCCCACCACCAGCGCCTTTCCATGGAGAAAATCCTTGTGGAAGTCGCCATAGGCAAAGGGAACGCAATCGGCCGCAACCAGGAGATCCGCATTCTCGAAAAACGGCGCGTTCACCGGCACAAGCTTCAACTGGACCGGCCAATGCCCGAGCCTGCCGGGCCTGGTTCCGGCCTCGTCTCCAGCAACGGGGGCATGGATCGGCCTCGATTGAACCTTAATCCCCGGACATCCGCCACCATGGCCTACATGGGAGTGACCCTGGCATCCTCCTCCAGTACCGGCTTCCCCTTTATGGCTCAAAGCCTCAACCGCCGCCTCGTCAAAGGCGTCCGCCTCACGTTCGATGATGCGGATGGCCCCTCTCGGACACTCGCCCAGACAGGCGCCCAATCCGTCGCAGAGATTGTCGGCGGCAAGAACCGCCTTGCCATTCACGATCTTTATGGCGCCTTCAGCGCATGAAGGAACACACAGCCCGCACCCGTCACATTTTTCCTGATCGATCTCGACAATTTTTCTTATCATGGCATTCTCTCCTTGTCAGGGAAATCCTTTAGCGCTGCATGGATCTCCTTACTATTCGTTGTCCGAGCATCCCGGTCTCTCGTATGGATGCAGCATAACGGCATCGGTAGATTCGCGGCATGACCCATGTCAAAAAAGGACAACTCGCCAGTCCCCGCTCCGGGCAGGAAGCTTCCCGCGACATCCGCTATACTTTTCCGGAAATAGGCGCTGGATCCCCGCGCATCATCCGTGGTATCGTTTGCATTTTAAGAAAACGCCAGTTAAACGGCAACTTCACAGAAAAACTCCAGACTCAGGGCAAGTGACAAGGAAACCGGAAAATGAACTACACAAAAGAAAAAACTCAACACGGATACGCGAACAAATTACTCTTCATAGATGTGGGAACATCCACCATAGAGACACCGAGCCTCGACCCAGAAACAAGGGATTATTTCATGGGCGGCCGGGCGCTGGGTCTCTACCTCCTTCATCAGGCCATCAGCAATGATACCAGGCCAAGCGACCCGGAAAACCCCCTGATTCTCGCCAACGGTCCCCTGGGGGGAATTCCCGGCTTCCCGGGCACGGCAAAGGCCATGGCCGTATCCCTTTCCCCTTTGACCGGGATACCAGGCCTCTCCAACTTCGGGGGCTATTTCGGCGCCTATCTGAAATACGCGGGCTTCGACGCCTTGCGGATAACCGGCAAGGCTGAACGGCAAACGATGCTTATAATAAACGGATTTCTCAATGAGATCACCATCGAGGACGCGCCCGCAATGGAGGAGGCATTCGAGTTGGAGAATCACATCGCCCGCCGCTTCACGGACGCCGGGTATGAAAAACGCTCCATCGCCTTCATGACCACCGGAGCAGGCGCCGCAAACACATCCCTTGGCTGCATCAACAGCCATTATTACGATGTAACCAAGCCGGCCCCCGGTGGGAGGGGCGTCTTCCGCACCAAACAGGCGGGTCGCACCGGCATGGGCAGCGTCATGAGGGACAAGAATATCAAGGCGATAGTCGTGCTGGCCGACTTCCCGCGAGGGGAAAACCCTTTCGGCGCGGCCGACTGGGAACGTGTCAGAAAGGCCGGGGCCGCCCTTCACCGCGTGATCAAAGAAGAGGATCCCCGTTCCCTCCAGATGTCCAGAAAGGGAAGCGCCGGTCTTATCACCTTCATGAACAAGGACGATTACCAGTCTCTCCCGGTGAACAACTTCCAGAAAGGCTCGGACCCCAGGGCGCCTCAAATCTGCGGCAATCTGTACGCTGAAAAGCTCTTCGAGCACCGGGGAATGGACGGCTGTTTCGCGGGCTGCAACCTGATGTGCACCAAAGGGGGCTGGATAACTCTCGTTTCAGGTGAACACAAGGGAAAGACCGTGTGGGAGGACGGTCCCGAATACGAGACAGCGGCGGGATTCGGCTCCAACCTGGGCATATGGAATCCGGAATTCATCATGGAGGCCA
>CAZFCG010000001.1:0-116211 GCA_964517595.1 uncultured Geobacter sp. | reverse complement strand
ACTGGCACTGCGACAACTACGCCATGGACACAATATCCGTCGCCACAATCATGGCCTTCCTAATGGAGTGCTTTCAACGCGGCTACCTGACCAGGGAGGATGGCGAAGGACTGGAGCTGGTCTGGGGCAACGAAATGGAAGCGCTGGAGTTTATCCACCGCCTGGCCCATGGAAAATCGGCAATGGGACGCGCCGCGGGCAGGGGAATGGGCGCCGCGGCGGACTGGGTGCGGGAACGCCATGCCTCCAGGACCGGCGCCGATTGCAGGCCTGACCTGGCATTGTTTGCCATGGAGACCAAGGGGCTCCCATTCTCCTTCTACCGCACCCATCGCTCGCTCTCCATGCAGGCCTCCTACGCGGCGGCGAGCGACATCGGCGCCCACCACGCCGCGGCATGGCTCATCAAGGTGGATCTGCTGGGCGCCTTTCCCACCTTTGAAGATAAGGCGAACTCCCTCATCACCTATCCAAGGGTGAGGCTTGGAAACGACAATATGGGGGTGTGCAAGCTCCCGTGGGTGGATGTCTTCAATCCGGACTCGGCAAAGGCAAAGGATACGGACATATACATAAACCCGGCATCCCAGGAGCTTTACGCCGAATTTTTCAACGGCATGACCGGAAGCGAGCTGACCTGGCAGGAGATCTTCGAGATGACGGATCGGGACATAAACCTGCAAAGGGTCATGAATGCGGTTCGCTTCGGGGAAGAAACCGCAAGATTCGATTGGGTTCCGGATCGGGCCATAGGACCGACCGAAGACAGCCTCTATGAGGTGGAAGAAGAGTACAACGACTCCGAGACAGCCAGGATAATGGGCGCTCCGCTGGAAGACATCCGGAAGATGCCGACCGCCGGCAAGCGTAAAGCCCTCATGGAACACCGGAAAAAGGAGTTGAGCGCCCTTATCGCCCTGTACTACGAAAAACGCGGCTGGACCCCATCAGGCGTCCCGACCGTCGCCACCCTGGAGCGCCTCGGTCTGTGGCGTTTCCTGAAGGAAGAAACACGGCGCGAGATTGTCCGGCTGAACCAAACAACCTCAACCCGGGCTCACGCCATTCGCATTTAGCGGTAAGAACCGCTTGCGCCTAACGATCTCGCTCAACCGGCAATCGCGGGGCGCGGTCCATCACCCCCTTTCTCTTCTTCAGCCCCCATATACATTCTGGAAAAATAGCGCTTATGTCGAGCGATAAAAAACTATTTGGAAGGAAAACATGGTGATGATGACACGAGCGAGTCCGCGGGAGGGATTCATGGACACCGGCAAAATCATGTCCTGTCTCGCCCTTGCCCTCAAGGCGGCTGGAAACCGTCAGAAAGGCGAAACCATTCTCAGGGCCGCCCGTTCCCGCAAAACTCACCATACCCTTCTCCTATGGATTGGAGCGGCCTTTTCCGGATGCCCCCGCGCCCGCGACTCCGTCGGGCCGGAACGCATTGCCACGGACGCTTACCCTTCTTGTTCAATCTGCTCACAAAAATGGGCGACACCCGCCGCCCGTGCTGATATAATCCCAGTTGTGCGACCACGACAAGCAAAGAAACACCATGTCAACGAGCCGGAAAACCATGCGTTAAAGAGATTGCCGTCATAAAAACAACAGGCGGTTTTTTATCCGCCGTCTCAGTATGCAACCGGCTCGTACGGAGACCGGAAGAAGGAGGTATAGTATGAGAAATGTTATCTTTTTAGCATTGACTGCTTTGCTTCTGACCATGTCCGTATCCGTGCCCGCTTACGCGCGCGGTCATCACGGGTACCACGGCCACAACGGGCACGTAAGATTCAGTGGAGGAGTCTGGCTGGGTCCGGGATGGGGCGCGGCCTGGCCGGTTCCGTATTATCCGTCATACTACCCCTACTATCGTTACCCATATTACGCCCCTCGCGTAATCGTCGAAGAGGGGCCGCAAGAGTTCATCAGCCGTGACAATCAGGAAAAAGAAGAGGGAAACTACTGGTATTACTGCCGCAAACCGGAAGGGTACTATCCGTATATCAACAAATGCCCGGGCGGCTGGATGAAGGTTGTCCCGCCTCCGGCAGCGCCGCAAGGGGAGGAATAGACCATGAGAAAGAGGACGAAGTGTATCGTCTCGGCAATAACCATGCTGGCACTGGGCGGGTGCGTGACCATGCCCTACGGCCCGAGCGTGATGGTTTTACCGGGAGACGGCAAATCATTTGAACAGTTCCAGAACGAAGACGTGCTCTGCAGACACTGGGCTGCGCAACGTCTGGGATTCTCACCTCAAGACACCGCGAACCAGAATGCCGCCACCGGAGCGGTGATAGGGACGCTGATCGGCGCCGGTCTCGGCGCGGCCATTGGCGCCGCCGCGGGAGACCCCGGACTCGGGGCCGCCATCGGAGCGGGAAGCGGGCTTCTGGTGGGCTCTACCTCGGGCGCGGAAGCAGGCCAGGTATACGGTTATGAGGCGCAGCGCCAGTTCGACATGGCCTATCAGCAATGCATGTACGCCAAGGGCAATCAGATCCCCGGGAGGTCTTCACAAAGACAGTACCGCAACTACAGAGTTTCACCGACACCGCCCGACTATGCGCCGGGACCGGGATACGCGCCAGGACCAGGATACTCACCCGGACAGGGATACTATCCGCCATATCCGTAACCGTGCGGTTACAAGTGAGCATTTCCGCCACTACTCCGACGCCGGCTTCGCCTTTTGGGATTCAACAAAAGGTTCAAGCCGGCGTCTTCCGTTGCGCGGGATACGGAATCCTGTAACCGTATCCACCTATTCCATTACAACCGTGAACTTCTCTTCCCCGGGCAAGGCATCAGGCCCCATGGCATCGATGCCTTGCCCCATTTCCACCGAAAGTCTTCTTCCATCTTTTGTCCAGGCGCTCCGCCGCGCCCCAGCGGACTCCCTGAAAAGGAAACGTGGCGGATTGGCGAGTCTCGCCCGCGTCAGTCCCTGGATGACGTCCCCCAGACAGGGAGAACCCTCAACCTCCACCACCAAGGCATCGTCATTCAACTTCCCGAAATGGTCTTCGGCAATCAGAGCCATGCTCACGGCGATACGCAGGTCCATGCAATCCTCGCGGTGATGGAGAACAGCCTCCCGCTCCAGAAGCGCCCTCCTCACCTCGCGCCTGGCCGCTGTTATGCGAGCGGTTCTGGGGGAAAACACGATGTCCTGCTCGAAATAGGGTTTTATGTCCAGGATCGGCGTCCCGTCCACCGCATCCAGACCGCTGACCAGCAGGCGGTTTCCCTCGACCCTTTCCAGTGACACCAGTGTCAGAGCTATGGGATTCGGCCGCAGGGGTGAACGGATGGCGAAGACTCCGTATCGCGGAAGGTCGGGATTCACCTTTGACGGCACGGTAGCGAGGACGTCCCGCTTCGCCTCGTGGAACCAGGATTGTATCCACAGATGTGAATACTCTTCAATCCTCTCAAGGGCCGCCCCGTACTGCGGAAAGATCTCGATAACGGCCCTGTTTCCCTGAAGCGGGACATGTATCGTCTCTTCATCGGCCGAGCGCACAACCCCGACGGGCCTGATCTCGATTTCGTTCATATCCCCTCCGTGCCGATGACCAGGCAGCGGCTCCCCGGCCAGGCGTGGTAGAAGGGGACCGACTCGACCCGTGACGGGATGCAGCTGGACCAGAGGTTCGGAAAGCGCTCCCTTATCGCGCCTTTCTCCTCGATGTACATGCGGCATACCCCCGGGCTCCCGTCCCCGAGCTCGCACCGCCATTCGCAATACGCGCACTGCATGAAAACCTCCTTGATATCCAGACCCGCCGGGTCTCCGGAAAGAATTGTTTATTTGTAACCATTCAGCACAATAAAACTGTTGACCAAGTGTCTGTCATGCCCGAGTGCATTTGTCGGGCATCCATAGCTTTCAAATCAATTCAGGATACAAATCATTCCCATCAGGGTTGCTCTTCTCGATCAACCTGATTTTCCAAGCCCTGTTCCATTTTTTTAACTGTTTTTCCCGCCTTATCGCGCTTTCAATGGATTCAGTAGCTGCAAAATATACCAGATTGTGAACAGCGTATCTTTGGGTAAACCCTCCAGACAAGTCGTTTTTGTGCTCGTAAATAGGCTTACAAGATCGCCTGTTACGCCGACATAAAGGGTCCCATTCTTTTTTACTTGCCAATATATGATGATCTCGCAAATTCTATTTGTCATGCCCGAATGACTTTATCGGGCATCCATGATTCCGACGGGTTACAGTCTGGATTCCCGATCAAAATCGACTCGGGAATGACAATTGTGCGAAAGCATCAAGAACTGAAATTCAGCACCCTGGTTACATACCTGATATCAAGTTGCTGATAATTTGCCGTCCGGCACTTCCCCGCCAGCGGTCTGGATATGGACCGTCCGCTGCGGGAAGGGAATATCGATCCCCTCGGCCCGGAACCGCTTGAATATCCTCTTGCGGATTATGTGCTGTGCCTGGTACTGATCCGTGAATTCCGCCACCTGGCAGACGAGGGTAAAGTCAATGGAGCTTGCTCCGAAACCGGGGATGAAGCGGGCCGCCGGGGGCGGATCACTCAGCAGGCCGGGAACCTCCTCAGCCGCCAGCAGGGCTTCCTCAAGGAGAATACGCTCCACCATATCGGGATCAGAGGAATAGCTCACACCCACGGAGACGGAAAGCGACATCCGTTTTTCCGGCAGATAGTAGTTGGTGACCACGCTCTGGGAGAGCTTGCTGTTGGGAATGACCACCATGTTGTTGGGAAGCATGCGGATGCGGGTGGTGCGCCAGGTGATATCCTGCACATACCCTTCCTGGCCGTTCTCCAGTTTGATGAAATCGCCGATGCGGATGGATTTCTCCACCAGGATATGCAGGCCGGCGAACAGGTTGGCCAGGGTGTCCTGGAGGGCAAGGGCCACCGCCAGTCCGCCCACGCCCAGGGCCGTCAGGATTGGCGCGATGGATATGCCCAGGACACCCAGGATGACCAGCCCCCCGGTGGCCAGGATTATACCCTTCATCAGGCCGTAGGCAAGGCCGGTGGTCGGCAAAGGGAGGTCGGTATGCGCCAGATAATGGCGCAGCATCCTGCCGCTCAGGTTAGCTGTCGCGATAGTCACCGATAAGATGAGGATGACATAGATGACGGTGCTGAGGTGTGATGTATACCGGGGCGGCAGGTCCGAGAAAGAGATGCCGAAGTAGATGGAAAGCGCCAGGCACCAGAACAGGGATGGAGTCTTCAGGGATGCGATAACAATATCATCGGCCCTGGTTTCCGTCCTCCGGGACCAACGGTGCGCGAGCCGCAGCAGAATGGCCCGCACGGTACAGAAAACAGCTAAAGCGACACAGGCGACCAACAGAGGCGCCAGCATTTTCGTATCAACAAAATCCATCAGAATACTCCTTTTTCAACAATTTCCGGTCTGCTGACTGCAATAAGGCCAGAATCGAACCCCTGAGAAGGGGGGACTGAGGGAGGGGGGTAAATGTTACATGTTACTCGCTCCGCTCCAGGATCCTCTCCCGCCTGCGCATGACCGCCGCATCCAGCAGCATCCGTCCCGCCCAGCGGTATACATTGAACTCCCTGATAAGACCGCGCATGCTGGTGATGCGGTCCCGCTGCTCGGTGGTGGGCATGAGAAGCGCCATGTGTAGGGCGGCCGCGCATTGGTCGATATCGTATGGATTGACAATCAACGCCTCGGGCAGTTCCCTTGACGCCCCGGTAAACCGGCTCAGTATCAACACCCCCCGCCCGTCGTCACGGGCGGCCAGAAACTCCTTGGCCACCAGGTTCATGCCGTCATGCAGACTGCTGACGAAGCACAGATCCGCGGCCCGGTAATATTCGTAGACAGCGGCATGGTCGTGGTGCTCAATCTTGAGGATAATCGGCAGATACCCGCCTCCGCCGAAACGCCCGTTGATCCTTTCCTCCATGGACTTCACTTCAGTCTCGAACTCCCGGTAGCTCCCGATACTGGAGCGGCTCGGCGCGGCCACCTGAATGAAAGAAAAGCGGCCCCGCCACTCGGGCTGGAGCTCCAGAAGCCTCTCCACCGCCAAGAATCGTTCCAGTATCCCCTTGGTATAGTCAAGGCGGTCCACCCCGAATCCAATGGCATGGTTTTCAGACAATCCGTTCAGGGAACGGATATCCCGGCGGCACTCTTCCACCGGCTTGGCGGTAAACTCGTTCGCGGGGGGCCAATCAATGGAGATTGGATATCGATGGACCGCCGTCTGATGGCCTCCGAAGGAAATGGTAAACGTCTCCCGATCCACCCTCGCCTCCATCAGGCGATCCACGGTATCCAGGAAATTGTTGCAATGAAACTGGGTGTGAAATCCCAGGATACTGCTCCCCAGGAGGCCGTCCAGAATCTGCGCCCGCCACGGACAGATGGAGAAGGACTCGGGATTGGGCCAGGGGATATGCCAGAAGGTGATGATGGTGGCGTTTGGGAGGCGGTCCCGTATCATGCGCGGCAACAGGGCAAGGTGATAGTCCTGCACGAGAACTATCGGGCTGTCCGTGTCTGATTCCTCCACCACCGCGTCGGCAAATCTTCGGTTCACCGCCTCGTATTGGAACCAGTCGCCGGCGCGGAAGATGGGACGGACATGGGCCACATGGCACAGCGGCCACATCCCTTCGTTGGAGAAACCGTAGTAATAGCCCTGCTCCTCTTCCTCGCTCAGCCAGATCCGGCGGATATGATAGGAAGGCTTCTCTGGAGGAACGGCCACCCGATCCCGTCCGTCCACGGTTTCCCGGTCGGCGGAACCGGCGCCGTGGGCGATCCACGTTCCGGAACAGGCGCGCATGATCGGTTCCAGGGCGGTAACCAGGCCGCTGGCCGGCCGCTGGACCTGGATGCCCTCGCCCGCTCTCGTATGGATATACGGCTCGCGGTTGGACACGACCAGGATCTCTTCCCCGCGCAGTTCGCTTTTCAGGATGGAGCGCAGGGCCTCCGGCGTCCACGTGATCTGCTCCTCATCCCTGGGACGGTACTCGGTTTCCAGGTCGCGGATGAGCATGCGCAGGTCACGGGCGATGGGTTGCAGTTCCGGCGCCGAGGCAAGCCCTTTCCCGACCGTCCCCTTGAGCGTTTCGCCCTTCAGAAGCGCACGGATCCCCGAAATCCAGCCGCGCCTGCTCATATGAGCGATAATGACTGTCAGAAGAGAGATGATGCAACCAAGGGCAGTAAAGAAATAGAAAAAATATTTTCGGATCTCCGCGCTCCGGCGCTGGATGAAACCCATGTCGTGGACAAACACGAGTCTGCCCGCCATCAATCCCTCGGATTCAACGGATTCAACAGTGACGTACACCTTGATACCCGATTTTTCCGTAAAACCCGCGGTTTTCGGTGAAATATCCGGGATATTCTCACAGCGGATCTCTTCGGGAAACTTCTTTGTGGCAACCATTCTTCCCCGAACCGCGTCGCAGAAGCCTACGGCAAAGAGACGCTCATTAAGTGTGATGCGGTTGAAATATCCCGACAGCCTTTCGGCCGAACCGTTGTCCAGCCTTTCCAGGAGCGGCTCCCGAATGGAATTGGCAATCAGCTCAGAGCGCATCTCCAGATCCCGTATGAACCAGCGCTCGATGAGCTTGTCCATGAGCGGAACCGTCGCATAGGCGATGACGATAAGCACGGCGGCTAGTGGCAGTATGAAACGAAGGGATAGTCGCATGAACAGATACTCCTGAAAAAACCGGGGATAGTACTCTGTAACGTTTATTCTTTCGAGTCTAACCCCTCCAAACCTCCCCTTCTCAGGGGAGGCTCAAAGGCTTCCCCCCTGAGAAGGGGGGACTGAGGGGGGGTGGTTGTAAATGTTATATGGTACTAGACGTAGATGCGCGGTTCAGCGGAACCGGACAGAATCGAATGGAAGAGAATGAGATATTCCCGCAGGTGCCTGGTCAGCAGAAAGTTTTCTCTGACGAATTCCCGCGCCTTATCACCCATGATACGCATCTTTTCCCGGTGATAGAGGAGGAAGCGGATGCGGTGGGCCGCTCCCTCGGGCGTGTTGACCAGAAAACCGGTATGATAATCCACCACCTGCTTGCGGATTCCACCCGTATCGCCGCCTATGACCGGCTTCCCCTTCCATAGTCCCTCAGTCACGGTCAGGCCGAACCCCTCGCGCAGGGACTTTTGAATAACAACGTCGGCCACCCTCTGGAGAGCGTTGATGGTCCTGTGGGCATCGGGCGGCAGAAGCAGCACGTGGATATCCGGGTCGCCCTTGGCCGCGTCCATCACCTCCTGAAGCACTTCCGCGCCCTCGGGATCGTCGGTAGCGCCACCGCCGGCCAGAACCAGTTGCACCGGCTGGACCTTTTTCACCAGACGGTAGGCCTCGATGACGCCGATGGGGTCCTTGAAACGGTCGAAACGGGACACCTGGACCAGGAGAGGGCGTTCCGGGTCCAGACCGAAGTCCACGCGCACCGCCTCCAGCTCTTCCACCGGCAGGTCCATATTCTTTTCGCTCAGGGGATCGATACTGGGCGCTACCAGGTACTGGGGATGGGGAAGCGGCAGGGCGAACTGGGGCATGGAAAAGATGCTGGCGTCATACCCCTTGACGATGCCCCTCAGCGCCTTCCACACCGGAAGATAGGGATGACTGATGTCGATGTGGGCGCGCCAGACCCACTTTCCCCTCCGCCCCCCGCACAATTGAAGCAGCGCGGCCGGCTGGGGATCGTGGATGACCACGATGTCCGCTTCCTCAAGGATGGGACGGAGGGTCTCCGCGTTCATCTCGTTGGTGGCCTGATAGGTCGCCCACCCCTTCTGGCTGATATTGACCGGGAACCCCTGCAACCCGTTGTGGATCGATTTGGTGACTGAATAGAAGTCAGTGGCGCCCCGGATCACCTCCCAACCGGCGTCCAGGCCCAGATCACGCATCAGGGGAACCATCCAGGCAAGGATCTCGGCGACTCCGCCCCCCTCCCTCGTGGAGTTCACATGCACTACCCTTCTGCCGCTCAGCCTCTCGCCCAGCATGCGCAACTGCCTGATGGCGGACGAACCGGCGCAGGCTTCATACATCCGCAATGACTTTTCCACGTATCCCTCCTTCCCTGGTCAGAGGCAATGGGCCGCCAACCGTTCGCATATTTCCTTCCTGAGCTCGGAGAGGGTCAGGAAACCGGTATCTATGGATTGCAGCGCATTCCGGCACGCCTGCGTCTCGTCGCCGAAACGCAGGAGCCAGGCGGAAAAATCATCAATGCCGATGGGTTCCCTGCGATGGGCCTCGATGAAATGAAAAAAGACGCTTCCGGTGGTCATCCTCGCCACGGCGGCCGCCAGTTCCGCGGGCGCGCTTATCCGATCGCCCGTATCGAACACCACCGTATCGGCCTCGAAGAAATAGAACTCCCCTCCCCTGGAAACGGCTCGGGCCACGGGGATGGCGTTGATCCGCTCATCTATGATGTCCAGCATGGCGTTCCGAAGCTCTTCCAGAGAAGGAAACGAGTAAGGATCAAGAACGCCGAAACGCTCGGCCAGAACCGGGTCCGACAGTTGCAGCCTGGCCCAGACGGCGAAATCGTTGTGATAGTCCGGATAGTCGAAGGAGGGGCGAAGCAGGGTTTCATGGAAATGATGATAGAGCACATTCACCCCGCACACGGCGATCCGCTCCCGCAGCTCCCGCAGACTGGCCGCCTCCGGCAGTCCGCTCATCCTGGTCAGCAACACGCAGTCCATAACCACAAATGGCGTCATGTTTCCACCTCCCTTGCGCCGGCCGTCCGGTCGACGCGGTTCAGGGTTTCTTTACGCCGGCCGTCCGGCGCTCCGTTGTTCATAAGACGGCATATCTCCGCAGCCAATGCGGGGGGGTCCTCCACCACCAGGGACGCGGGTATCAAAGAGCGTGCACCCACCGTCAGGGCCGTGCCGCGAAGCCTTGTGACCAGCCGCATGGCGATGGCGTCATTTTCATCGTCTCCCGCATAGAAGAGTGTACCCGGTCCGGGGGAAAATTTCAGGAACCGGCACAGCATGCGCACGCCAAAAGACTTGTTTATGCGGGGAACGAGCTGCACCTCGTAGACCTCGGGCCCCCGGAGAACCCGGACCTTGCGGCCCGGACGCCAGAGGGAAAGCCGCTCCGCGAGACGGGTACGGGAAATATCCGGCGCATGCCTCGTGTGCAGGGCCAGAGACCAGATCTTGTCCTCGACCACGACCCCGGGGAGACCGGCAAGGGCATGGATTTCCGGAAGCAGTTCCGCGCGCACATCTTCCAGTATCCGGGCGGGCCTGCCGGAAAGGGTCATCCTGTGGCCTCCCGGAACCTGCCATTCCGTGCCGCTGGTCCCGCCCAGAAACAGGCCCTCGACGGGTATTCTCCCGGCAAGGTCGTCAAGGCTTCTGCTGGACAGTATGGCCACGTGCTGGAAGGGAATCTCCAGCAGTTCCGAAATCATGGCGCCGCAGGCCGGATGCAGTTCCGCCTTCTCCCGATCCGCCACGATCAGTGACAATGTGCCGTCAAAATCAAAAAACCATATCCTTTCCAATGGTATATCGTTCATTCTGCTTCTCCTGACATAGAGCCGCTGAATCCGGCTTCGCCTTCGGGGCTGTTTTTTCTCTTGCGGCCGCTCCTTGCCCGGTTGACTTCCATGGAGAGGAAGAGCCGCGCCGGCAGCTCCTGGGCGCCCAATATCCCGGCCATCAGCGTCAGACCGCCGTCCAGCGACTTGAGACGCCGCGTGGAGAGCTTTTCAAGCCCCGCCACAAGAAAGCCCTGGGCCACCTCCGGCGCATTGGCGACCATCTCCCTCCCGGCAGGGGTCAGGGTGACCTCCACGTTGCGCCGATCCCTGACGGAACGTATCCGCGAGATGAGCCCCTTTTTCTCGAGGCGATCCAGTATCCCAACCGTTGTGGCGGGATGAAGATAGATGCGGGCGGCCAGGTCCGATACACGGATAGGGGCGTTGTCCGCTATCACCTTTATGGCCCAGAGCTGGGGTCCCGTCAGTCCGGTTTTGTATTCCGCCTTCTTGGAATGGCTGTGCACCACCTGGAACACACGCCTGAGATTATCAACGATATCGGCGATCAGCCGAGACTTCTCCTCCATGGAAACACCTCAAAAAAAGTTGCATTTAATGCGGCTGAACCTGTACAGTAGCATACTGGTAATTTGTACAGAAATCAAATATGCATCATATTTATCAATAATATCAACGCTTTTATCGACACAAATCCACAGTTTCCGCAAAAGGGTGGAACACCTGCTTAACCATTCATCATCAAGCCACACACCATCGGAACCTGCACAGGCAAGAAAGGAACGGGACATATGAAACCAATATTTCCAGTAACATTATTCTGTGTCGTCACAGCGGCACTGCTGTTGCCGGCGCCAGGCAACACGGAAAGCTCCCGCGGGCCAGGCCTGTTTTCAAGCGCCCCCAAGGCCGCATCCGACCATTATTACCGCGGCGTAACCCATGAAAGCGCCGGAAGGTTGGAAGAGGCGGCGCGCGAATACCGCCTTGTCCTCCGCCGCTCTCCGGCCCACGGAGACGCCCGCCGCAGGCTGGCCGAGATACACCTCTTCAAGGGTGAAACCGCGGAGGCCATAATGCATCTCAAGGAGCTTGCATACTATCAGGGACACAACCCCCTGATCCATTACCGGCTCGGGCAACTCTACGAATCATCAGGCAATCTTCGCAAAGCAACCGCCGCATACCGAAAGGCCATTGACTCCTTCCCCGGCAACCTGTCGGCGCGCCGCGGACTCGCACGTCTCTATGCCAGGAGGAAAATGCCCAACGAGGCTGCCACCGAATACCGGGCAATACTCGCGGTTGCTCCCGATGACATCCCCTCGCGGAACGCCCTTACCGCCATCTATCTGCGCGGGAAGAAATACGACCAGCTCACGGACCTACTGAAGGAAGCGGTGGAACGAAAGCCCGACGACGCGACCGCCCGCTTCAAACTGGGCCTGGTATACGAATTCAGGAAGAAATATACCGAAGCCGCCGGCGAGTATGAAAAGGCCGTTGAACTGGACAAGAGACATGCCAAGGCAATGAATGCTTTGGCCCGCGTCTACGTGAAAACAGACGACACCGGCAAGGCGAAGGAAATGATGGAAGCGGCGATCAAGGCGGACCCGTCACTAAAGGGGTCCGCGCTTTTACCGAGGAGCTTTAGTGATGAATTCAGGCAGGGCGCCGCGGTGAAGAAGAAAAAAAGCATATCGAAGAAATCCCGAAAGAAACAAAAGAAACATTATTCAAAAAGTGGAAAAAAAAAGGGACGAAAAGCGGGCATTTCCGCAAAGAGCAAAAAAGCTGGAACAAAGAAGGCGGACAAGCGTAAGAAGACTACACGACCAAAGAAAAAGACGCGTCGTTGACGGGCATCCTTGTTCTGATATAGTCTCACCTGGTAACCCGCGAACCCGCGGTCAGGCGGAAATTCCGGGGCGACGTCACACCACCGAAGGAGAAGAAAATGAGAGAACTGTTCATCATCTCCATGCGGCGTCTTAAGCAGAGACGGGAAGACGCGGCCTCGCGCATCAACCACGAGGGGGTCATCAAGGATGTATTTATGGAGGTGGAGGTCACCACTGGCTATTTCTTCATCCTCAGCCTCGCCAACCTGATCGCCCTCACGGGTCTGATCGTCGGGAGCGCTCCGGTCATCATCGGCGCCATGCTCATCTCGCCGATGATGGGACCGATCCTCAGCACCGGGTTCGCCTTCGCCACCGGCAACAAGACCATCTGGAGGCGGGCGCTGAAAAAGATATCCCTGAGCGTGGCCCTGACCATTGCCGTTGCGGCCCTCGCCTCCTACCTCTCGCCCCTTCAGGACATCACCACTGAGATCGCGGCCCGCACCCGGCCGAACCTGTACGACCTCCTCATCGCCATCTTCGCCGGACTCGCGGGCGCCATGGCCATCTGCACCAAAAAGAACTACCTTACCATCGTGCCGGGCGTCGCCATAGCAACAGCGGTCATCCCGCCCCTGAGCGTCGCGGGTTTCGGCATCGGAACCGGAAATCCGGGCGTCATGGCCGGAGGGTTCTTCCTCTTTTTCACCAACTTCGTGGCCATCGTCATCGCCACCTGCGTCGTTCTGTTTTTCTTCGGCTTTTCACCTGCTTCAGATTCCGGTCTGGACGAACACTCCATAAGAAAGCGGGTCATCTTTCTCGCCGGGGTGCTGTGTCTCATTTCCATACCCCTGATCTATACCCTGCGGTTGTCCGTTCTGGAACTGGGGCTGAAGAAAAAAATATCCATAGCCCTGAAAAACCGCTTCGACCAGCCCGGCTTGTCGCGCCTTTCCACCTTCAGCCACGGCGAGGCATCCGACAAGCGCATCGTCATCGACGCCATAATAAATACGACCCGCTACCTGTCCGAAAAAGAGATATCCCTTGCCGAGCAGGAGATCGTGAAGACCCTCCGCCGCCCAGTTGTATTCCACCTTGAGCAGGTAAAGGTCCAACCCGGCGGTCTGAAGGAAGAACCTCCCGTCAAATCCTTTATTGCTTCTCAGGCGCCGAAACAGCGCACACCGGCGGAAACCGTAACGGAAGCCAGAGGCGATCTCATCCGTCTGGCCGAAGAAAACACCGGCAAAATCAACGCCGTCATTTCACCCTCGACGGTCACGGATTTCAGCATTGCCATACCACGTCGCGACTCCGCCATTCACCTGACCCTGGCCATTCGGAGGGACTATCCGGTTTCCAGAGAGGAAAGCCGTATCCTGGAAAAGATGCTCTCGGGCGCATTCGGCGTTCCGGTCCTCTTGCGCGCGGAAACGGTCCCATTTGTTGAACCGCTGGTATTTTCAGATGGAGAAACGGAAATCACGGAAGATATGAGGCAGACGCTGTTCGCCAGTTGCGCCTTGTTCGAGAAGGCGCCGGAAATGAACCTCACCGTATTTTCCCGGCCCGCCTTTCCCGCCACCAAGACCGCGAGCCGGGAAGCCGGCCAGAGGGCGTCGGAGGTAGCGGACTTTATTAAGGAAGCCTGCTCCGTTCCGGCCGAACGTATCAGGACGGCAACATTGAAGGCTGAAAGAAACACCGCGCCTTCGGTCGCGGTAAAGATTCTTCCGCCAACCGGCCCGGATACGGACACGCCTGAAAACAGGCAGCCCAGGCAACCTGCCCGCTAAAACTTTTATCTACCAGGGAGCGGGTGATTACCCGGAAATTTCGTGAACGGTTGACGCGCCATTCCCTCAACGAATCGAGATACTCCCTCCCTTCTGAAACAAGGCATGCCTTACCCTGCGCTTCAGGCGTTTTGCCGCGTAACGGCATCATCGCTGTTATCACCCTTCAGGCGGAAAACCGGATAATTTTCATTCAGGCACGGCATAGATATGCCCTGCCCCTGCGGGGAGAGCCACACAATCCGCCCCTGAATCATCCCAAGGAGGTTCCATGCGCTGGTACCGGATGAAGATTGAAGAGACACTGGAAAAACTGGAAACCACTGAAGACGGTCTTACCACACAGGAAGCCGCCTCGCGCCTGGAGGAATTCGGTCCCAACAAGCTGGCGGAGGAAGAGGGCATCAGCAGACTCAAGATCCTCCTGCACCAGTTCACCAGCCCCCTCATCTACATACTGCTGGTCGCTGCGGTTGTTACCCTGCTTCTCAACGAATACATCGACGCCGGCGTCATAATCGCCGTGGTCCTCCTAAACGCCATTGTCGGATACTTTCAGGAGTTCAAGGCGGAGGAAAGCGTGCGTTCACTGAAACGCCTGCTGGTCGCCAAGGCAAGGGTGGTGAGGGACGGGCGGGAAAAGGAAATCCCCGGAACGGACCTGGTGCCGGGCGACGTCGTATTGCTTGCCTCCGGCGCGAGGGTCCCCGCCGACTTGCGGCTTTTGCACGCCAACGAGTTGCGTATCGATGAGGCCATGCTGACCGGAGAGTCGCTCCCCGTGGAAAAGCAGACGGAACCCATTGCAGATGACAACCTGGTTGCCGCGGACCAGACCAACATGGCGTTCATGGGCACCGCCGTGGTCAACGGCCGGGCCAAGGGGGTGGTCTTCGCCACGGCCGGGGCAACCATGCTCGGCGCCAGTGCCGGCGAGGTAAAGGATATCGGCATGGTCAGGGCCCCTATCCAGGACAAGATCGACCGCTTCGCCAAACTCATAGGACTTATCGTCATGGGCGCGTCCGCCGTGCTCTTCGGCATCGGTCTGATCCTTGGTGAGAGCATTAAGAACATGTTCATGACGGCAGTGGCCGCCGCCGTGGCCACCATACCCGAAGGCCTGCCCATCGTGGTCACCATCGCCATGGCTGCCGGCGTGGCGCGCATGGCCAGGAAAAACGCCATAATAAGAAAGCTGCCGGCCGTGGAAACCCTCGGCAGCACAACCGTCATATGCTCCGACAAGACCGGCACCCTGACGCGCAACGAGATGACCGTGACCCGCCTCTTTGACAGCGAAAAGACCAGCGTCGTCACCGGTGCGGGATACCAACCCGCCGGAGAGATAGTCAACGACGGAGAAGGCGCGCCTGGAGAAAACTCTTCTCTGGCCCTGTTGTTGCGCATCGGCCTGCTGTGCAACGAATCGGATCTGTACGAGGAAGAAGGGCGCTTCAGGGTCGACGGCGATCCCACCGAGGGGGCCCTCATCGTCTCGGCTGTTAAAGGGGGTATGCGGCCCGAAGAGGAAAAGGACCTCTACCCCCAGGTGGATATCGTCCCCTTCGAGTCGGAGCGGGGTTTCATGGCCACCCTGCACGAGCATGAGGGCAAAAAGCTGATCTTCGTCAAGGGCGCTCCGGAGAGGATCGTCGAGATGTGCGGCGCCGGCGCGGACGGGGAGGAGAGCCTGGCCAGGGCGACGGCCTTCGCGGAAAAGGGGCTGAGAGTGCTGGCCTTTGCCTGGAAAGAAGCGCCGGCCGACAAGGACGAGCTGAGCCACCACGACGTGGAGAGCGGCCTCGTGTTCGCCGGACTCCAGGGGATGATCGATCCGCCCCGGCCGGAAGCGATTGAGGCGGTTGCGGGCTGCAAACGGGCGGGCATGCGGGTGGTGATGATTACCGGAGACCACGCCGTCACCGCCCAGGCCATCGGCAGGCAACTGGGCATCATCGCGGACGGCGAAGAGGTCCTCTCGGGAAGGGAACTGGAAACCATGAGCGACGACGCCCTGTTTGAACGAGTGCGGCAGGTGTCCGTGTACGCCCGCGTCGCGCCTGAACACAAGCTGCGCATCACCCGCCAGCTCATCCGGCACGGCGAGACAGTGGCCATGACCGGCGACGGCGTGAACGACGCTCCGGCCCTGAAGGCAGCCCACATCGGCATAGCCATGGGGATAACCGGCACGGACGTGGCCAGGGAGGCCTCGGACATGGTCCTCACCGACGACAATTTCGCCAGCATATTCAGGGCAGTAAAGGAAGGAAGGATAGTCTTCGACAACCTGCGCAAGGTCACCTTCTTCCTTATCCCCACCGGCATCGCGGCAATTATCTCCATCATCGGCGCAATGCTTTTCGCGGTGCCCATCCCCTACATTCCGGCGCAACTGCTCTGGATCAACCTGGTTACCAACGGTCTCCAGGATGTGGCCCTGGCCTTCGAGCCGGGAGAAAAAGGGATCATCGACCGCCCGCCCAGGGACCCTGGAGAAGGGATCATGTCCAGGCTGCTGGTGGAAAGAACCATCATCGTGGGGCTGGTCATCTCCATGGGAGTCGTCTGGAATTTCGTGTCGGCCCTCCAGGAAGGGGAATCACTGGAAAAGGCCAGGACCATCGCCGTCACCACCATGGTCTTTTTCCAGTTCTTCCAGGCATGGAACAGCCGCTCCGAGCACCGTTCCATCTTCCGCATCAGCCCGCTGGGCAACCCGTTCCTGTTCTACAGCATGATAGCGGCCCTCTTCGCCCAGGTGGCGTTCATATACGCCCCTCCCCTGCAATGGGTTTTCCGCACGGTATCCCTGGACGGCGCCGACTGGCTGCGCATCCTGGGGGTCTCCGCGTCCATTATCGTCGTCGTGGAGATGGACAAGTGGCTGCGAGGGAAAAAGCCGACGCCCGGCAGATAGGGGAAAAATATGTTCAGGACCATGAAATTATTCGAAAAAGTAATAGTATTGACGCTGCTGGGACTCATGATGCTGGCGGTTCTGGTTTCCACGGTCGAGCTTGCTGTGATCCTTATCCAGGAACTCATGAAACCGCCTCTGTTTCTTCTCAATATCGATGAGATGCTTGAGGTATTCGGCTTCTTCCTGATGGTGCTCATCGGACTGGAACTTCTGGAAAGCATAAAGGCCTATCTGGAGGAAGATCGGGTGCATGCGGAGGTGGTTTTCCTTGTGGCGATAGTAGCAATGTCGCGTAAGGTAATCATATTTGACTACAATGAGATCACACCGGAAATGATGTACGGAATCGCGGCGGTAATCATAGCCCTGGCGAGTGGATATTTTCTGGTGCGCCGGGCGCTTCACCTGCACCCCTGCGGAAAGGTGAAAGAGGGGGAGACCGAACCAACCCGCTGAATTACCTGGTCAGTCATCCGTCTTTCTCTGTAACCGAACGAAACCGGGTGGCATGGCTATGCTTTGCACGATATAAATAAGGGTGAGCAGCTCCGTTAATCCAACAGGAGGTATCCCATGAGCAATGACGCGAATGAACAGGCGGAACCCATGGAAAAGCCGGTATCGGAACCCGCCCCGGAAAACACAAAGGTTGAAACCGCCGCAGCTGAAGCGAAAGCCGCGCCGGAGGCGGTAGAAGCGCCACCGGAAAAGAAGCCCGCCGGACCGTCACTTCTTGTTCTGCTGCTGCAGCATTGGCGGCTGACGGGCACGGCCCTGCTGCTTCTGGCGCTTGTCGGGACCTATGTCTGGAAAGACGTGGCTGTTTCCCGGGCAAAGGCCAAAATCGCCGACCGGGCCGCCGGGGAGATCACCAGGCACAACCTCTCCTATCTGCGTCTTGTGGCCGTCCCGCTGGTGTGGATGGTGAGGGAAGAGATGATGAAGGGAAACTACGACCAGATAAACCAGTACCTGGCTCGGTTCGTCCGGGAACCGAACATGAAAGAGGTCCTCGTTGTCCGGCCCGACGGAAAGGTAGCCGCGGCGACCGACAAGAAGCGGGAGGGCGGACCGGCTAAAGACCTTTTTCCGCCGGAAACCCTTCAGGCTGAAACCATTACCGTGACAACCCGGACCGACGGCATGTTCATCGTGGCGGCGCCGGTGATGGGGCTGAACGAAAGGCTGGGTGTCCTCATCCTGGTTGCCGCCCCTCCTGAATACAGTCTTCAATGATGATACGGTAAATAATCAAGGAGAAGCGCCCATGTTCAAGCGAATCACATTGTTTCTCATCACCAACCTGGCCATCGTCTTTGTCCTGAGCATCGTTCTCAACCTGCTGGGTGTCGGACCGATGCTGGATCAGAAGGGTCTCAACCTGACCAGCCTGGTTATGTTCGCCGCTGTGTTCGGGTTTGGCGGCGCTTTTATCTCGCTGGCCATATCCAAGTGGACGGCCAAGCGGCTCACCGGCGCGCGGGTGATCGATCAGCCGTCCGGCGAACTGGAATCCTGGCTGGTGGAGACAGTCCGTGGCCAGGCGGGCAAGGCGGGTGTCGCCATGCCCGAGGTGGCCATCTACGACGCCCCTGACGTCAACGCCTTTGCCACGGGTATGCGCCGCAACAGCTCCCTCGTGGCAGTGAGCACCGGCCTTTTGAGGACCATGAACCGCCATGAGGCAGAGGCGGTGCTGGCCCACGAGATAAGTCACGTGGCCAATGGAGACATGGTCACCATGGCGTTGATTCAGGGGGTTGTAAACACCTTTGTCATCGTTGCTTCGCGGATCGCTGGTTATCTGGTGGACCGGGTGGTGTTCAGGACCGAGAGGGGGCACGGGCCGGGCTTCTTCATCACCTCGATAATTGCCCAGATGGTGTTCGGCATCCTGGCCAGCATCATCGTTTTCTGGTTCAGCAGGCAAAGGGAGTTTCGCGCTGACGCCGGCGCTGCCGGGATTGCGGGACGGGAAAAGATGATCGCGGCCCTGGAGGCATTGCGCCGTGGCGCTGGGGCGCCTCACCTGCCGGATCAGATGGCGGCGTTCGGCATCTCGGGCAGCGTCGGCGGGGGGCTGAAACGCCTGTTCATGACCCACCCGCCGCTGGAGGAACGCATCGAAGCCCTCAAAAGAGGGCTGTGATCGCCCGGCGCCCGCCTGCCGGAAGAGGAGCGGTTATCTTCTCTTCCGGATTCCGGCCAGACGCGCCAGGATAATGGCCAGGGGGAAGGCTGCGATGCTGAACATGGCCCCCATTTTCGCCGCCCCCTGGACGACCGGGTCAGTAAAGGCCTCTCCGGCCACGAACAACGCAACGGTGAAGCCTATGCCGGCAATCACCCCGGCAACGGCCAGATCCCGTTTCCCCATGCCTTCAGGCAGGGGAAAGCCCAGCCTATTGGCGATAAAACCGAAGGAAAATATCCCCAGGGCCTTGCCCGCCAGCAGAGAGAACAACACCAGCCAAGTGGCCGGTCCTACCCCGGAGAAGGCCACCCCCGCGTTTGCCAGCCCGAACATGAACAGGCCGAAATCCACGATAATCTTCCAGTCATGCTCGAAGCGGGAGAGGGTGGAACGGTCGCGGGGGTCCTCTTCGAAGAGACGCCCTGTTTCACGGTTCTGGTGGGGAAAAAACGGCACGATGAACACCAGGGCCAGGGCCGGATGGAGGTGTGCGCCGTGCAGGCCGAACCAGCTGGGCACGCCCCCCAGCAGGAGATACGGCCAGTAACTCTTCACCCTGGCGCCGCGCAGAACCCAGGCGGCCCCCATTCCGGCAAGGGTCAGAAGAAGCCACCCCGGCGCCGCCGGCACGGTGGGATCGGGATAGAAGATGGCGATTATGGCAAGGCCGATGGCGTCGTCGGCAATGGCCAGCAGAAGGAGAAACGATATGGCGGGATGACCGTCGCCGAACACGAGGCGTGCCGCCAGCCATGCCAGGGCGATATCGGTGGCCGTGGGAATCCCCCAGCCGTTGCTCAATTCCGGCTTGCCCAGCAGGGAATTGAGCAGAAAATACACCGCCACCGGACCCAGTACACCGCCAAGGGTCGCCAGGAGGGGATTGACGGCCTTGCGGGGCGGATTCAGGTCGCCGCCCGGCAGGCAGCTCTGGGTGATCTCCACGGCGGCGATGCCGAAGAAGAACACCATGAACAGCTCGTTGGTTACGAAGTGGAAGCTGAACGGACCAAAGAAATGATTGTAGTCGAAGTACGCGTACCCGGCCGGGTCCAGATTCGCCCACAGCACGGCCACGATGACCCCGGCGATGAGCGGTACCGAGAACTCCCTGAGCAGATTGATCCTTTTTCTCATCCGGCGACAGTCTCCCGGTCCGCCGGTTCGACCTTGGCGTCCAGACGCTGGTAATCGTCGTCGAAGCGGACGATATCGTCCTCTCCCAGATACTCGCCGCTCTGCACCTCGATGATGATGAGCGGGATGATGCCGGGATTCTCCAGCCGGTGGAGCTTGCCCATGGGGATGAAGGTGGACTCGTTGATGTTGATGATGGAGACTTCATCCCCTTTGGTGACCCGGGCGGTGCCGGAAACCACTATCCAGTGCTCGCTCCGGTGGTGGTGCATCTGAAGGGAAAGGCGATGACCGGGATTCACCTCTATCCTCTTTATCTTGTAGTTCCTGTTTTCTTCCAGGACGGTGTAGCCGCCCCAGGGCCGTTCGCCTCTCTCCATCAATGCTTCCTCTCTTTCAGGTATTTTTTCAGGGCCTCTTCCCACCCTTCCGGCGTGAAGCCGGTTTCACGGGTCAGCTTGGAGCAGTCCAGCGCCGAGTAGCGGGGCCGGGGCGCGGGACGACCCAGTTCTTCGGTGGTTATGGGCCTGACCCGCGTCCCGAGCCCTGCCTCGCGGAAGATGGCCCGAGCGAAGTCAAACCAGGAACAATATCCGCCATTGGCCGCATGGAAGGTCCCGCGCAGGTCCTTTTCCAGGAGCGCCCGTATGGCCAGGGAGAGGTCGACGGTCCAGGTGGGAGAACCCACCTGATCATGCACCACCGCCACCTCTTCCCGTTCCCCGCCCAGGCGAAGCATGGTCTCGATGAAGTTTTTGCCGTGGAGTCCGTAAAGCCACTGGGTACGCACGATCAGGTGATCCGGATTCAGGCGCGCCGCCTCCTCGCCCACAAGCTTGGAGCGGCCGTAGACGCTCAGGGGGTTCACGGGGTCGTCCTCCAGCCATGGCGTTTCCTTGCTCCCGTCAAAGACATAGT
The DNA here is from genome assembly GCA_964517595.1 of uncultured Geobacter sp. GTDB lineage: Bacteria > Desulfobacterota > Desulfuromonadia > Geobacterales > Geobacteraceae > RPRC01. The sequence goes on along the minus strand of CAZFCG010000001.1, from coordinate 94,813 downwards.
CGGTGCTCACCTGCACCAGCCTGGCCCCGATCTCCCTCGTGGCCAGGGCCAGGTTGCGCACCCCCTCGCCGTTTACCGCGAACGCCTTGTCGCGCTCCGTCTCGCAACCGTCCACATCCGTAAAGGCAATGGCATTGATAACCACCGCGGGTCTCAGCGCGGCCAGCAATGCCGAAACCGAAGAGGGGTCGGTGATCTCCATCTCCTGGTGGGAGACGCCCCGCGCCTCGCCGCCGAAAACGGCAAGCAGGTCGCGCCCGAGCATGCCCCGGGCGCCGACAACGATTATCATCAGCGGCCTCCGTACATCTTTTCGTAGTAATCGCGATAGGCGCCGGAGGTAACCTCCCCGACCCACTCCTGGTTGGCCAGGTACCAGTCGATAGTCTCGTTGATACCTTTTTCGAATGTATAGGAAGGCGACCAACCCAGTTCGCTCCGCATCTTCGAGGCGTCGATGGCGTAGCGCCGGTCATGGCCCGGCCGATCCTTGACAAAGGTTATCAGTTTGCGGTTCGTACCCGCGGTGCGGCCGAGTTTGCCGTCCAGAAGGTCGCAGACCAGATTTACGATATCTATATTGCGCCATTCGTTATTGCCGCCGATGTTGTAGACCCCGCCGGGGACGCCCCGCTTCAGCACGGTCTCCACCGCCCGCGAATGGTCCTTCACATGGAGCCAGTCGCGCACGTTCAGCCCGTCTCCATATACCGGCAGCGGCTTCTCCGAAAGGATATTATGGATCATGAGGGGTATCAGCTTCTCAGGAAACTGATAAGGCCCGTAGTTGTTGGAGCAGCGGGTGTTGAGGGTGGGAAAGCCATAGGTCTCGTGGTATGCGCGCACCAGCAGGTCGGCGCCGGCCTTGCTGGCCGAATAGGGAGAATTGGCTGCAAGGGGCGTGCTCTCCGTAAAGAAACCCTCGGGACCGAGGCTGCCGTATACCTCGTCCGTGGAGACCTGGAGGAAGCGGAAATCGTCAACGGCGCCCGAATCCCGATGTCTGCGGCTCTCCTCCAGGAGCGTCTGTGTGCCCAGGACGTTGGTGCTCACAAAGACCTCAGGCCCGGTGATGGAGCGATCCACGTGGGACTCGGCCGCGAAGTGCGCCACGGAGTCGATCTTCTCCCTGGAGAGGATGGAAGCCACAAGTTCCTTGTCGCGGATATCTCCCCTGACGAATGAATAGCGGCTGTCCGACTCCACCCCTTTCAGATTTTCCAGGTTGCCGGCGTAGGTCAGGATATCCAGGTTTACCACCCGGACGCCGGGATTCTCTCCCAGGAAGTGGTGGATGAAGTTGGAACCGATGAACCCCGCTCCTCCAGTGACGAGTACGGAACGGGGGGTGAATGAGTCGGACATGGTGATTCTCCTTTTTATGGCGGACCCGGGAGACCCCGGAATGTTTGGAGGGAACCATAGCACATGGGAACGCCACTAGACAATCCCTGTTGACGCCCATTGGATTCAGACTTGAGAAATCTCTCGACTAAGCAGAATTAATGAAGAGAGTTGTTTGAAACCGTTCACCGTTTTGCTATACTGTGCCCACATTGCTCCTCAACGATCTCCTCCTCCGTCGGCAAACAGAGTATCTCCGGAGTCTTCCATGAGCTTTCCCGACAATGCAAGCCCCCAATGGATAGAAGAGCAGTACCGGATCTGGAAAGAATCTCCAACCCTGGTCACTCCTGAGTGGGATACCTTTTTCAGCGGATTCGAGACCGGCCTTTCTCCGGAACCGGAACCAGTTTCACCCGAGTATGGACGGAAACTGGCGGCAGTTCAATCCCTTATCCACCGTCACAGGGACATGGGCCACCTCCTGGCCTGCACTGATCCCCTCTCCCCATGCAGTTCGGGACATCCCCTCCTGGATCTATCCGCTTTCGGCCTGTGCGATGCCGACCTGGACGAAAAGTTCCCCGTGGAAGGGTTTCCGGAAGGAGAAGCCACCCTTCGGGATATCCTGTCCGTGGTGCGGGATACCTATTGCCGCTCCATCGGAGTGGAATTCATGCACATCCAGGAACCGGAGATATGGCGCGGGCTTGCGGAACGAATGGAGTCCCGACGGAACCGCTCCATCCTTACCCCGCGGGAAAAGCTTTCCATCATGCGCGAACTGCTGGAGGCATACCTGTTCGAAACCTTCCTTCACCGGAAGTTTCCCGGCCAGACCCGTTTCTCCCTTGAGGGAGGCGAAACCCTCATCGTTCTCCTTAACGAGGCGGTGCGCCATGCTTCCCGATCGGGCGTAACGGATATCATACTTGGTATGCCTCACCGGGGAAGGCTGAACGTACTGGCGAATATCTTCGGCAAGCCCTATGAAAACATCTTTGCCGAATTCCGCGACGAGGGAGACCAAGGATTCGCCGGTGACGGGGATGTCAAGTATCACGCCGGCTTTTCCAGCGACATAATGACCGACTCGGGGATGTTCGTTCACCTGACTATGGCCGCGAACCCCAGCCACCTGGAGGCCGTCAACCCGGTGGTGGAAGGGAAGGCGCGGGCTCGCCAGGACCGCTTCGGCGCCGGAGGGGTGGCCAGGGTCCTCCCCCTTCTCATCCACGGAGACGCGGCATTCTCCGGACAGGGGATGGTCGCGGAGACACTCAACCTGTCCCGCCTGGAAGGATACCGGACCGGAGGAACCCTGCACATAGTGCTCAATAACCAGATAGGTTTCACCACCGGACCGATGGACGCGCGCTCCAGCGGTTACACCACAGATGTGGCCAAGATGATTGACGCGCCCATCTTTCACGTCCATGGCGAAGACCCGGAAGCGGCGGTCCATGCAGTGCGCCTCGCCCTGGACTTTCGCCGGGAATCCGGCCGTGACGCCGTTGTGGAACTCATCTGCTACCGCCGCCACGGACACAATGAAGGTGATGAACCATGGTTCACCCAGCCACTGCTCTACTCGGCCATCAAGGACCGGCCGCCGGTCCATGCGACATACAGTAAGCGCATCCGGAAAGAGGGAATCCCGGCCGGCGCCATTGAAGAGATGATGGATGAAATAAACGATCGCCTGGAATCTTCCTTCACCGATGAAAAATCTCCTGCGCCGCTTCCCTTTCTCGGGCGCTGGGAGGGCATTCAAGCCGAGTATTCCCCCATCAAACGTGAAACGGGCGTATCCAGAAAAACACTCCTCTCACTGGCCTGCGCCCTGTGCGGACTCCCCGCCGGTTTCACGCCTCACCCGAAAGTCGCCGCGCTTCTGCGCAAGCGTCACGAGGCCGTCGTATCGGGAAAAGGGATCGACTGGGCGAATGCGGAAGGCCTGGCCTTCGCTTCCCTCCTCCACGAAGGTGTGTCGGTGCGGTTGAGCGGCCAGGACAGCCGGCGCGGCGCCTTCAGCCAGCGCCACTGCGTTCTCCACGATATCCTGACCGACGGCATGCATACGCCGCTCAGGGGAGTTGCCGGCAAGGGAGCGGGATTTGACCCCTGCGACAGCCCCCTCTCCGAAGCGGCGGTCCTTGGTTTCGAGTACGGGTACGCCCTGGAATCCCCCTGCGACCTGATCATATGGGAGGCCCAGTACGGTGATTTCGCCAACGGCGCACAGGTAATCATCGACCAGTTCCTGGCCGGCGGCGAAACCAAATGGGGACGGGCCAACGGGCTGGCCCTCCTCCTCCCCCACGGCTACGAGGGCCACGGCGCCGAACATTCCAGCGCCAGGCCGGAGCGGTTTCTCCAGTTGTGCGCCAACGAAAACATGCTGGTCGCTTTTCCATCCACACCGTCCCAGTACTTTCACCTGTTGCGCCGCCAGATTCACCAACCGTTCCGCAAGCCCCTGGTGGTACTCACACCCAAGAGCCTCCTGCGCCACCCCCTCTGTGTCTCCCGTCTCGACGAATTGACGTCGGGCTGGTTCCGGGAAGTTCTGCCGTCAGACTCAGACCCGGAAAAAACAGGAACCGTGCTCATCTGTTCTGGTAAACTGTACTACGAACTGGCGGAGAAGAGACAGAGGGAGGAGCGGAAAGACATCGCCATAGTGCGCGTGGAACAGCTCTATCCCGTGCGCGAAGACCTCCTGCGGGAGGAACTGGGCCGATTCCGCCACGCGCGCGCATTCGTCTGGGTCCAGGAGGAGCCGCGCAACATGGGACCATGGTCCCATATCAGGCCCTGCCTGACGGCAATCATCGGCACGGAACCGGCATACGCGGGCAGAGAGGAATCGGCCTGCCCGGCGACCGGTTCCCCGCGACGCCACAGGGAGGAACAGGAAAGAATTCTGGAAGAAGCCTTCGCCATGCGGTAGGGGCAAACCTCGTGTTCGCCCTTGAATCAGAACAACATCATAAAGGCATCAAAAAGGTGGAGCAACAAATGGATATTCGCATCCCAGAAGTTGGTGAGTCCATCGTGGAGGCCCTGGTGGCCAGATGGCTGAAGAAAGACGGAGAAGCGGTGAGCCGTGAAGAGCCGGTGTGCGAGCTGGAAACGGACAAGGTTACGCTGGAGCTGAACGCCGAGTCTGACGGTATCCTCTCCATCCTCGTTCCGGAGGGTTCTACCGTGGCCATCGGCACGCTGATCGGCTCCATCCGCTCATCCGACGGACAGGAGACCGCCGAACCCGCCCCGGAGCAGCGCCACCCTCCCCTTTCCCCGGCGGCCCGCAAGCTTGCCAGGGAAAGAGACATCCGGACGGAAACCATCAAGGGAAGCGGAAAAAGAGGTCGGGTCCTGGCAGAGGACCTGATGAATATCCCACCGGCAAAGGCCCCCTTGAAGAAACCCGTAAAGGAACCGGAATCGGAACCAGCGAAGGAACCGGAGACTGAATCCGCGGCGCCGGCGCCGGAAGATGCCGTCACATCACCATCCGCGCCCGAAAAGGCGCCGGCGCCGGCGGAGCGGGTCCAATCCGAGGAGGCGCCCGCCTACCAAATCCAGAAGGGGCGCCGCGCCACCCGCTCGCCCATGAGCCCAATCCGCAAGCGAATCGCGGAACGCCTGACCGAAGCGCGCCGGGAAACGGCCATGGCCACGACCTTCAATGAGGCGGACATGGGACGCATCATCGCGCTGCAACGAAAGTACCGGGACGACTTCCGCGAGAAACACGGCCTCTCCCTGGGACTGATGCCGTTTTTCGTCAATGCGTGCGTGGTAGCGCTGAAAGAATTCCCGGCCGTAAATGCGCGAATCGACGGCAATGATATCGTGCGACAGCACTTCTTCGACATAGGCATTGCCGTGAGCTCCGAAAAGGGGCTCGTTGTCCCGGTCCTCCGTGACGCCGACCGTCTCGGTTTCGACGATATCGAAAGGGAAATCAACGGTTTCGTGGAAAAAACAAGGACCAACCATCTGGAAATCCGGGATCTGCAGGGAGGGACCTTCACCATCAGCAACGGGGGTGTATTCGGATCCCTCCTCTCCACCCCCCTCCTGAACCCGCCCCAGAGCGCTACGCTCGGCATGCACGCCATTCAGGAGCGGCCCGTGGCTCTCCTGGGCAAGGTGGTGATCCGTCCCATGATGTACCTGGCTCTGACCTACGACCACAGGGTCATCGACGGCCGGGAAGCGGTGCTGTTTCTGAAGAAGGTGCGGGAGTGCGTCGAAGAACCGGAAGAATCCCTGCTGGAAGGTTAAGAAACGCTCTCTTTTTTTTGAATATGATTCCGGAGGTTCTTTCTGATGCCCGAAGAAATATATGACCTTATCGTAATCGGCGCCGGGCCCGGCGGCTATACCGCCGCCCTGCGAGCCGCGCAACTGGGCATGAAAATCGCGCTGGTGGACAGACGCGGGACACCGGGAGGGGTCTGCCTGCACGAAGGGTGCATCCCCAGCAAGGCCCTCCTGGAATCCAGCGAGCTGTATTCGCTTGCCCGGCATCAATTCTCCGGCCACGGCATCGTGCTGGATAAACCGGCCCTCGATCTGACGCGGATGATGGCCCGCAAGGAAGATATTGTGAAAAAGCTGGGCGACGGCATCGCTTTTCTTCTGAAAAAAAACAGGATTCAATACATCCAGGGAAGCGCCAAACCCGCCGGCGCCAGAAAAGACGGACTACAGGTGGTGGCGGTAACCTCTCCGGACGCTCCGGCAATCCCCCGTCTCATCAATGGGAAAAAGGTCCTTCTGGCAATGGGCGGCCGCTCCGTCGAGCTTCCCGGCCTCCCCTTCGACGGCGCGGTGATAGTCGGTTCCCGTGAGGCCCTTTCTTTCCCGGAAGTACCGCAGCGTCTGCTGGTGGTGGGCGGGGGGGCTATCGGTCTGGAGCTGGGATCGGTCTGGAACCGGCTTGGCTCGCGGGTCACGGTTGTGGAGGAGTTACCTTCGATCCTGCCGCACGCAGACCGTCAGACCGCTGATGCCCTTTACAAGACGCTGATGAAGCAGGGGATGCGCTTCCTCTTCCAGGCGCGGATCGAAAGCGCCGAAATCCGCGACGGCAAGGCAATGACGTATGTGGCGTCGGGCGAAAAGGTGGAAAAACTGGAGTGCGACAGGATTCTCGTCGCAACGGGGAGAACCCCTGAGACCGACGGCCTCGGATTCTCCGAGCTGGGAATCCGCATGGACGACAACGGCCGGTTACTGGTTGACGAGAACTTTCAGACAAGCGCTCCCGGCATATACGCCATAGGGGATCTGCTTCCGGGGCCGCTCCTTGCCCACCGCGCCATGTCCGAAGGGACGGTTTTCGCGGAGCGGCTCGCCGGCCAGGCGTCCCTTGTGGAATACCAATTCCTCCCCTTCGTGACCTATACCCGGCCGGAAGTGGCCTCAGTGGGAAAGACGGAAGAGCAACTGAAGGAAGAGGATATCCGCTATTCAGTGGGCAGGTTCCCCTTTTCAGCCAATGGCAGGGCCCGCTGCCTGGGAGACACCGACGGGTTTGCCAAGATCCTCTCCCACGGGCAAACCGGAAGGGTGCTGGGCGTTCATATAATCGGCCCTCGCGCCTCGGAGCTTATCTCCGAGGCGGTAACCGTCATGGCCTACGGCGGAAGCGTCGAAGACATCGCCCTGACTCCACACGCCCACCCTACCCTTTCCGAAGCCCTCAGGGAGTCGGCCCTGGACGCGATGACAAAGAATACGCGCTTTGCGTGAGACCGCCTTTTTCCAAGATAAGCTGAACGGCCGGCGGCGCCATCCGGCGGGCTCAATGGATTGTTACATCCGCCGAAACCAGGTTTATGCCAAGGAGGATTGATATGAGCGACAACGACCTCAGGGTTCCCCTCGATAATCTCAGATGGGTCTGCGATCCTGAGATGCTTGATTTCTCCACAACAGACGACCTTCCGGAACTGGAAGGAACCATCGGCCAGGAACGCGCGCTGCGATCCATCGATTTCAGCCTCGGAATGACCGAAGGGGGTTTCAACCTCTACATATCAGGAGAAGCCGGGACAGGCCGCACCTCATCCATAATGAACCTCCTGAAAAAAAGGGCCAGGGAGGAACCGGCGCCAAGCGACTGGTGCTATGTCTACAATTTCAAATCGCCGGACAACCCCACCGCCCTCGCCCTTTCCGCCGGCATGGGCAATGAGCTGGAAAAAGACATGCGCGAACTTCTGGCCGGGGTCAGGGCGGACATACCGAAGGCTCTGGAAAGCAAGGAATACGAAAACAACAAGACCACCATTGTTCAGGAGCAGCAGGAACGGAACAACACCATGTTCTCGGCCCTGGAACAGGAGGCGCAACTGAAGGGGTTCGCCCTCCAGAGGACCGTTTCAGGGCTGGTGATGGTCCCCCAGAAGGACGAACGTAATCTCACCCAGGAAGAGTACGACGCGCTGGCGCCCAATGAGCAGGAAAAGATCGACGCCATCGGCAATGCTCTCAAGGAAAAACTGAGCGACCTCATCAGCCAGATCCGGGAAAACGAAAAAGAGGTAAAGGAGGCCCTTGCCAGGCTGGACAGGAACCTGGGGCTTTCCGCGGTGGGACACCATATCGAACCGCTGAAGACAAAATACACGGAGTTTCCCCATGTCATCACCTACCTGGAAGACGTCCAGGAGGACATACTGCTGAATCTGGAGGATTTCAAGGGGGTACAGCAGCAACCCCCCTTCCCGGGGCTTAAACTCCCGGTACAGACACCTTCCTTCGAACGCTATTCGGTTAACCTCATTGTGGACAACTGCGAGCAGTGCGGCGCGCCGGTGGTGTTCGAGGCCAACCCCACCTACAACAACCTCTTCGGCCGAGTCGATCACGTAATGCAGATGGGAGGGGTCGCTACCACCAACTTCACCCTGATCAAGGCCGGCGCTCTGCACCGGGCCAATGGCGGCTATCTGGTGGTCAACGCCCGGGACGTGCTCCTCAGCCCCTTTTCCTGGGACGCCCTCAAGCGCTGCATCCGCAACAACGAAATCAAGATAGAAGACATCATGGAGCAGTACCGCATCATCACCATGGTGTCCATCAAACCGGACCCCATACCAATGCAGGCCAAGATCATCATGATCGGTTCCCCCTGGATCTACTATCTTCTGTACTACATGGAGCCGGACTACCGCAAATTCTTCAAGGTCAAGGCAGAGTTCGACAGCAAGGTGAACCGGACACCGGAGGTAATTAAGGATTACGCGCTGTTCATATCCTCTCACTGCAAGGGACAGAATCTTCTCCCCTTCGACAGAAGCGCCGTTGCGGGCATAATCGAATATTCATGCCGCATGGTGGAAGACCAGGAAAAATTATCCACCCAGTTCATGGAGATTGCCGACCTGATCAGGGAAGCCCATTTCTGGACTCGAAGGGCGGGAGGAACCGAAGTAACCGCGCAATTCGTGAAGCAGGCGGTGGAAGAGAAGATATACCGGAGCAACCGCGTGGAAGAGCGGATGCAGGAACTCTTCGAAGAGGGAACCCTCCTGGTGGACACCGACGGCGCCGAAGTGGGGCAGGTGAACGGCCTTTCGGTGATGACCCTGGGCGATTATGCATTCGGCAGGCCCTCCAGAGTTACTGCCCGCGTCTTCCTGGGTCGAGGCGGCATGGTCAATATCGAGCGGGAGGTAAAGCTCTCCGGTCCAATCCACGATAAGGGAGTCCTTATTCTCACCGGTTACCTGGGGGGAAAATTCGCCCACGACAAACCTCTATCTTTCTCCGCCTCCATCTGTTTCGAACAGTCATACGAAGGAGTCGAGGGTGACAGCGCCTCCTCCACGGAGCTGTACGCCCTTCTTTCCGTACTCTCCGGAACGCCGATCCGCCAGGGGATAGCGGTAACGGGCAGCGTTAACCAGCTGGGCAAGGTCCAGCCCATCGGCGGGGTTAATCACAAGATCGAAGGCTTTTTCGCCGTATGCAAGGCAAAGGGACTTACAGGCGATCAGGGGGTGATGATCCCCGGAAGCAACGTGCGCAACCTCATGCTGAAGGACGAGGTGGTGGAAGCGGTCCGTGAAGGGAAGTTCCACATCTGGGGCGTGGAAACCATCGACCAGGGTATCGAGATCCTCACGGGCATCCCGGCGGGAGAAAGACAACCGGACGGAGGTTATCCCGAAGGGACCATAAACCGCAGGGTGGACTCAAGGTTGCGGGAGATGCTGGAGTGCATGAAGAAGTTCTCCGGACAGGGGGAAAAGGACGAAAAGAAATGACGACGCTGAATATACTTCCTGTGGCATCCAGGCCGCCAAGGGACCCGGTTTGTTCCGAGTCCCTCAGGAGGCACGCATGCGAGTCATAGGTATAGGCCAATGCTCGTGGGATTATCTGGCGGTGGTCCCATCCTTCCCGGAACCTGACACGAAACTGGAAGTCGAGGAGTGGCACGAACAGGGCGGCGGACCGGTGGCGACCGCCCTGGTGGCCCTGGCGCGCCTGGGCGCCCCCTGTGAATTCCTCGGCGTCACCGGAGACGATACGGAGGCGGACCGAATCCGTGAATCGCTCATCGCCGAAGGGATCGGTATCCGCGGAATTATTACCAGAAGCAACGCGTCCTCCCAGACGGCATTCATCGCCATCGAAAAAGAAACGGGCTCTCGAACCATATTCTGGAGACGGCCGTCAGGGGGTCCGCTCCTTCCCGGCGAACTCCCGCCCAACTTTCTGGAAGGCTGTGATTTTCTCCTTCTGGACGGACTGATGACCGAGGTTTCCATATTCTCCGCCCGGCAGGCCAGGGAGCGCGGAATCCCGATCATGCTCGATGCCGGCAGGGTCCGTCCGGGCATGCTGGAAGTAGCCGAATTGTGCGACTACTTGGTGGCGGCGGAGCAATTCGCCCTTGACCTGGGTTGGGACGGCCGGCCGGAGGCCTTTCTCTCCACCGCAAAGGCGCTGAAAGCGCCGGTGGTCACGATCACCCTCGGCAAACGGGGCAGCGTAACCTTCAGAGACGGCGAAATCATCACGGTTCCGGCATTTCCGGTAAATGCCGTCGACACAACGGGCGCGGGTGACGCCTTTCACGGTGGATATGTCTTCGGTATCCTCCGGGGAAGCAGTCTGTCCGATACCATCCGCTTCGCCTCCGCGGTGGCGGCCCTGAAATGCACCCGCATCGGAGGCAGAACCGGGATACCAAGTCTGGCAGTAACCCTTGATTTCCTTGAGCGCCATGGATTTTCCATCCAGCCGATGGCCATGCCCGATCCGGCCGGGGCATCGATTCAAGACAGATAACAACCATCCCCCTGCCCCGGACATTACATCTCCACAAATACGGGAACCAAGCGGCATTGGCGACAGGTTTATCTCCACTAACGTCCGGGTGCGCTTGTTTCATCTGGACAAAAACTCCGTTTGTGATTAATAAATAGATATAACCATCCGGTAATCAGGGAGGTAACGTGACATGACAACAAAGAAAATACTGCTGGTGGACGACACGAAGCTGTTCCTTGAGCTGGAAAAGAATTTTCTAAGGCTCTCACCGGTGCGGGTTTTTACCGCCTCCAACGGAGAAGAAGCGCTGGAGATGGCGAGGACGGAACGACCTGACCTGATATTCATGGATCTCCATATGCCGGGGATGGGCGGCGCTGCATGCTGTGAAGAGATTAAAGCGGACGCCGAACTCGGTTCCATACCGGTCGTCATGGTAACCTCATCGGGAAGAGATGAAGACGTGGAACTCTGCAGAAAAGCCGGATGCGATGATTACGTGACGAAACCCATTGACAGGAGGATATTCCTGGAAAAGGCGCATGAACATCTGTCCTCGGTGGAAAGGCGGGAAGTACGCATTCCATGCCGCACAACCATGACGTACAGAATGAACGGATCAACACTCTATGGGGAAAGCGCGGATCTGAGCATCGGCGGAACATATCTGGCAAGCGAACTGGAGGTCAAAAAAAACATGGAGCTTACGCTCGCCTTCACTCTCCAGGAACCGGAAGAGGTTGCAATCTCATCAAAGGGAAGGGTTGCGTGGCTGAACGGAACGCAAAACAGAAGAAAACCTTCACTTCCGGCCGGGTTCGGCGTCGAATTTATTGAAATTCCGGATTATGCTTATGCGGCCGTGAAGACCTTCGTGGAAACACGGAAAAGGAATAGAAGCGGAGGGTGATCACATTCGCCCCATCTCTCCGTCCGCGGCCATAGGCCCGTCATGCGTCAAGAATAGACCTGATTTTGCCCAACAGCTTGCCCGGAGAAACAGGCTTGGCGATAAAGGTCAACCCTTCCTCCATAATTCCCTTGCTGTTCAGGATATTTCCCGTATATCCGCTCATGAAGAGAACCTTCGCCTCCGGCGCCATCTTCCGTATTTCATCAAAGGCGTCCTTGCCATTCATTCCAGGCATTATCACATCAAAAAGCGCCAGGTCGACAACTTCCCGGTGTTCCCTGAATTTCGCTACGGCCTCCATGCCGTTGCTCGCCGAAAGCACCTTGTAACCATTGTTCTCCAGAACGGCACACACCAGATCCCGCACTGAATCCTCATCTTCCGCCACAAGGACCGTTTCCTTCCCCGACAAATCCTTCGTATCTTCCTCGGCCACAATTTCCCGGCGTGCATCCTCAATCAGAGGCAGATATACCAGGAAACTGGACCCCTTTCCGGTTTCACTGAAGACCTCGACGAACCCGTTATGCTGCCGGGAGACTCCATAGACGATGGCAAGTCCCAGACCTGCTCCTTTGCCGGTCCCCTTGGTAGTGTAAAACGGCTCGAATATCCTTTCCCTGGTCTCGCTGTCCATCCCCTCGCCGGTATCCGTGACAGTGAGCACGGCGTATTTGCCAGGCCGACCGAAACCCCTCGTTTCCACGAAAGCCTGATTCATATGGAAGGAAGAAAGGCTGAGGGTTACCGAAGCACCGTCCGGCATGGAGTCCCTGGCATTGGTGATGAGGTTGATAAGGATCTGCTCAATCTGGGTCTTGTCTCCCATAATCGTAAGGATATCCTCATCCAGCCGGACTTCGAATTCCATATCCTCGGGAATCAGGCTCCTGAGCAGTCCTTCTATTCCCGTGACGCACTCATTAAGGCAAAGTGGCGCCAACTCGGCCACCCGCTTTTTTCCAAGAGTAAGAAGGCTCCTGGTAAGATTCGAGGCCTTTTCCGCCGCGCTCAGGATCTGATTCACCCTTGCCAGACACGGGCCACCCTCCGGCAATTTTGCCCTGAGGAGCGTGCCGTATCCGATAATAGCCGTAAGAATATTGTTGAAATCGTGGGCCACGCCGCCGGCAAACTGTCCCACGGCTTCCATCTTCCTGGCGTTGTGCAGTTGCTCCTCCAGGTGCTTGCGGTCGGTAATATCCTGAAAGTTCTCAACGATCACTTCCTTGTCGCCAATCGGAATCCTGCGGGCGCTCTTTATGACGGGGACGAGAGTCCCCCTCTTGGCCCTGACAGAGGTCTCATTGTTGTCGATGCGATCATTGCCCAGATCGAAGATAGGGCATTTGTGGGGTCCTTTCGGACAGATGATGGTGCATTGCTGACCTATCAACTCATCCCTGCGGTATCCCGTTACGTCACACAGGACATCATTCACATCCTCGATGATGCAATCATGGTTTACGATATAGCTTCCGCCCGGAAGGTTTTCAAAAAGGGAGCGCCATTTTTGCTCGCTTTTTTTCATTTCCGATTCGGCTCTCTCACGTTCGGCTATCTGCTCCTCCAGCTCTTTCACCTTTTGCTGCAAGTGCATGCGGGCCATTTCAAGCTCAGTGTTCATCCCGTTTTGCTCCTTGTATGTTGAACGCGGATTGACGGAAATGTCCGCACGGTGTGCGCACGAAGAAGCTCCGCTCATATGCCCCCACTCCATGGATGGCGTAAAACACTATTTTATCTTATCGGCTGATTTTTCCCGATCTGAACAAAAAACTGGCTTGATAATAAAAAATCCGTGGAACAAACTGAAACTTCATTCTTGACCCGAAACGACATTCCAGAGACAATGGGACACAAAAAATGAAAGAAACGGGAACAGAGACATGGACGGAGAACCGAACCGCGAGGATTTGTTGAAATGGGATGGACGCTTCCGTACCGAACAGTGCGTGCTCGGCCTGGACCCATCCATTTACCTTTCGGAAAATATTGATCTTATTAAAAACATGGTTCCCGGAAGGCGCGCTCTGGACATCGCCTGTGGTGAAGGGAGAAACAGCATCTTCCTCGCCAGGCACGGATTCGATGTCCTGGGGCTGGACATCTCCATCGCCGGGCTGGAAAAGGCCCGGGCATGGATGGAGCGTGAAAGGGTCAAGATCGATTTTCGCCGGCAGAATCTCGAAAACTACGCCTTCACGGAATCATTCGACCTGATCATCAACTTCAACTTTCTGCTCAGGGACATGATACCCCTGTCAGTGAAAGCCCTCAATCCAGGGGGAGTCTTCGTATTCGACACCCTCCTTGATTCCCCGTATGTGCCCCATAACCATAACAAGGAGTACCTGCTGGCGCCTGGAGAACTCACGCGAATCTTCCGGGATTTCGAAGGCGCCATCCTTCTTCCCGAAGAAAGGTTCCATGACCCGATGCCAACCGCGAAGCTGATATTCCACAAGAAGTGAAGCCTGTTTCGACACAAAGACAAGATTGTATCAATAACTATTAATTAATCATCCTGTTCAATCTCTGCCACTTGCCTTGACTCTCTCTCTTCCCTTCGCTATAGTGATCATATTTTAGAATGCTTTCAATGAAAAATCCCGATTTCCCGGCTCACCGAATACCTTTTTTTATCCATAAATCAACGGGCGTCAACGCCTATGCCGCTGCTTCTTTCCACTTGTGACACTCCGACCGCTCCATACCAGGGAAAGACAAGCGCAGATCATCAGCAGGGAGAATGGAACATGAGCTCAAACCTTAAATCCTGGCAACGGACAGCCATCAGAAACAACATGGCCAATTACAGGCGCGCCCAGGACAATTACGCTGTTCTGAACAAAAAGGTCATCGAACTGGAAAACGGGCACAAGGCGTTTTCGCTGGTGAGCCCCCCCATCGGTTCTCCTGTGGCGCGTCGAAGAATCAAACTCATCATGGAAGATAATATCCATCCGGGACATGAAGATCAGGAGAATCAGACCGCTTCATTTGAGAAGAGGACACCACATGTCATAACCATCGCGGTAAACTATGACTGCCAGTGCTCCTGCGAGCACTGCTCCGCCGCACCCTACCAGGAAGAGGTACGGAAGAAAAACAACTCTCTCACCCTTGCCGAATTGAAAGACGTCGTCGAGCAGACGGTCGACCTGGGAACGACCTGTGTTGTCCTCACCGGCGGCGAACCGCTCCTCTTCGACGGCATCTACGATCTCGTCGAGACAGTCGACAAGAAGCGCAGCGTCTGCACCATGTTCTCCAACGGCGAATTCCTGACCGAAGAAATCGTAGGCCGTTTGAAGAAGGCCGGCCTCTTCGGCATCTACGTAAGCCTCGATCACTCCGACCCGAAGCAGCACGACACCAACCGCGGCAGGCCGGGCCTTGCCGAAAAGGCCTTTGAAGGGCTGAAGCGCTGCCAGCAGGCGGGCATCCCCACCGGCATCTCCACCTTCGCCACCAGGGAAAAACTCGCCTCCGGCGAGATGGACGCGATGATGGACCTGGCCAAATCCCTGAATGTGCTGGAAGTTTTCATCTTCGACGTAGTGCCCACAGGGCGACTCCTGAATCATCACGAGTGTACTCTCACTGACGAGGAAATCGACCGGTTGCGTGACTTCCGGGAAAGATACAACGAGAAACCGGATTACCCGAGAATCGTCCACCAGACCATGTTTTCCAGCATCGCGTATCCGTGCGCGGCGGAAGGATGCCCCGCGGCAATGGTCCAGATGCACCTGCGCGCCAACGGAGAAATCTCGCCGTGCGACTTCACCCCCTTCTCCTTCGGCAACATCCGTGAGCTTTCGTTGAAAGAAATCTGGGATCGCATGACGAACAGCGAACTCTACAAAAGACCGTCAGCCCGCTGCCGCCTCTCCAAGAGGGAATTCTGGGACAGACTGGCCGAACTCAAGACCGCATAATGACATTCACGACAGAGCAGTCGCAACCAAGGCCGGTTATGCCGTCGGAAGGCGCAGGTGAACGAATCCTTGTCACCGGGGCCACGGGTTTTCTCGGCCAGCAAATTATCGGTGTTCTCCTGGAAAAACTGCCCAAAGCCCGTCTGGTGGTCTTCGTGCGCGGAAAGAAAGGGCAATCCGTTCAGGAACGCCTTCACGCCATGGTAAACATGGTCGCGGCTTCGCATAAACGAGACGAGGTCCTGTCCCGCATTGAAGTCTTTCCTTCCGACGATATCAGCGCTGAACGATGCGGTCTGTCTCCCGATGACTTCCGGGCTGTTGCCTCGGGACTGACGAGGATCATCCACTCCGCGGCAACCGTCCGTTTCGACCATCCCCTCAACCATGCGCGGCGGATCAATGTGGGAGGTACGCGCAATGTTCTGGACCTTGCGGAAGAGGCGGTGAAAAACAGGGATTTGAAAAGTTTTACCTACATCGGGACGGCCTTTGTCGCAGGCGAGAGAGAAGGGCTTGCGCGGGAGGATGAACTGGATGAGGGCCAATCGTTCCGCAACACCTACGAACAGACCAAGTGTGAAGCGGAAAAACTGGTCCGGTCGCGCATGAAGGACATTCCCACGATCATCGCCAGACCGAGCATTATCGTCGGAGATTCCCGCACCGGGGCCACCACCAGCTTCAAAACCCTTTACTGGCCCCTGAAAATCTACGCCAAGTACGGATGGCGGACCGTGCCCGGCTACCCGGATGCGGTCATCGATCTGGCGCCAGTGGATTACGTGGCGGAAGCGGTTGTTGAACTTTCCTTTAACACAAAGACCATCGGGAGATGCTTTCACCTCTGCGCCGGCGCGAAACACGGGGCAACCCTGGGCGGGATTGCGGAAGCGGCGGCTCGCTTCTTTTCCCTCAAGCCTCCCCGCTTCGTGAACCCGAACCTCTTCTATCATCTCCTCAGCCCCCTGCTGCATATCGCGCTCTGGGGTAAAAGACGCCGTATTCTGCGCGATGGAGCGGCCTATCGCCCTTACTTCAGGGTGAGAACCGTCTTCGACACAACCAATTCTGAAGAGATTCTCTCTCCACGGGGCATCGAGGCGCCCGCCGTATCCCTGTACCTGGAAAAACTCTTCAGTTTCTGCAGGGATACCGACTGGGGGGCTCTGCCTCCGGCGGGACGGTCATGAGCAAGGTATCACGACTGCTGCGAAGCAAGAATGTAACCGTCGCCTCGCTCCT
Organism: uncultured Geobacter sp.; assembly: GCA_964517595.1. GTDB lineage: Bacteria > Desulfobacterota > Desulfuromonadia > Geobacterales > Geobacteraceae > RPRC01. The sequence goes on along the minus strand of CAZFCG010000001.1, from coordinate 78,064 downwards.
TGATGAACTCCTTCCCCTGCGCCGCGAACGGATCGTAAGCTACCATGAAGACATGACCTCCCTATCGGGAGAGCCCCAAAGGAAACAGACCTTCGAGGAACTTCATCACGAGGTCTGCGCCATGAGCCGGTTCCTTGTAGAAGAGGGTGGCATGTCAAAGGGTGACAGGGTCGTTATTTACAAGACCAACGACCCGCGTTGCTTTCGCTGGTTCTTGGCCATCATCCGCGCCGGTGGTGTCGCCGTTCCGCTGAACCCCCTCCTTTCACCCGCGGAAGTCCATGCAATCGTCAAACATTGCAAGGCCGGCATCATGGTCACGGATCGCCCGCTGTATGAGAAGTATGCCCAATCGGGAGATTCGCCGACGGTCCCGGTCATGATCCAGTCCGACCATGAACCGCTTATGGACAATACCTTCCTGCGCATCTCCGGGAAACACCTGGAAAAGCCTCCCCTGGCGCCGGCCCATGTCGGTCCGGACGAAACGGTCGCCATCTTTCACACATCCGGCACCAGCGGCGCCCCCAAGGGCGCAATGCTCTCCAGCAGGGCGCTCCTGGGAGGGTCCGCTTCGGCGGCAATCCTGTCGCCGTTCATCCGCAGGAAGGAACTGGCCCTGTTCACCCTACCATGGGCCCATATCATGGCGGTGAGCGCCGCACTGTACGGCCTCATTATCGGCATACCCGGCCTGTTTTTGGAACGTTTCGAAACCGCGCGGGTCCTGGAAATGATAGAAAAACACCGCATAACCTCTTTCATCGGCGTTCCCGCCATGTTCATCAGGATTCTGAAAGCCGACCCAGATCCCCGCCGCCTGGCCGGTATCCGCATGTGGATATCCGCCAGCGACCGTCTCCCCGAACCGGTCCGAACGGCCCTTCTCCGTTATGGAGCGCTCTACCGGATCTTCGGCAAAAGGCTGGCGCCGCCGCTTCTAATCGACTTCTACGGCATGGTGGAACTGGGCGGTAGCGCCATGATGGGAATAAAGGCGCCGTTCCTTCCAGGCGCCGGAGACCTATGTATCCCCATCCCCCCCTTCCGCGTCAGAATCGTAGATGAAAACGGCGTGGAAACACCTGCCGGACAGAGCGGGGAATGCCAGATATCAGGGCCGGGCATAACCAGCGGCTATTGGGAAAACCCGGAAGAAAGCCGGGCGCTTATGACTCCGGATGGATGGTTGCGAACCGGAGACCTGGCGGCCCGGAACCGCTTCGGTCTCATCCGCGTCAAGGGGAGGATCAAAGATGTCATCAAGTGCGGAGGATATTCCATCTACTCGTCGGAGCTGGAAGAGGCAATCGCTTCTCACCCATCGGTTGCCCGCGCCGCGGTCATAGGCGTCCCCCACCCCTTGCAGGGAGAGGCGCCCATCGGCATCGTTGAATTGTCTTCGCCGGCAACGGAGGAGGAGATCCTTTGCTGGTGCCGGAACCGCCTGGCGGAGTACAAGGCGCCCCGCAAGATATTCTTTGCCGATAAGAACGGGCTGCCCACCGGCGTTACGGAAAAGGTACTGAAGAGGGACCTTCGTGAAAAATACGCAATGTACTATCGATCCGGAGATGAATCCCCCTGCGCGCCCGAAACGGCGCCGTCCATATAACCGAACCATTCAGACCCCGCATGCGACCATCAATCCAGCCAGAAAATAACCCGGCGCGCCCATTATTTCCATTGCCATTGACTCCGATGGAAGAATACATGCTTTGCGACGATCATCCCGGGCATCCCATGGCAGGGGTAATCCGCTTGCGCTTTGCCGGTTTCCTCAACGCCGGACATTTCGAGGCGGCGCTCACGTCCGTTGCCAAGAGACACCCCCTTCTCTATGCCACTGTAAAGAAAAGACGTTTCGGGACACCGGAATGGCGGCATAACCATGAAACACCGCCAGTTGTGCAATGGGACGCGACGCCGTCGGCCAACGGCTTCACCCCCGTCTGCTTCACGGACCTCAGCCTGGAATCAGCCACCCGGTTTCAGGTTGTGAATCGAGAAGACGGTCACGATCTGCTGGTTCAAGCGCACCATGCCTGCACGGATGCGCAAGGCCTGATCTCGCTGATGGAAGACCTGATGATAGAGTATGCCAGGTTGACCGGCGGCGCGGGGTCGGATGGAAGTGCGCGGACACCGGATCAGGCGAGGTTATTGCGGAGGGGCGCGCCTCGCCTCACCTGCCGGGGTTTCATGAAAATGCTGCACAAGCAGGCGGTCGGTCTGCGGGGCGTGCTGCAATTCATAAGGAACGCTCCGGTTCCCCTGGCCGTCCGGGGAGAGGATGAGTCTGTAACCGGCTGCCCGGCCTCGTTCCCGAACCCCATCATGTTCGAGCTGAGCCGGACAGAAACACGAAGTCTTTTCGCGGCGGGGAGGAAAGGGCGCGTGAACGCGGGCGACCTGCTGATGCGGGACCTGTTTCTCGCCATATCAGGCTGGCGGCAAGAACGCGCCATGGGAAGCGGCGCCGACTGTTTCCGCGTTTCGGTACCCATGAGCCTGAGAGGCGCGACGGATCAGCGGATGCCCATGGCAAACAGCTTCAGCCTGGTGTTTCTGGATCGCGGGCACACGGATATAAAGGCGCCGGACCTTCTGCTCCGCTCAATCCACGAAGAGATGCAACTGATCAAGGAGAACCAGCTTCAATACACATTCCTTCTGTCGCTGGCCATAGCGCGGAGACTGCCGGGCGGACTGCCCCGTTTTCTGGCGAAAGATACCTGCCGCGCCACAAGCTGCTTTTCCAACATCGGGGCGGTTTTCGCCATGACCCCGCTGCCGCGCCACGACGGAAAGCTGGTTGTCGGCGGCCTGAGACTGGAATCCGTTGATTTCGTGATACCGCTGCGGCAGCGGATGCACGCCGCCTTCTGCGCCCACATCTACGGGGGCAGGTTGCGTATCCTGATGAACTACGATCCCCGGCACATCACCCAGGAAGACGCCAGGGATCTTCTGGAAGGCTTTCGCCGAAGGGTTTATCGCTCCATGGATGAAGGTTCCGCTTGAACCCTCGGCATTTTCATGCCCGTTTCAGCGCCAGTGCGTTTTCCCGTTGGTGACCGCCATGCGGAAGGCGTCCAGCAGGATCAGGATCAGGACCAGGGCCGCGACCGGATGGTAAATTACGTACCAGAGCTTGACCTTCATTATGGCGCAGACAGTGGTACATATGACCATCATCAGGGCTATCGTCGCCGTGCCCGCGACAACGGCCTGGAGACCGGAAGGATTGGCCGCATAACGGGCGAGGACCGATACATACAGGACAAAAGGAAGAAAAGAGAAAAGAAAGACACCCATGGACTTCTGGAGAAGAGACGCCCAATCCCTGGCGAAGGCATGGAGGTATATCCTCCGCCATCCGCGCCATATGGCGGAAAAGGTATCATACATGCGGGTACCGTAGACCGAGACACCGAAGGCGCACTGGAAAGGCACGGAATGTTGCTTTGCTTTTTTCATGAAAGCAAAGTCCTCCAGCATCTCTCCACGGACCGCGGCATGTCCGCCAATCAATTGATATGCGGACCGCTTCATGAAAAGGTACTGGCCGTTGGCGAAACAGAGGTTGTTTCGCGGATCGTTTATCCTGTCCATGGGGAACCACAGCCCCATATATCCCATGGCCCCCGGCTGGATCATCTTTTCCGCCAGGGAATCCACCAGGCATCTCGGCGTAAGAGTCAGGAAGTCCAGATTGTGACGTAATGCATGCCGGAATGCGGAAGATACGCTGGTCCGTTCATGCCTTGTGTCCGCATCGGTAAAAAGGAGCCACTCCCCGGAAGCCTTGTCGACAGCGGCATGCAGGGCGGAATTTTTGCCGGTCCAGCCCGGCGGAGTCGGGGGCGCGTTGAAGCAGATGACCCGTTCGCCGAACGAACGGATGATATCCTCGGTTCCGTCGACCGAATTGTCGTTGGCGATGATAATCTCCATGTTGGGATAATCCTGTTCCAGGATGGAGACAATACACTGGCGAATATTGTTTTCTTCGTTCCGCGCGGGAACTATTACTGAAACGAGCGGACAGTCAGCAATGTCCGCCGAAGCGCCGGAAGGACGTATCACCGGAACGGAATGAAGCGTGCGAAGGGTAATGAACGTCCTTCGAAGCCAGACGAAGGCAATTACCAGGAAGGCCCAGACGAAGGGATCTGAAAGATATATCTTCATGGAAGGGGATAGTAGCACATGGCAATGCGGAAAGTAAGGCGGAAGCATTCAGATTATGAGAGGGGATGAACAACCGTGAAAGTACTGCTGCTGCCCATGGGGTCGTACGGAGATATACACCCATACCTGGGCTTGGGATTACAGATGAAGAAACGCGGTCATGATGTATACGCTGCTGGGAACCGGTACTTCGAAGGGCTGTTCAAAAGCCAGGGAATTGATTTCTGCGCACTAAAAAGCTCCAGTGATTACACCAGGTTTTACAGCAAGCCTGATCATGGGAAACCAATATCCGCATTAATTGCCTCCGGCAAGTGGTGTACACTGGAGCCGATGCGGGAAGTATATAGTTTTATTGCACAGCATTACAAGCATGGCGGAACTGTTGCCGTAGCGCCATATTATTCATTTGGCGCCAGAATCGCCGGCGAGAATCTTGGAATTCCGTTAGCTACTCTGGTACTTCTTCCCTACGAGCTGCGAAGTATCTTCAAATCCCCTGTCCTGCCGAAACCTTTATTTCTGTGTGATTGGATTCCCAGGATATTGAAACGTTTTCAGTTCTGGGTAATGGACAGGTTTGTTGTTGATCGAATTCTGGGCCCTGAAACAAACAGATTTCGTAAGGAACTTGGGTTGCCGGAAATAAAGAGGTTCCTCAATGGATGGTGTTTTTCAAATGACAGAGTTATAGGTCTTTTCCCCAACTGGTATGCCCCGGCCCAACCTGATTGGCCCCAAAACATCCTTCTCTCTGATTTTCCCCGGTGGGATCCCTGCAATAGGCTGGAATCGTCACGAGAAGCAATTGATTTCGCTGTGTCAGGAGACCCTCCTATCGTGTTCACTACCGGATCATACATCCACTATGGAAAGCGTTTTTTTTCCGCTGCTGTAGAATGTTGTAACACTTTGGGAAAACGGGGGATACTGCTCACACGTCACAGACAGTTACTCCCCGCTAAATTCTCTAAAAGCATAGCTCACTTCGAATATGTACCCTTAGCCTCATTGCTCCCGCACTCTTCCGCGTTGGTCAGCCATGGTGGAATCGGCACGATTGCTCAGGCGCTTGCCTCCGGTGTGCCCCAATTACTCATGCCGATAGCATACAACCATCCTGACGATGCAATAAGACTCAAACGTATGGGAGTAGCCGACTTTATCCCTCCCTCAAGGTTCACGGGACATCTGCTGGCATGTAAATTGAGAAAACTCATGGGCTCAATAAATGTTTCCGATGAATGCTCAACTCTGGCGAAGCGTTTCCAGGGATTTGATGCAATTAAATATGCCTGTGAGCTTCTGGAAGAACTACAGGACAATACTCACAAAGAAATGGACTGAATGCATGAAAGCGCTCCTGATAACAATTGGAACATACGGAGACATACACCCCTATGTCGGTTTGGGATTACGGCTTAAAAACCGGGGACATGAGGTTGTGGTTATATCAAATCCTCACTTCGAATCGCTTTTCAGGTCGCATGGATTGAGATTCATTGGTTTCAAATCTTCGAGCAATTTCAATGATTTTATCAGAACCCCCGACCTCTCCGATCCCATAAAGGCTTTATATGCCGCCGGCAAATGGTGCACTATTGAACCGATGAGAGAAACTTTTCAAATTATTGCGGACAACTACGAAACAGGAAACACGGTCGTAGCGGCTCGCTGTGGTCTTTTCGGCGCCAGAATCGCCAATGAAAAGCTGGGGGTCCCACTGGCAACAATCCTGCTTTGTCCCAATGAACTGCGAAGCCTCCATACTACACCAGTGTGTCCGAAACCGATGATACTTGAAGACTGGGTTCCAAAGATTTCAAAGCGGTTACAGTTATGGATTATGGACCGATTCTTCATAGATCGGTATTTAGGTCCGGAAACCAATTCCCTCCGTTCTGAACTGGGATTGCCTTCAGTGCGGAGATATTATGACAAATGGTATTGCTCACCGGATCGGGTTATTGCTTTCTATCCTGACTGGTACTCCCCCTATCAGCCTGATTGGCCCAAGCAGACAGTTCTTACCGGGTTCCCTCTATGGGATCCTCCGGCGCAGCTGGAACAGAACACGGAAGTATCTGATTTCATAAGGAAAGACAAATCACTTCTCGTCTTTACCCCAGGGTCTTATAACCGATTTGCTGAAAGTTTTTTCAAGGCCGCGGTTCATTGCTGCAACTCCCTTGATTGCCTTGGTATTCTTCTTACAAAATACCGGGAACATCTGCCAAAAACTCTACCCGGAAATGTTATGCACTGCGACTATATTCCCCTGGATTCGCTGCTGCCCCATGCCGCGTTGCTGGTAAGCCATGGCGGCATGGGTACGGTTGCCCAGGCGCTGGCCACCGGTGTACCGCAGATCATAATGCCCATCGCTTTCAACCAACCGGATGACGCTGTGCGACTGAAACGAATGGGAGTAGGAGACTTCATCCCGCCAGAAAAATTCAATGGATCTTTGCTGACAAAAAAAACGAGGGCCTTGCTTTCCTCCCCATTGGTGGCGGAGCGGCTCCGGGATCTGGCGGGAAGATTTAATGGTGTTGATCCCATTGGCCGGGCCTGCGAATTGCTTGAAGAACTGAAAGGGATTGATCTGAAAAGGAAGGTTCCATACCTGTAGCCGGTCACTCCAACCGACACTCCGGACCGTCCATTATAATGGAGTGTATCCCCTCCGGCTTGCCGATATCGATATAATCCCCGTTTTCAAAGGATACGGAACGGACCATGAAGCCAGAACGGACCGCCTCATCGAATATCTCGCCAAGGGGATGCTCCTTCTCGTCCTTTTCCTTCATCTCCCACGCGCCGACACTCCCGGCAAGCAACTCCGTAAATCTCGGCGACCATACGGCAACCCCCCAGGTATTCCGGAGTTCTGTCTCCACGGGTTTGTCTTGGACCTCCAACACCCGCCCGTCCGTCGAATACCTTACCGGTCCCAGATGTTGAGGCTCATCGGTAGGAAACACCCCCAGAACAAGGTCGGAACCATTGCTTCGTATCTCCCCGCATATTTCACGGATAGCGCTCCGGGGGCGGAAAATCGTGTCCGGCAAAGCAAGGCACACATGAGCGCCGTCCAGCCAGTCACCGGCGGCATGGATGGCCCTGGGAAGCCCTGTCGGTTTCGATTGTACCGCATACACCAGATTCATGCCCAGGTCGGCCCCGTTTCCGAAATACTTCAGGATCTCCGGCTTACCCTCATTGATTATTATGATGCATTTCTCAATCCCGGCGTCACGCATGGCAAGCAGCGAATACTCAGCGGCGACCACCGGGCGGGCGCGGCCGGTGGTCGCGTCCCTTGAAAAAAGCACCGGCAGCAGTTCCTTTGGGTACCGGAAGGGGCGCAGTCTTGACGCAATGCCGGCGGCCGGCAGGATTCCAATAAATCTTTTCATCGTTGCACCCCTGTCATTTGAACGCTCCAGGTAATCACCATGAGAAGACAACCTCCGCCTCAATCTGGTCGTTCTTGCTATACCTGCCGAACAGCGATTCATACGGCCCCCAGAAGGCCACCGCGGTCAGTCCCGCCTTCCAGTAATCAGTGAAGACATACCAGGCGTTTGCTTTTGCCATGATATCTCCATGCTCCGGGTTATAAGCGAGATTCAGGTTTGTCTCCACTTTCTGGTTCATGAAACCGTTCTTCAGGTTGCCCCAGAACAGGGTCTCGAATTTCCTGTCATAAAGCGTATCGGGTCTGTTCATGATCACTGTCTGCTGGGCCTGCATGGTAAGCAGACAATCCTCGAAAAGGCGATAGTCAACCCCGACACCGTACTCGATGGTATCGCTCTTGTGTTCGTTCGGGTTCAGCCTGTATGAGCCTGGAGCGATCACAGCCGGATATCCCCACAATTCTCTTTTCGTGTTGAAGTAACGACCGAAGGCGTAGGCCGCCTCCGCGCGAATGCTCCAGTCGCCTTTCACGGTAGCCGCGTCGATACCAATTGAGGACATTTTGTTAAAGTCCGGCTCAACTCCCGGATCAATGAGCATCCTGCCGGGTTGAGCGGATACAACCAGTTCGGTTGCCTTGAATACCGGCCTAGGGTCATAGCCGTGAAAGAGGGTAACGGCCCAATCAATGTTTCCTGTATTCTGGAGCCTGAGACCAACGGAGCTGTTTTTCAGCGTGCGCGGAGGGAGTTCCGGCTGCCTTGTCAAGACTTCCACATCAGACCGCTCCGCAAGCGCGGCTATTTCACTATAGCCCGCCCAGCGCTCGGTAGGCAGGGGGAGTCGATAAGGAACGAAGAGCGGGACCCACACCGCTTCCATGTTCCAGTTTCCCTTGTTCAGCCGCGCGGAAAGGGACGGAACCCCGATCTTTCTGTCCTCCAGGGATTTCCTCAGAAACTGCGTATTGTCCCACGGGTTCAAAAGGTCATTGACCGGGTATTCATCGAGCCTTCCCCAGGAAAAGCGCTGGACACCGGCGCGTATCTCCAGAAAATCCGTTGAATAGGCGCCGTACAGCTCCTTGAACTCCAGGAACGGCGTGGTGCTCTGATATACCTCGTCCCAGGTCTTGAGAACGGAATGGTCGTGGGCTGGAAGGTCGACACTGCCGTCCCAACCGCCTTCCAGCCACATATGAAAACGCCATGTGGCTGGTTTGGTGTCAATCTTGACCCGCCCCAGAAGACTGGGGTATTCCGTGGGACTGCTGTTGTTCAGAGGGATGACGCCACGCAGGTTGAGCCTGCCGGAAACGGAGAGAAAGTCTTCAGCAAGGCATTGCGGCGCAAGGCAGGCAAAAACAACAAACGTTATAAAGGCTTTCTTCATGGCACACCTCCTGAAATAAAAATAATACCGCAAATGATCATTAATCCAGAGACAGCTCCGCTGACCGGCTTCCGTCCGGAGTTTGCGCATGCCCGGATACTATCGGCCGCCACGCTCCAGTGCCCGTTGCGAGAAAAGCTCATCGGAAAATTTCGTGCGATAACGTATATTTCGTATGTTGAGCACGGTCCTGTGTCTGGTTTTGAGATTCCGCATTTCAATCCTGAACGGTGTCGGAATACCGTCTATATTGCGCATGTCCCGGAAAACTCCTGAACGATACAGGTCCCTGCCCTGATAATAATCGATCTTCGTGTGAATCCAGAGATTCTTCGCCACCCAGGCGATATAGCTCGTATACTTGCGGCGTTCTTTAGGTTTCACCTCGACAACATAACAATCCTTGCCATCAAATTTCTCCTCCCTGAGTATCTTGAAGCTGTAATCGTTCAGGTTCGGAGGACCGCTGAAGTCGTCATAGGAGAAGTCGGAACCGAAAAACGAGTCGTCCTGGGATGAATTGGGGATCCGCCTGACACGTCTGTATTCCGGGAAATAGGCCCACAGATCCCTATCGGAAAAGGTATGGGCATGGATCAGGAATCCAACCCCTTTCAGATCCGCGGGAGAATTGAAAACCACAAGCGCCTTGTAGGCTTCTGGCGACGCGTTCCTGCCGTACTCGGTCAGGGTGCGTGTGCGCTTCCCCCCTCCCCGGTCATATAGCTCCATTGTCGCTTCCGTTTTACGATCCAGCGCCCTTGTGCGCACCTCCTGCACTTTTTCATAGACATCCCTGCCGTTCATGGCATATGCGGATTGCACGGACATGGCCGCGAGTATTAATAATAAAAGGACGAAACGCGCATCAATCATACGACAGTGCCTCCACGATATTGGTTTTAGCGGCCTTGCGGGCAGGAACGAGACCGGCAAGCGCCGCCATGAACGCGGAAAGAATAAGTGCCCACACGACAGCGCTGACAGAGATATGATAGCTGGCCGCGGAACCGTAGTTTGCCACGAAAAAGCCTTCCAGGTTAACCCATCCGGCAAGGATTCCCGTCGCTGACCCGAGAACACCTCCGGCCAGGCCCATGAGCATGGATTCAAGAATCACGACACCGTAAACCTGACGCCTCAACATACCAATGGAGCGGAGTGTTCCAATCTCTCTTGTCCTCTCCATCACCGATGCGAACAGGGTAACAATGATCCCGAGGCAGGCTATGGTCAAGGTAATTATGTTCAGAGCGTGGTTGAAGATGAACATATCATCCAGTACACGGCGAATCTCGTTTTTGAATTCCTGGGACGATAAAACATAGAGCTTCCGGTCTTTGCCGAAACGTCTCTGAATCGCCTCCCTGACCTTCGACACAGCGGCGCCCTTCCCGATATTTACCGAAAAGGAATTGCAGAGCATGTCTCCCCAATACTTTTGATATGTCTTAATGTCCATCATGACCACGCCGGTATCGCTCGTGTAGTCTACGACGATGTCAGCCACCCCGAATCGAACCTCACCGCCCGGCGTTGGCAGCTTTATGGCATCTCCTTTTTTTACCTTGAAAATTGCCGCGAAGGGTTCGCTCACCGCCACGTTGTCTCTGTCCGACAAAAGAGCCGTCAAATCAGGCGGCCTCGCCCCCTCAGAGTTTTGGGCAGCCTCTTGCCTGAATTCCGCCGCGGAAAGAAGAACGTTTTTCCCGGCATACTGAATGTTGACCCTGCGCCATGCGGAGGCCGACAGCACGCCCGGAACAGTTTCGATTTCGCGCCCCAACTGTGCCGGCATCGGAATTGTCCGCGCATTGGCGCTGGAGCTAGGATGTCCGGAAGTAACGATAATATCAGATTTGATTATGGAATCCAGCCAGCGGATTGCCGACTCCTTTACGCTGAAGACAAAACCATAACTGCCGACAAATACCGAAATCCCCAAAAAGACAGCCGCAACGGCAACAGAGTTCCTGGTAAGGTTCTTGCGGAGGTTCAGGCCAGCCAACCTCCCGGCGGCCCCAAAAAAGGAACAAAACAGACGGCTGAATACCGCGACAAAACGCCTTAGAAACTCAGGGGTGAAAAGGGAAACGCCAATGGCAAGAAGAAATTGCGCGATGAATAGAAAGAGCGTGTATTTTGTCAGGGGAGAATCGCCCATGGTGTTATACATGACGAGCGTGAAAAGGCAGAGCGCCAGACAGACGGCGCCGCCCGTGTTCAGCCTCTTCGCGGTAAAAAAGCCTTCTTCGGCATAGGGAACAGACCTGATTGCCGAAGCTGGGGTGATCCGGCACCCCGCCCGGGCGGGAAACAGGGCCGCCGCAAGACTGGCCAGGATTCCGCAGAGAAGACCGAACATCGGATAAAACCAGGTAACATGGATTCCGGTTACGGAAGTCCGGACATAGGTTTCGGAAATGACCCTGCCGAAGGAGCCTACCAGCGAATTCGCCAGCAGAAGGCCAACCGCGACGCCCAGAAGGGATGCTATGATCGAAATCAGAAGCGTCTCCCCAAGGAACAACAGCAGTATTTCCTTCCTTTTGCAGCCCAAGGCCCGCAGAATTCCCGTTTCCTTTCGACGATGCACCACCGTGATGGAAACTGCATTGTAAATCAGGTACATGCCGACAAATATGGAAAGATAGCTGATGAGATTGAAACCGTTCTGGAACCTGGAGATCATGGACGCCACCTGACGCGTCCTGCCAGCCGGCGTGTCCACAACATAGCCATCCGGCAGGGCATCGGAGATGGCTTTACTGACGGTCTCCAGGTCTTCCCCCTGCCTGATGCTTATGTCTATCCGATCAATGCGCCCGTTTTTACCGAATGCCATCTGGGCCGCATAGATATCCATCACAGCCAGATTTCCGCCCATTGCCTTTGCCGGCCCCTCCGGGTTCAATATCCCCCTGATGCGAAAGGTGCGAATTCCCTCCACCGTCTGCACCTCGATCTCCTGATCAATCCGGTATCCCTCACGATCAGCCATCGTCTTTGTCACGAGTATGGAATCCGGTCTGGCAAGGAAGAGAAGTGGATCAGGGATATCTGCGCTTTCACCCGCCATGCTGTAGTCGCGAACCTGCGTATCCACCAGGACATCAATACCGAGGATCATAATGGAGCGTTCCTTGCCGGAAACAAGCATTCCATCTGTTTCAATAACCGGAACGGCGTATTCAACCCCGGAAACATTCTGGACTCTCTCGATCAGAGACTCGGGAAAGCCTGACTGGGCGCCGGTAATCTGGAGTTTCGCTTTTCCGGTGATACGGTCGAACGTGTCCTCATAGGAGTGTACGACGCTCCTGTTTACGACACCGATGGAAACGATGGCGGAGACTCCCAGACAGATGCCTGCAATCGAGAGGAGTGTCTGCGCCTTGCGAAGCCACATATGCTTCAGGCTGATATGGCGAATCAGGTTCCAGACATTCATGCGGGACATTCCTCAGCAGCAGTGTCTTCACAAACGCTACCATCCTTCAGTCTGACAATCCGCGTGCCGAAGAGAGCCGCACTGGAGTCGTGGGTAACCATGACAATGGTCTGGCCTTTATTGTTCAGGTCTTTCAGCAATTCCAGTATTTCTTTGCTCCGGTTGGAATCAAGATTGCCGGTCGGTTCATCAGCCAGCAGTACCGCCGGATCAGTGACAAGCGCCCTGGCAATGGCAACACGCTGCATTTCGCCGCCGGAGAGCTGTTCCGGACGGTGTCCGATGCGCCCCCCCAGACCGACCTTTTCCAGAAGGGTCACGGCTTTCTCCCTGACCCGTGCAAAGGGGAATCCATCCAACAGCAGGGGCAGGGCGACATTTTCTTCGGCGGTAAGTATCGGAAGCAGGTTGAAGAACTGAAAGATGAACCCCACCTTGCGCCGCCTGATAAGGGTGAGTTCATCATCTGATATGCCATGCAGGGGGCTGCCGTCGATAAATATCTCTCCCGATGTCGGCTGGTCCAGTCCACCGATCAGATTAAGCAGTGTACTTTTCCCGGAACCGCTCGGCCCCATGATGGAGAGAAATTCCCCCTTTTTGATCCTGAAAGAGACATCACGAAGCGCGGGGACATCCTCCCCACCTTGATGATAAATCTTGCTGGCATTCTGTATTTCAATCATTTTCAGCCCCACGGAAGATTTTTTCAGATAAGCAATAGAGGATCAGCTCACCGTAAAGCTTGAGCAGAGGAGTACAAGCTACCATAGACACAATATTCCAGGAACAGCAAAAGCGCGACTCTCGATGCACCTTCAAGCCCGTGTTCTTTAACAAATGCCTACAGTCGCCCTTCAACTCTTTTCAGCAGCAGAGAATTCACTACCACGGAAAAAGAAGAAAGAGCCATCGCCAAGCCCGCGAATTCGGGATTCAGGGTAATGCCGAAAGGATAGTAAAGCAAGCCGGCGGCAATTGGTATCCCGAGGACATTGTAGAAGAGAGCCCAGAACAGATTCTGTTTGATGCGTGCAAGGGTCGCCTTGCCAAGTCTTATGGCTCGAACAACGTCCATCAAGTCATTACGCACCAGCACCACATCACCAGTCTCTTTCGCCACATCGGCGCCGCTGCCAATGGCAATCCCAACGTCCGCCAACGCAAGCGCTGGAGCATCGTTGATGCCATCACCGACCATGCCTACAAACAGACCTCTTTTCCGGTACTCACGAACCACATCCTGTTTCCGGTCAGGCAGAACTTCGGACTCAAAGGTGTCTATGCCAGCCTGCCTGGCAATCGCAGCCGCTGCCTCACGACGGTCACCGGTAAGCATGCGCACCTCGATACCCATTTTTTTCATTTCAGCCACTGCCTGGCGCGAGTTTTCCTTCAAGAGATCGGCAAAGGCCGCAATTCCCAACAGTACCCCACCCGCTGAGAGGAAAACCAGGGACTTGCCTTCCGATGAAAGCCGCCTGATATCCTCCGCCATGAACTCCTGATTGATGCCTTCCCGCTCCAGCAAACGGACATTTCCCGCAACGAGTTCTTCACCTCTATAGATGCAGAATACTCCATACCCCTCTTCTTCACGATAGCCCTGAACCGATTCTATTGACACGCCCCGTTCACGGGCAGCCATCAATGATGCAACAGCAAGGGGATGGTTTGAACGTGACTCCGCGGCGGCAAGGTATTCGATAAACTTATCTTTTGAAACGGCATTTGCGGTAAGGATGTCCGTCAAGGCAGGCTCCCCGCGGGTGAGAGTCCCGGTCTTATCCAGAAGAAGGATCTGTATCTTGGAAATATTTTCCAAAGCAGATCCCCTCTTCACGAGTATTCCCCGACTGAGTCCGACACCGCTTCCGACCATTATGGCAGTGGGAGTGGCAAGACCCATTGCGCAGGGACAGGCAATAACGACTACAGAAACAGCCAGACGAAAGGCAAACAGGAAATCGTGCTGGAGCAGGTAGAACCAGACAACAAATGTGGAAAGCGCAAGGATAATTACAATGGGAACAAAGACACCCGATACCCTGTCGGCAAAACGCTGTATAGGCGCTTTGTCTGTTTGCGCATCCCGGACCATTCGCACTATCTGGGAAAGGAAGGCGTCATCGCCTATCCTTGTCGCCCTTATTGTAATAGAACCGCTTCGATTAAGCGCCGCTCCTACAACAGTATCTCCAATCACCTTCTCCACCGGCAATGACTCACCAGTAATCATGGATTCATCAACCGTCGAGCGGCCTTCAACGATCACACCGTCAACGGGTATGGTCTCACCCGGCCGGATCATGAGAATATCACCAAGCTTTACGGAGGTGGCGGCAACCTCAACTTCCCCTTCTTCAGTAAGCAGCCTGGCCTTGTCGGCCTGCAACCGCAGAAGTTTTTTCAGAGCGTCCCCAGCCCGCCCCCGTGCTCGGAGCTCAAGATATTTTCCCAGACGGATAAAGGTGATCAGCATTGCGGATGTTTCAAAAAAAACCGCGCCATGGCCGCCGAATGCTCCGAAAAACGCCAATACCGAGTATAAGTAGGCAGCGGAAGTTCCCAGAGCAATCAGGACATCCATATTGGCGCCGCGATTTTTGAGCGCAAACCAGGAGCCGCGGTAAAAGGTAAGGCCGGCCGAAAACTGTACAATAGTGGCAAGCAGAAAGCCAACCCATCCAGCCATCGGATGGTCATGAGCAAACATGGTCAACATGACAGGGAGAGACAAGGCCAGACTGAACAGGAACCAGTTCCGCTGGGACCGGCAATTGTCGTTGCTTTCACCAGAACTGGATCTGGCGGCATATCCCAGCTTCACTAAGATAGATTCAACTTCACGAGGGCTGATTAGTGACGGATCATACTCCAACAAAAGTTCTTCAAGGGGGAAATTAACTGCCGCGTTTTTTACACCCTCTTTTCCGGAAAGCTCCCTTTCAATACGACTCGCGCAGGATGAACATGACATACCCGAAACGGAGAATTTTATCTTTTGCATGTCATCCTCCCGTGATAACTAATACGGTAATTATCTGTTCATATATCCGTACTACCGCCGGAAACAGGTTTCCATATAAGGCTGAAAACCTTTTTCATGATCCTAAAAGAGTTTCAATAACTTGGTTGGAATACCTACGGAGAAAAAGGAAAGTGAACTCAAGGGAGAGGGAAGTGTAGTATGTGCGCCTTTGAAACGTTCAGGCCGTCTCGTCAGAGAAAAATATATCGTTAAGTTCCAACCAGTTTCGTATGCGCCCGGTAGTCATCTCATCCCTCAGGGCAATCAATCTCTCTTTCTCTTCAGGGTAAAAGGAGAGAATCTCGTCCAAGCGGCCAAACGGGCGCTTTCCCATGAAGGAGCGTTCCAAGATACCTTTCAGGGGATTATGTTTCATTCCCTTTATGAAATCATGAAGAAGTTGCCTCTCCTGATCGTGGTCAAAATCAGGGATCTGCAAGTATCTCTCTTCATTCATCTCTATCTCTTCCCAGAAGTCGTCATCCTCGTAATTAATGGGAACTGAAAATACCTCTCCTGTTTCACGATCAAGATAAAATACTATTTCCGGATCAACGTTCTCAAACGCATCAAGCAAGTCATCCCATATTATCTCAACGTCACGCATGAAGCCCATAGTTCTCAACGGCCCTCTTGACAACACTTAGCAATCGTTTGAATCAGCTAAAATCGTCGTTGGTAACCTTTACCTTTTTTTGATTTTTCTTTATATTGCATAAATGCGTAAATATTTTATTGCGGATGCCCATCTACGCAATCCGACTGACAAAAACTATCTGCTTCTTCATAGATTTCTATCCGAGATTAAAGAAACTGCAGACACTCTTTTCATCTTGGGAGATCTCTTTGAGTTCTGGATTGGTTATCATCCCTCAGCTTTTCCTCACTATTTTCCTATATTGAAGGAATTAGGGAAACTCTCAGCTAACGGAACAAGGATAATCTATTTTGAAGGCAATCATGACTTTCACATGGGAAGGTTTTTTTCAGAAACTACAGGAGCAACCATATATCCATCGCCAGAAGTTTTTTCACTGGATGGAAAAAAATGCTTTTTATGCCATGGGGATCAGATAAATTCTAGCGAATACGGATACCGCATTTTACGCTTCCTTCTACGCAACCGGGCTTCAAAGGCTCTTTTCCCTATTATTCCGCCAAAGATATTATTCCGAATCGCCGAGCGCATGTCTAAAAACAGTAAAACGAATCATAACAAAAGAAATACAAAATGGAACTATGAACTTATTCTGATGAATTTCGCGGACCACTGCTTTCGCGAGAACTGTGATGTAGTGATTACCGCTCATTTTCACATTCCCCTCCTGCGTAAAATTACATCGGGAAAGGAAAGAATTCTGCTTTCGCTAGGCGACTGGATAACACATTTCACATTTGGTGAGATGCAAAATGGAAGCATTTCTCTCCATAATTACCAATAGCTGATTCTATTCGAGTCATCACTACTATAGTGCAATAACAGTATTGCTGTCATATATTATCGCGGTCTTCATTGATATTTCCAAAAGCATCATCCCTAAAAAATTCCTCAAGTGCTTCAGCACCCAATCGAGAAGCCTTAATTTTCCACTTTCCCTGATTGATAATTAAAGCAACCAGTGCAATTTTCGGGTCTTCCGCTGGTGCATAAGCTGCGAACCAAGTGTATTTGCCCTCAGGGTCCGTCCCATTTATCGACCCGGTTTTCGCGCAGATGTTAATGTTCCGCAATATAGGCCGTCCACTCCTATCATGAAAAGCACGGCGCGACGTACCATCAGTAACTGTAGTCATTAACATGCGCGAAAGCTTTTCAGTTGTTTTTGACGTTACTAACTGGCCTATGACCCTGGCTCTTTCAACTGGAAGGATACTATTTTGAGTGTCTCTCCTCTCTTCCACAAGCACCGGAGACATCATTGTCCCTTTGTTTGCCAAAGCGGCCATCATAACCGCCGCATGCAATGGAGAAATCTTAACTTCACGTCCCAAACCGCATCCCATTAGTTTCAACTCACTATCATCCTTAGGAACAGGTGCGGTACTCGGTAAAATACTCGCGCCAGGAAAAAGATTCTGATTAAACCCAAATCGATTTACAAATTGCATTATAGAATCACGTCCGACAACATCACTTGCAAGCCTGCCGAACACAGGATTAATGGACTTACCCATTGCAATCGAAAGCGGCATTTGCTGCCCGACTTTCTTTGGATTCACACTCCAATACTTAGGATTTTCTGAATAAGAAGAACCTCTGAAAGCAAACAAGGTTTCTGGCTCAATCTTGTCTTCTTCAAGCGCCGCACAGGCAGTAATCATTTTAAACAAAGAGGCCATTGGATATATGTTCTTATAAGCCTCACCCTCCCACCCAGGCCGCGAGATCGAATATCCTGTAAGAGCCAAGACCTTTCCTGTTTTCGGCTCAATAGCAACAAAAACTCCATAAGGAACGGAATTCTCGGCCATGACTGTTTCTACTCTTCGCTGAAGCGATGTAGAAATCGTATAGGTCAACAAGCCACCATCTGAAAGTCGAGCAACAAGCTTTTCACCTTCCAGATGAGCATTTCTCAATGCATCAGCAGCCTCACTAAACGACTTATATGCTACTTGATCTCTTGAAGCAGCATTAGCTCTACCTGACTCCTTGCCCTTTAAAGATATTAATCCTGAAATTGCACTTCTCAACAAGGAACTGACAGGATAAACCGCTAAAATCAGGCATATTACAGTCAGAACGAACCTTAATATTCTCTTTTGTTTCTTACTTTCAGGTTTTATTCTATATGAGTTTTTAGCCCTTCTATTCCTTACAAAGAAGCGACTGATTGACGAAGGAAACAGTACAAATCTGTTTTTTGTAATTTTTTTAAGATCTTTCATTCTTATCACTTGACTGGCATATCGCAAGCGATAACAATCGCTTAGCACGCCATTTAGATTTAATTTGGGGAAACTATATTCCACTTGGCATAATTTGTCAATGTTACCTCCCAGCCTTCATCTATTCGAATATGAGTATTCCTGCATTTGAACATATATAAACAAAAAAAATCGAGAGCAATAACTCTCGATTTATTATATCTTAATCTTATATTATGTTTTTAGACAAGTTCAATCAATGACATTTTTGCATTATCGCCTAATCTCGTACCAATCTTTACTATTCTTGTATATCCACCATTTCTTTCGACATACCTGGGAGCAATTGCGGAGAAAAGTTTTGAAACAGTTTTCTTATCTCTTATATAAGAAGCTGCCATCCTGATAGAATGCAAGTCCCCTCTTTTCCCGAGTGTTATCATTTTTTCCGCAATTGGTCTCAACTCTTTTGCTTTGGAGTCCGTTGTCACAATTTTCTCGTGATTTAAAAATGAGGTAACCATATTTCTAAACATTGCAATTCTATGACTTGTTGTTCTACCTAACCTTCTGCCCGATCTATTGTGTCTCATAGTTATTTACCCTTTCCAACAGTAACAAAGTCATTTATTCTTCTTCCTGACTTTCCCCTCTTATTCGCCTCATGGTCTCAGGATCAGGAAAATCATCAATAGACATTCCTAAAGTAAGACCCATATCGGCCAGAACATCCTTAATTTCATTCAGAGACTTCCGGCCAAAATTCTGTGTTTTAAGCATTTCTGCCTCAGTTCGAGAAACTAACTCTCCAATCAGTTTAATCCCGGCATTCTTCAAACAATTTGCGGAACGTACTGACAACTCTAACTCATCTACCGATCTGTACAGATTTTCGTTAATTCTATCTCTATCATCTTCAACCTCAATCTCATCTACTTCTTCTGCCTCTTCATCAAAATTTATAAAAATACTTAAGTGGTCTTTAAGTATTTTTGCCGCAAATGCTAAAGCATCGTCTGGCTTGATACTTCCGTCCGTCCACAACTCGATTGTCAGCTTATCGTAATCAGTCATCTGACCAACGCGAGCATTAGAAACGCTGAAATTTACCTTCTGAATTGGTGAAAATATTGAATCAATCGGTATAGTTCCAACGGGTGATTTCTCATCTCTATTTCTGTCCGATGGAATATATCCTTTACCGATTTTTACACCCAGTTCAATTTCAAGATTTGCATCCTTAGAGCAAGTTGCGATATGATGCTCTGGATTAAGAATCTCTACGTTCGGGTCTGTTATTATATTTCCTGCCTTTATAACACCATCACCTTTATGAATGATCCTGACATTGCGTGTTTCGGAACCAATTAACTTCAGTCGGACACCTTTTAAATTCAAAATAATGTCTGTAACATCCTCAGTAACACCAGGTATTGCAGAGAATTCATGCAAAACCCCTTTTATTCTAACTGAACAAATTGCCGCACCCTGAAGTGATGAGAGCAATACCCTTCTAAGGGAATTTCCTATAGTAGTTCCAAATCCCCTTTCGAATGGTTCAGCAGAAAATTTACCATATGTGTCAGATAGTGTATCTGACTCAACCTGTACCTTTTTTGGTTTAATCAGGTCTCGCCAATTCTTGTGCATCTATAGCCTCCCAGGAGCGCGTGTCTTTTCAATTTACTTAGAATAGAGCTCTACGATAAGTTGCTCCTGGATCGGTGTGCTGATATCTTCTCTAGATATTATAGACTTCACTTTACCGCTGAAAGCTTCTTTATCGAGCTCTAGCCATTGAGGTATGCCACGCCTCACAACATCTTCCATCGATTCAATGATTGCTGCAACTGTTTTACTCTTATCTTTCAATGATACTATGTCACCAACTTTCATCTGATATGAAGGTATATCTACTCGCTTTCCGTTAACAAGAATATGTCCCTGCCTTACAATCATTCTAGCTTGTGTTCTAGACGTAGCAAACCCCAACCGGTAAACTACATTATCAAGCCTTTTTTCCAATAAAAAAAGCAGATTTTCTCCGGTGATTCCTTTCATTTTTTCAGCTTTCTGGAAATACCCGCGAAACTGCTTTTCCAATACACCATAAATCCGGCGCACTTTCTGCTTTTCTCTTAACTGAATTCCATAAGGAGAAACTTTAACCCTTGATTGGCCATGCTGACCTGGTGCATAGTTCCTTCTTTTAATTGCGCACTTATCGGTGAAACATCTCTCGCCCTTTAAATATAATTCTACATTTTCGCGCCTGCAAAGCCTGCAGCTCGGACCTGTATATCTAGCCAATTAATACTCCTCCTTCTATGAAAACTTAGACTCTTCTTCGCTTTGGCGGTCTACATCCATTGTGGGGAATCGGGGTTACATCCTTTATAAAATTCACCAGGAATCCCGCTGCTTGCAAAGCCCTTAATGCCGACTCACGTCCAGAACCTGGACCCTTTACATACACCTCTATGCTCTTGACTCCATGTTCCTGTGCTTTTTTTGCGGCGTCTTCCGCTGCTATTTGAGCAGCAAATGGTGTGCTTTTCCTTGACCCCTTAAAGCCCTTACTCCCAGAACTTGACCATGCGATAACATTACCATTCGGATCAGAGATGGTGATCATAGTATTATTAAATGTCGCCTGAATATGGGCGACGCCTGTAGGAATATGCTTCTTTTCCTTCTTTTTTCGAACTATTTTACGCGCCGGATTTGCCATTATTCCTCCATGAACTAATAACTACTTCTTCTTACCTGCAACAGTTCGTGCAGGTCCTTTTCTTGTCCTAGCATTAGTCTTGGTACGCTGCCCATTAACAGGTAAACCTTTTCGATGTCTAAGCCCTCGATAGCAGCCCAAGTCCATAAGTCGTTTGATATTCATTGAAATTTCTCTTCGGAGATCACCTTCAACCTTGACGCTCTTATCAATGCTTTCTCTAATGCTGGCAATTTCTGTTTCTGTGAGATTATCTGTCTTAGTATCTTCATCGACGCCGCATTCTTTCAAGATTCGCTTTGCCGAAGACCTTCCTATTCCATAGATATACGTTAAAGCAACTTCTATTCTCTTATTTTTTGGTAGATCAATACCCGATATACGTGCCAAAGCAATACCCCTCCTCGCTGTGCAGACTATCCTTGCCTCTGACTATGTTTCGGAATTTCGCAAATCACTCGAACTATTCTCTTCCTTCTGATGATTTTACACTTATCACACATTTTCTTGACAGACGCCCTTACTTTCATACTAATCCCCTTGGCCCAAATCTGTTTTTTTAAGACTCATATTCTACTAGGCTAGCATTTTGTCAATATTTCTGGCTCGCCTTCACACACAACGACAGTATGCTCAAAATGAGCCGACAAACCACCATCTACTGTAATCGCAGTCCACCCATCTTCCAACACTTTGACTCCAAATCCCTTTTGATTGATCATAGGTTCAATCGCAAGCACCATACCAGGCTTCAGTACAAGCCCTTTCCCAGGAGAACCATAATTTGGTATCTGCGGACTCTCATGCAGACTTGTTCCAATTCCATGACCAACGAAATCACGTACCACGGAAAAGCCATTACTCTCCGCATGAGACTGCACTGCATGCGAGATATCAGAAAGTCGTCTTCCAGGTTTAGCGAATTTTATTGCGGACAGCAAGGAGTCCCTAGTCACGTCAATGAGTTTTTGTGCACCTGCGGATATTTTACCGACCGGCAAAGTAACAGCAGCATCGCCATAAAACCCTTCATATAAGACTCCAAAGTCTATGCTCAGAATATCTCCACCTTTAAGCTTCCTGGAGCTGGGCATTCCATGAACCACCTGTTCGTTAATTGAACAGCAAAGGCTATATGGGTACCCACTGTAGCCTTTAAAGGCAGGTTTTGCATTTCTCTTGAGGGTTTCCATTTCAGCGATAGAATCTAGTTCTTCCGTTGAAACACCCTCGGCTACTGAATCAGATACAATTTTTAGAATTTGCGCAACGATGGCTCCAGCCGCCCTCATTTTGTCTATCTCGCGCCTAGATTTAAGTACAATCAAAATTTACACCTTTGATTCAGTCTACTCAAAAAAGACTTTCGTCTTTTCCAATTAAGCAACTACTATACTAACGTGCTGACATATAATTCATATTCAAAATTTTTTTACCTTACCTTCTCCCTCTAATTCTTATCCCCTTCATGAATCCCTCATAATTTCTTGTTATCAAATGCGATTCTATTTGAGCCATAGTGTCCATGCCAACACCAACAGCTATCAACAGCGCTGTTCCTCCGAAATAAAAAGGCAACTGAAACTGACTTACCATAAGAGAAGGAAGAACACATACAATAGAAATATATATAGCCCCAGCAAAAGTAAGTTTTGTCAATACTTTATCAAGGTAATCAGAAGTCTCCTTACCTGGCCGAATCCCTGGTATGTACCCCCCATGTTTTTTGATATTTTCCGCAACGTCAGTTGGGTTAAATGTTACAGCTGTGTAGAAGTAGCAAAAAAACACTATAAAAGCAACATAAAACAGCTCATACACTAAATTGCCAGGCTGGAAGCTCTGTGCTATAGACTTCACCATAGGCACGTCGATAAAATTAGCGATCGTTGCAGGAAACATGATAATCGATGATGCAAATATCGGGGGTATCACCCCTGCCATATTTACCTTTAAAGGTAGATGTGATGTCTGCGTTCCATATGTTTTTAACCCTACTACCCTTTTTGCATAATGAATAGGAAGCCTTCTCTGCCCTCGCTCAACAAATACGATAGCAGCAACAACTAACAGCATAAATGCTATGATCAAAAGCAGAATAAATAACGAGATTTCTCCTGTTTTCATCAGCCTGAAGCTGTTCATAATTGCTACGGGTATTCTTGCGACTATGCCTGCAAAAATGATTAAGGAAATTCCATTTCCTACACCTTTTTCAGACATTTGTTCCCCCATCCACATTATGAAGGCGGTGCCGGCTGTCAAGGTTATCACTGTCATAATCCTAAAGCCCCAACCGGGATTGGGAACAACTAGTTCGCCAGCGGCCCCTGTCATGCTTTCTAACCCAATACTTATTCCTAGGGCTTGCACTACACTTAAGACAATTGTTCCATAGCGTGTATATTGCGTTATTTTTTTTCTGCCTGACTCACCCTCTTTTGATAGCTTCTCTATAGCGGGTATAACAACCGTTAAGAGTTGAAAAATAATCGAGGCTGAAATATACGGCATGATTCCGAGTGCAAAGACTGTCAATTTTTCAAGAGCACCCCCTGAAAACATATCAAACATGCCAAGCAATGTACCTCGTGCCTGAGCAAAAAAATGGGCTAATGCCTGGCTGTCTATTCCGGGCGTCGGTATGTGACAACCGACACGATAAACAGCCAGCATGCCCATTGTGTAAAGAACTCGTTTCTTTAAATCTGGTATTCTAAAAATATTCTGAATGGCAGAAATCAAAACGACAACTCCTGAACACTTCCACCTGCAGCAATAATTTTCTCTTTTGCAGATGCGCTGTATTTGTGTGCTGCAATGTTCAATGCTTTACCAAGTTCACCATCTCCCAATACCTTAACAGGCATATTCTTCTTTGAGACCAATCCTGTGCTCATCATATCTTCGATTGAAACACTAGATCCTGTTTCAAATATATTAAAATCTGATATCTTAACTATTGAATATTCTATCCGGCTATTAGGAGTAAAACCGCGCTTTGGCAGTCTCCTCTGCATAGGCATCTGTCCACCCTCAAAGCCCGCCTTAATGCTGCCACCACTCCTAGCTTTCTGGCCCTTGTGCCCTTTTGTAGCAGTCTTCCCGTGGCCTGATCCCTGGCCTCTTCCTATTCTCTTTCTTTTCTTTGTCGATCCTTTAGCAGGCGATAATGTATTTAATTGCATAATTATTTCCTTAATGATATTTAGGCTTCAATCTTCACCATATGCGCAACTTTTCGAACCATTCCCTGAATAGCATTTGTATTTTCAAGCTGAACAATTTTGTTTAACCTTGTCAGCCCCATGCCCAAAAGAACCGCACGAAATTTTCGTGGTTTGCCTATAGGGCTTTTAATTAATTTAACAGATATCATCTCACTCATGTTAGGCATCTCCGTTGTTCTGAATTACTCTGCCAACCCTCTTCTTGAATATATTTCCCTCGGGCTTTTAAGCATTTTTAATCCTTCGACGGTTGCTTTTACAACGTTATGCGGATTATTAGAGCCTATGCACTTCGACAGGATATTATGAATACCCGCCGCCTCTAAGACAGCCCTGGCTGCACCGCCTGCAATCACCCCTGTCCCCGCTGAGGCAGGCTTTATCAGCACCTTGCCGGCTCCAAAACGGCCCAATACTTCATATGGAATCGTATCCTCTACAATAGGAACATGTATTAGGTTTTTTTTGGCCTGTTCCACACCTTTTCTGATAGCTTCCGGAACTTCATTCGCCTTTCCTAATCCATATCCAACATAACCGTTTGCGTCACCGACTACAACTAGCGCTGAAAAGCTGAATCTACGCCCACCCTTCACTACTTTTGCTACCCTGCTTATATGTACTACCCTATCCACTAAATTTAATTCATTGATATCTATCTTAATCAATTACCGCCTCCTATTTCTCCCTCTCAAAAAGAGAGCCCGTTTTCTCTGGCTGAGTCAGCTAACGCTTTTATACGTCCGTGATAGAGGAAGCCATTTCTGTCAAAAACTATCTCCTTTATTCCCTTCTGTAATGCATTTTTTGCGATAATCTCACCTACTTTTTGTGCAGCTTCAATATTACCTGTATGTTTTCGACTTTCCTTAAAAACCTTTTCAAGCGTCGAAGCAGCAGCCAAAGTGCTTCCCGTGCAGTCATCGATTAGTTGTGCGTAAATATGATTTGAGCTCTTAAAAACATTCAGTCTCGGCTTGCCTGTCAAACCTTTAATTTTTTTTCGGACTCGGATTTTTCTCTTTTCTCTTGCTATATATTTCTTTGCCATGGAGTTCACTTTTATATCTCCTTATGTAAAACGACCTATTTCTTTCCAGTCTTTCCAGCTTTTCTTAAGATCCTTTCGTCTGAGTACTTAATTCCTTTTCCTTTATAAGGCTCGGGCAGTCGATATGATCTTATTTTTGCTGCTGTTTGTCCTACTAACTCCTTATCCGCTCCGCGAACAAATACTTTGGTCATCTTTTCTACTTCAACCTCAACACCGACAGGTAAACTGAAATTTATCGGGTGTGAATACCCTAAATTTAACGTAAGCATGTCACCTTTTGCTTCTGCTCTGTAACCTACTCCATTGATTTCAAGTATTTTTTCAAATCCCTTTGTTACTCCAATAACCATGTTATTAATTAGCGTACGCGTGAGTCCAAAGTATGAAGCAGCGGCCTTGCTTTCAGCCTGTTTCTCAATCACAATCTTGTTGTCCTGAGTCGTTACTGAAATATCGGTTAGCAGTTGTCGCTTCAACTTTCCTTTAGGACCCTCAACGGATATAAAGGCGCTATCTAATTCTATCTTTACGCCACTCGGTATATCTATTGGTAATTTCCCAATTCTTGACATTTTTGATGCTCCTCACTAATTTCTTACCAGATAGAACAAAGTACTTCGCCGCCAATACCATTTTCGCGTGCAAATTTATCAGTTACCACACCCTTCGATGTAGATAAAATTGCCACGCCAACTCCATTCTTTACCTTTTTTATATCAGCACTTTTAACATAAACCCTACTGCCGGGTTTGCTAATTTTTTTAATTTCTGTAAAGACAGATTCTTTATCATCAATATATTTTAGATATATTCTTAATATTCCCTGTTTTTCATCAGCTATAACTTTATAATTTTTTATATACCCCTCACTTCTCAGAACATTAGCAATACTAACTTTTAGATTTGATGAAGGCATATCAATTTTTTGAATCTTGACTGTATTGGCATTTCTTATTCTTGTAAGCATATCTGCTATCGGGTCAGTCATCGACATTTGAAGCACTCCTCTATTTTAATCAGTATTAACTACCAACTTGATTTTATAACACCTGGTAACTTCCCATTAGATGCAAGCTTTCTAAGGCAGATCCTGCACATATTAAACTTTCTATAATATGCCCTTGGTCTTCCACAAAGCGGACATCTGTTATATTCTCTTACCTTGAATTTTGCTTGTCTTTGTGCCTTCAAAATCATGGACGTTTTTGCCACCGATGACCTCCAAACTTTATTAATTCCTAAAAGGCATACCTAATTGCTTTAAAAGTGATTTTCCTTCTTCATCCGTTTTTGCAGACGTTACTATAGAGATATTTAATCCTTTGATTTTATCAACCTTGTCGTAGTTTATTTCAGGAAATATAAGTTGTTCCTTTATGCCCAAGGAATAATTCCCTCTACCATCAAAGCCTTTTCCCGAAATCCCTTTAAAATCTCTTACTCGAGGAAGAGCTATATTCATTAACCGGTCAAGGAATTCATACATCTTTTCTCTTCTTAATGTCACCATACACCCTATTGGCATTCCTTGGCGCAGCTTAAAAGATGCAATAGATTTTTTTGCCTTGGTAATTACAGGTTTCTGACCCGCTACAAGAGCAAGTTCTTCGGTAGCGGAATCTAATATCTTTATATTTTGTATAGCCTCACCTAAGCCCATATTTATTACAACTTTTTCAAGGCGAGGTACTTGCATAATATTCTTATAACCAAATTCCTTCGTTAATTGAGGAATAATTTCTTCTGCATACTTAGCTTTAAGCCTCGACATGGACTCCTCCGAACTATTTATCAAACGCATCGCCACACTTTGCGCATGTCCTTATTTTCTCACCATTTTCCAGCAACGTTCTTCTAACCCGCACCGGCTTATTGCATTTACTACAAAAAAGCATGACATTTGAAATATGAACAGGAGATTCACGCTCTTCTATTCCCCCTGGAGTATTTCCTCTTGCGCGAACATGCTTCTTTATGATGTTCAAACCTTCTACAAGAACACGATCACTCTTATAATAGATTCGTAAGATTTTACCAAGCTTTTTACTATCCTTACCAGTTACCACCATTACGGTGTCGCCCTTTTTTATTCGAAGCTTATGAGCTTGCATCTTGATTTATCTCCCTGTAAAGTTAAAGCACTTCCGGAGCAAGTGATATTATTTTCATGAACTTTTTTGCCCTAAGCTCCCTTGCAACAGGTCCGAAAATTCGCGTTCCTACCGGTTCTTTTTGGTTATTAATCACAACTCCAGAATTATCATCAAACTTTATATATGACCCGTCAAGTCTACCTAGTTCCTTAGCTGTTCTGACAACAACGGCTTTTACAACGTCACCCTTCTTAACTTTCGAGTTCGGTAGCGCCTCTTTAACAGAGGCAACAATAATGTCTCCTATCCCAGCATACTTTCTTTTGGATCCACCCAAGACTTTAATACAATAAAGCTTTTTAGCTCCGGAATTGTCAGCGACATCCAGTATTGATTGCATTTGTATCATTTTATAACTCCTGCCTTATGTAGTCCTTTCAAGGATACGTTTCACCTTCCAGCGTTTATCCTTGCTGATTGGCCTTGTTTCGACAATTTCAATCTTGTCTCCATTTTTACATTCATTATTTAAATCATGAGCTTTATAGTTAACGCTTCTCTTTATATATTTCTTGTATTCCGCGTGTTTTACAAGATGGGATACTTTTACTACTACAGTTTTCTCCATCTTATCACTTATAACGATCCCAACCTGCGTCTTTCTGTTACCTCGCTCACTCATGGCTTTCCTCATTTTCCTCTCTTTTCCCTGAGTATGGTTTTGAACCGTGCAAAATCCTTTTTTAATGACTTAATCTTTGCTGTATTTTCTAATCTACCAGTGTGAAGTTGAAATCTAATATTGAACAGTTCCTGATGTATCTCCTGTCCCTTCATTTCAAGTTCTTGTTCTGACAGGTCTCTTAAAGCACTATTCTTCATTGACCGCCTCCCTCTTCACGAATTTTGTCGGGATCGGCAATTTGAACGCCGCCAAACGGAAAGCTTGCCGCGCTATCTCTTCGCTTACGCCCTCCATCTCATACAAGATTCTCCCGGGTTTTATTACGCATACCCAAGAGTCTGGGGCTCCTTTTCCCTTTCCCATACGCGTCTCCGCCGGCTTGGCAGTGAGTGGTTTATCCGGAAAAATTCTAATCCAGGTTTTTCCACCCCTTTTTATATATCGAGTGAGCGCGATACGAGCTGCCTCTATTTGTTTAGAATCAAGCCAACCGCATTCTGTTGCCTGAAGTCCAAATTCTCCAAAGGCTAGTTCTACTCCTCGTTGAGGAGTGCCTTTCATTTTCCCTTTCATCTGCTTTCTATGCTTAACTCTCTTGGGCATTAACATAAACTTGCTCCTATACTATTTTTTCCCAGGGAGAACCTCACCTTTAAAAATAAGAACTTTTACGCCGATAATACCATATGTTGTCTTAGCTTCCGCAACTCCATAATCTATGTCAGCACGTAAAGTATGTAAGGGTACTCGGCCCTCTCTATACCATTCAGTTCTAGACATCTCAGCGCCGCCCAGCCTTCCCGAGCAAGTAATTCTTATGCCTTTTGCTCCAAATTTCAGTGCGGTCGTAACACTTTTTTTCATCGCTCGTCTAAAGGCGATTCTTCTCTCAAGTTGTAGGGCAACATTTTCAGCTACAAGTTGAGCATCGATTTCAGGCTTTCGGATCTCCTGAATATTTAGAAATACTTCTTTATCGGTCAGCTTTGAGAGTTCTTTCTTGAGTGTCTCAACTTCAGAACCTTTTTTTCCGATTATCAGACCTGGTCTTGCAGTAAATATATTGATTTTTGCTTTATTAGCAGCTCTTTCGATTTCTATTCTTGAAACGCCGGAGCTATACAAGCGCTTTTTTAGAAAATCTCTAAGCTTCAGATCCTCATGGAGTAGCTTTGTGTAGTCAGCTTCCGCGTACCATTTAGAGTCCCATGTCTTGATTACACCTAGTCTAAAACCAATAGGATTAACTTTCTGGCCCAATCCCCACCTCCAACTCGTACCTTATTTCTTTTCAGCCAGAACCACATAAATGTGGCTTGTCGGCTTCCTGATTTTACTTGCTCTTCCCATGGCCCGAGGCAGATACCTTTTTAGTACCGCGCCAGCATTTACAAATGCTGTCTTAACATATAGCCTGTCGACATCAGCAACACCCTTCTGCTCAGCGTTAGCAACAGCGGACCTGAGCAGTTTTGCAACAACTTTTGCGCTGGGCTGTGGTGAGAATTTCAATAAATTCAAAGCGGCTTGAATATCCTTCCCGCGTATGGTGTCGATAACCAAGCGCGTTTTTCTTGGAGACATTCTAGCAAAGGTCAGCTTAGCACTTCCTTCCATTTATTGCTCCTTAGTAATTTACTTCTTTTTAAGCTTGCTTTTTTTATCGGCAGCATGCCCGTGAAAGGTCCGCGTAGGGGAAAACTCTCCAAGCTTATGTCCAACCATATTTTCTGTAACGAAAACCGGTATGAATTTTCTGCCATTATGAACAGCAAATGTACATCCGATGAACTCGGGTATGATCGTAGATCTCCTAGACCAGGTCTTTATTATCTTCTTCGAATTGGGTCCCTCTTGAATTGCTTTTTCAGATAAGTGCCCATCCACGAACGGCCCTTTTTTGATCGATCTCGCCATATTATATTTCCTTACTTTGCATTATTGTTTTCTTGATTTGACTATAAAACGCGTTGACCTTTTGTTAGTCCTGGTTTTGTATCCCTTTGTTGGAACACCCCATGGAGTTACTGGATTTCTACCGCCAGAAGTGCGACCTTCTCCACCTCCATGCGGATGATCGACCGGGTTCATCGCAACACCCCTGACTTTCGGTCTCTTACCTAACCATCTATTTCTTCCAGCTTTGCCGATTGATACATTCTCATGATCAAGGTTCCCTACTTGCCCTATAGTAGCATAGCAATCTTGCAAGACAATTCGAACTTCACCGGAGGGTAACTTGATCTGGCAGTATTTTCCTTCTTTTGACATCAGCTGCGCATATGTTCCCGCGCTTCGTGCCAACTGACCACCCTTTCCGATTTTCAACTCTACATTATGTATGACCGTTCCTAAAGGAATTGCTCTGAGTGGCAAAGCATTTCCTGGCCGTATATCCGCATGTTCGCTTGCAATAATGTTTGCGCCAACTTCAAGACCGTTTGGAGCTAGGATATATCTCTTTTCACCGTCTTTATAAATAAGCAACGAAATTCTCGCGCTTCTATTTGGATCATATTCAACTGAGGCTACTCTTGCTTCTATGTTTCTTTTATTTCTACTAAAGTCAATGATACGATACTTTCTCTTGTGGCCACCACCTATATGACGGGATGTTATTCGGCCATTACTGTTTCTACCACCTGTCCTCTTCAGAGCTCGTAAAAGCGTTTTTTCTGCCTTATCAGAGCTTATTTCTTCAAAAGAAGAGCATGTCTGATGCCGTCTGCCTGCTGATGTCGGTTTAAAGCTTTTTATTGCCATTTATTTCAACCTCATCGTTTTATTTACACTTCAAAGAAATCGACCCTACTCCCTGGCTCAAGAGTTACATAGGCTTTCTTCCAATTGGATCTCTTGCCCATATACTTGCCAAAGCGTTTCAGTTTTCCTGCTACGTTTGCTGTCTTCACATCTAAGACGCCTACCTTAAACAGCTTTTCAACAGCATCCTTAATCTCGCATTTATTTGCAGCAGGATGTACTTGAAACATAACAATGTTTTTTGATTCTTTTAATACCGCGCTTTTTTCGGTTATGAGCGGTCGCTTAATAACATCGTATATATTCATGGCTTTAAAGCTCCTTCAACTTGCCTTACCGCAGCTTCCGTAATTACGACATTGTTAAAGTTAACCAGATCGTAAACATTTATACCCTTTGGCTCCAGAACTTTTACTGCCTTAACATTACGAGCAGAAAGAATAAGTGCTTTATCAAGATCAGATGTTACTAGTAAAGTCTTGTTAAGCTCAAATTTATCCAGAAGTCCAGTTATCTGTTTCGTTGATATTTTTTCAAATTTTATTGCATCTATAACAGTAATTCTATTTTTATTAAATAAGTGCGAAAGAGCTGATTTCATTGCTCCTTTATGAGCTTTCTTATTCATCGAAAGATTGTACACCTTAGATTGTGGTCCGAAAGCAACACCTCCACCTGGATATTGAGATGCTCTTTTGCACCCTTGCCGTGCCTGGCCGGTCCCTTTCTGTTTAAAAGGTTTTTTTCCACTCCCGGAAACTGCTGAGCGATTCTTTACAGCAACAGTGCCAGCTCTTCTGTTCATAAGCTGAACCCTAACAGCGTCATGAACCAAGTATTCTTTCACGTCTGCATTAAAGACGTTTTCATCCAAGTCTATAGAGCCAACTTTCTCTCTATTTAAATTAAATACTTCTATTGTGACCATGTCTTTCTCCGGATAAACCCAAATTTTATGCCTTCACGCTATTCCTGAGCAGAACCACGCCATTACTAGGTCCAGGTATCGATCCCTTTATCAAAATTATATTGCTATCCCCATTTACACTTACAATCTTCAATCTCTGAATTGTAGTTCTGGTGTTTCCTAGCTGCCCAGGCATTTTCTTATTCTTTAGTACCCGCGCTGGTGTAGCTGAGCATCCAATTGCGCCCGGGGCTCTATGAAACCTGGAGCCGTGTGTTGATCGACCACCTTGAAAGTTCCATCTCTTGATTACACCTTGAAAACCTTTGCCGATACTTAACCCTGTAACATCAACTAACTCACCCTCAGAGAATATATCTGCTTTAACAATATCACCAACGTTGTATTGACCTGCTTCTTCCACTCTGAATTCTCTAAGAAAGCGGAAACACCCTTTGCTAGCATTCTTGAAATGACCAATTGCCGCTTTATTTGCCTTTGCTGTTTCAGTTTCTACGAAGCCAAGCTGGATAGCATCATAAGAATCTGTAGCATTAGTCTTTTTCTGAATTACTACGCAAGGACCTGCCTCTACTACTGTAACAGGTATCCTTCTGCCGTCTTCACTAAATATTTGGGACATTCCCAATTTTCTTCCTATAAGACCCTTCTTCATGACTAGTTCCTGTTCATTCTGGGAATTGAGGTTTTTTATTTAAAGTTTTATCTCTACATCTACACCTGCTGACAAGTCAAGTTTCATTAGAGCGTCAACTGTCTGTTGTGTTGGATCCAATATATCAATCAACCTTTTGTGCGATCGTATTTCAAATTGGTCACGAGATTTCTTATCTACGTGAGGACCTCTTAGAACACAATACTTGTTAATAACGGTTGGGAGAGGTATAGGACCTGCTACTCGAGCGCCCGTTCTTCGCGCAGTATCAACAATCTCACCAACAGATTGATCCAAGAGTTTATGATCATATGCTTTCAATCTGATTCTTATCTTTTGGCTTGGCATAACATCCTCATGCAGTCTGTTTATTCAATTATAGAGCTAACCACACCCGCGCCCACAGTACGACCGCCTTCGCGTATGGCGAAACGCAGTCCTTCATCCATGGCTATCGGCGTTATCAGGTTTATCGTTACCGCTATGTTGTCTCCAGGCATTACCATTTCGGTTCCCTCGGGAAGGTCAACGACCCCGGTCACATCCGTTGTCCGGAAGTAGAACTGAGGCCTGTATCCATTGAAGAACGGGGTATGTCGGCCTCCTTCTTCCTTCGTCAGGACATACGCTTCCGCCTTGAATTTCGTGTGAGGAGTTATTGAACCTGGCTTTGCAAGTACCTGCCCACGTTCGATCTCTTCCCTCTTCACTCCGCGCAGAAGCGCTCCAATGTTGTCGCCTGCTCGCCCCTCGTCCAACAGCTTGCGAAACATCTCTACACCGGTTACTGTCGTCTTCTGTGTCGGTCGTATCCCGACTATCTCTACTTCTTCTCCTACCTTTATAACTCCACGCTCAACGCGACCCGTTGCTACCGTGCCTCGCCCCGAGATGGAAAACACATCTTCAACCGGCATAATAAACGGCTTGTCAATCGCCCGCTCAGGCGCAGGTATATAGGTATCCACCGCTTCCATAAGCTTCAGGATCGATTGCTCTCCCAGTTCTCCGGTATCACCTTCCAACCCTTTCAAGGCCGACCCCTTGACTATCGGTATATCATCTCCCGGGAAGTCATAGGCGGAGAGCAGTTCTCTTATCTCCAGCTCCACCAACTCCAAGAGCTCCTCATCATCGACCATATCCGCTTTATTCAGGAACACGACTATATATGGCACGCCTACCTGTCTCGCAAGGAGTATGTGCTCTCTTGTCTGCGGCATCGGTCCGTCAGCGGCGGATACCACCAGAATAGCTCCGTCCATCTGTGCCGCGCCGGTGATCATGTTCTTTACGTAGTCAGCATGGCCCGGACAATCCACGTGCGCATAGTGACGATTCTCTGTCTCATATTCCACATGCGCGGTCGCTATGGTTATTCCGCGTTCACGCTCTTCTGGTGCGTTGTCTATCTGATCGAATGACTTGAACTCCGCCTGTCCCTTGGAAGCCAAAACCTTTGTTATAGCTGCCGTCAGGGTCGTCTTCCCATGGTCAACGTGTCCAATCGTTCCAATGTTTACGTGCGGCTTTGTCCTCTCAAATTTTGCCTTGGCCATTTGAATTAATCCTCCTATTAAACAAAACTTCAGCCCTTGACTTTAGCAACAATCTCTTCGGCTACGGATTTTGGTACCTGCTCGTAGTGATCGAATGTCATGGTATAGGTTGCCCGCCCCTGTGTTGCGGATCTCAAATCTGTTGAGTACCCAAACATCGATGCAAGAGGTACCATAGAAGAGATAACTTGCGCACCGGCTCTGGATTCCATGCCCAGGATCCGCCCTCTACGGGAATTCAGATCACCAATCACATCCCCCATATGCTCTTCAGGAACAACTACCTCAACAGACATTATTGGCTCAAGCAGAACCGGGGAAGCCTTTGTACAGCCATCCTTGAATCCCATAGAGCCAGCGATTTTAAAGGCCATTTCAGACGAATCGACATCATGATAAGAGCCATCAATCAAGCTTACCTTAACATCTACCACTGGAAAACCAGCTAACGTACCGATATCCATAGCTTCCTGGATACCTTTATCGACAGCTGGTATGTACTCACGCGGCACAACTCCACCTTTTATCGCATCTATGAACTCATAGCCGGCGCCTGGTTCCTGCGGTTCTATCTCAAGCCACACATGCCCAAATTGCCCTCGTCCACCGGATTGACGAACAAACTTGCCCTCGACTTTCACTTTTTTGGTGATAGTCTCGCGATAAGCAACTTGTGGTTTGCCTACGCTGGCTTCCACCTTGAACTCTCTCATCAGTCTGTCGACAATAATTTCAAGATGAAGTTCTCCCATGCCGGACAATATTGTCTGTCCAGTCTCCTCGTCAGTTTTTACACGAAACGACGGGTCTTCACTGGAAAGTTTCTGTAAGCTTAAGCCCAACTTTTCCTGGTCGGCTTTTGTCTTAGGTTCAACAGCTATATGAATTACGGGCTCTGGAAATTCTATTGATTCCAGGATAACCGGATTTGCATCATCGCAAAGAGTGTCACCGGTTGTAGTACTCTTGAGACCAACCGCCGCTGCAATATCGCCAGCCCGGACCTCTTTTATCTCTTCCCTTTTATTCGCATGCATCTGGAGTATGCGGCCGATTCTTTCCTTCTTTCCTTTTGTGGAATTATAGATATAAGATCCGGCCTGAATCACACCTGAATAAACCCTAAAAAAACACAACTGCCCAACATAAGGATCAGTCATGATCTTAAATGCTAGCGCAGCGAATGATTCCTCATCTGAAGACTTTCTTTCTATCTCTTCATCTTTATCAGGAGAAAGGCCTTTGATAGGGGGAATGTCAGTTGGAGCTGGCAGATAGTCAACTACTGCGTCCAGAAGGTTTTGCACGCCCTTATTCTTAAAAGACGAGCCGCAAATAACAGGGCATATATTAATTTCCGTTGTAGCTTTTCTAATTGCAGCCCTTATTTCGTCAGCAGTTATTTCTTCCCCGCCAAGATACCTTTCCATCAAAGAATCGTCATGACTAGCCAATTCTTCCAGCATCTTTTCGCGATATTCCTCTGCCAGCTCTATATCAGCGCTAGAGATAGCTTCTTCTCTGTATTTGGCTCCAAGTGAATCCTCGTCCCAAATCAGCGCTTTCATGTCTACCAAGTCAATTACACCCAGGAATTTATCTTCTTTTCCTACGGGCAACTGAATTGCAACTGGATTAGCTTTCAGCCGATCCTTAATCATGCTGACGCCCCTGAAGAAATCTGCGCCGACACGGTCCATTTTGTTTATGAAGGCAATCCGAGGCACCTTGTACTTGTCAGCCTGCCTCCAGACAGTTTCAGACTGGGGTTCCACACCTCCAACTGAGCAGAAAACAGCTACACACCCATCCAGAACCCGCAGTGAGCGCTCCACTTCTACAGTAAAATCAACATGTCCCGGTGTATCAATTATATTTATTCGATGGTCCTTCCACGAGCACGTCGTAGCAGCTGAAGTAATAGTAATACCTCGCTCCTGCTCCTGCTCCATCCAGTCCATTGTAGCAGTTCCTTCATGCACCTCGCCAATACGGTGAGAGACACCTGTATAATACAATATGCGCTCAGTCGTCGTTGTTTTACCGGCGTCGATGTGCGCCATAATACCTATATTGCGTGTTTTTTCTAGAGCTACTAAACGAGCCACAAAATACTCCTCAAAGATTATCTAAAAAACGCTACCACCTGTAATGAGCAAAAGCCCTATTGGCCTCAGCCATCTTATGCGTATCTTCCCGCTTCTTGACAGCAGCGCCTCTCCCATTAAAAGCATCGACAATTTCGCCGGCCAGCTTGTCCGTGAGCGTCTTCTCAGCCCTAGCAGCCGCATATTTAACAAGCCATCGCATCGCCAGGGATGTCCGGCGTTCAGCTCTAATCTCAACGGGTACCTGGTATGTTGATCCGCCAACTCTGCGAGATTTAACCTCTAAAACCGGCCTGATATTCTCCAATGACTTCTTAAAAACCTTAAGAGCTTCCTCATTTGTTCTTTTGCCCACCAATTCAAGTGCGCCATAAAGAGCACGTTCGGCTGTACTCTTCTTACCATGAAGCATCAAAATATTAATAAGCTTTGCCACAACACGATCATTATATTTCGGATCAGGAAGAACCGCCCTCTTCGCAACTTCTCTTCTTCTAGGCATAGCAACCTCTCACTTCAGTCTGTTTACTTTGGTCTTTTCGCACCGTACTTAGAACGCCCTTGCTTCCTATCCTTTACGCCGACGGAATCAAGAGTCCCCCGAACGATATGGTATCTCACACCTGGGAGGTCCTTAACCCTGCCTCCCCTGATGAGAACAACCGAGTGCTCCTGCAAATTGTGCCCAACTCCGGGAATATAGGAACTTACTTCAATACCGTTTGTCAGCCTTACCCTAGCAACCTTTCTTAACGCTGAGTTCGGCTTCTTCGGTGTAGTAGTATAAACACGAGTACATACTCCACGCTTCTGCGGGCAACTCTTGAGCGCCGGGGCGTCAGACTTATCTTTCTTACTCTCCCTGCCGATACGTATCAGCTGGTTAATTGTTGGCATACGTCAATTCTCCTAAATACAGCGATTTCAACACAAGTATTCTTAGTAAATGAAGGGAAACCCGACGAAAATACTATAGGCTAGTCGCCATGTCAAGCACTTAATACAGGCTAACGGTTCAGATGCCTTCCTGAACGACTTCAGCGACATCCGCGCCCTCAGTCTCCCTGACATCATCAACAGTCATCTTGAGGTTTCTGTACCGCGCGATACCCGTTCCAGCAGGTATTAAACGCCCCATGATAACGTTTTCCTTAAGCCCGCGAAGGCTGTCAACCTTACCTTCTATGGCAGCCTGTGTCAAGACTTTTGTTGTTTCCTGGAATGATGCGGCGGAAATAAACGACTCAGTTGAGAGGGACGCTTTTGTTATACCCAGCAGAAGTGGTTCTGCTATTGCTGGATTTCCACCACTTGCCAAAACCCTCTCATTTTCTTCCTCGAAAATACTTCTTTCCAACTGGTCATCAATAAGAAAACTTGTATCACCAACATCCTTGATTTTTACTCGTCGAAGCATCTGGCGAACGATTGTTTCAATGTGTTTATCGTTAATTTTCACTCCCTGTAGTCGGTATACTTCCTGGACCTCATCAACAAGGTATTTAGCCAATTCTTTCACCCCGAGAACTCTTAGTATGTCGTGGGGATTTGATGAGCCGTCCATCAAAGCTTCACCTGCTTTGACGTAATCTCCTTCATGGACACTTATATGTTTGCCCTTTGGAATCAGATATTCCTTTGCTTCACCCTGCTCTGGTGTCACAATGACTTTTCTTTTACCCTTTGCATCCTTCCCAAAAGCAACTATCCCGTCTATTTCAGAAATTACCGCAAAATCTTTAGGTTTTCTTGCTTCAAACAGTTCAGCTACACGCGGCAGACCGCCTGTAATATCCTTTGTCTTCGTTGTCTCGCGCGGAATCTTGGCAATTACATCTCCCGCATTCGCCATTGAATCTTCCTGAACACTTATATTTGCTCCTACGGGCATGAAGTAGCGCCCAACAGTACTGTCCTCTGTTTTTACTGTTTTCCCCATCTCATCCTTGATGGTAATTCGGGGTCTCTTATCTGGATCGCGCGACTCTATAATAACTTTGCGAGACAAGCCGGTTACTTCGTCTAACTGCTCCTCAACCGTTACCCCTTCAATAATGTCTCCAAATTTTATTCTTCCGGAAACCTCCGTAAGAATCGGCATGGTATATGGGTCCCATTCAGCAAGGGAATCACCTGATTTAACGCATTGGCCATGTGCAACCTTGATTTTCGCTCCATAGACAACGGAGTACTTCTCTCTTTCCCTGCCAGTTTCATCAATGACCGCTAACTCACCATTACGGTTCATTACTATATAGTGACCTTCCGCGGTTGTTACGCTGTTGATATTAATAAACTTAACAATACCTTCATTTCGTGATTCAAGAGAGGTCTGTTCCGCATGACGGGAAGCCGTGCCTCCGATGTGAAAGGTTCTCATCGTAAGTTGCGTCCCAGGTTCACCAATTGACTGTGCCGCAATCACACCGACTGCTTCACCTAGATTAACCAAATGACCTCTGGCAAGATCACGCCCATAGCACTTAGCGCAGATGCCTCTCTTGCTCTGGCACGTCAAAACTGATCGAATTTTAACTTTCTCCAGCCCGGACTCTTCAATTTTTGCAACAAGATTCTCATCTATCTCTGTATTCGCGGGAACCAGGACTTCACCGGTAAGAGGGTCAAGGATATCATCCAGTGCGACCCTTCCTAGGATTCTATCGCCAATATGTTCAATTATTTCGCCACCTTCTGTCAGTGCCGATACTAGAAGTCCGTCGAGGGTGCCGCAATCGTCTTCAGTAATGATTGCATCTTGGGCAACATCAACAAGACGCCTGGTAAGATAACCAGAGTTTGCTGTTTTCAAAGCTGTGTCAGCGAGGCCCTTGCGCGCACCGTGCGTAGAAATGAAATATTGAAGCACAGTCAAACCTTCGCGGAAATTAGCGGTAATAGGTGTTTCAATAATCTCTCCCGAAGGTTTTGCCATGAGACCTCTCATTCCCGCTAATTGTCGTATCTGTTGACCAGAGCCCCTAGACCCGGAGTCAGCCATCATATGAATGGCATTAAAAGAAGGAACCTTGACTTCCTTGCCTTCAGGAGAAACAACCGTCTCACGCGAAAGATTGTCAAGCATCTCTTTAGCGATTTCCTCCGTGGATTTCGCCCAGATGTCAATAACCTTATTGTAGCGTTCACCGTCAGTGATCAAACCTTCGGTATACTGGTTCTGTATCTCTTTGACTTCCTCAGTGGCTTTATCGATGATTAGAGGCTTTCCACCCGGAATGACCATGTCGTCAATACAAATTGAAATACCCGCCTCGCTTGAGTAGCGGAACCCGATTTCCTTCAATTTGTCCGCAAGTATTACGGTATCCTTGTTTCCTGCAAGGCGATAGCAAATATCCACGAGATTGGAAAGCTCCTTCTTGGTCATCACCTTGTTTATCGCTGAAAAAGGGACCTTGTCCGGAAGTATTTCCCTGAGGAGAATTCGGCCTGTTGTAGTCTCAACAATCTTTGCGGATGGATCCACTATGAGATTCTTCAGTCGGACATTTATCCTCGCGTGCAAATCAATTTCACCCGCATCATAAGCAATACGCACTTCTTCAGGTGAAGCAAAGATCTTCCCTTCACCCTTCGCGAAATACTTATCTCTCGTCATGAAGTAGATGCCAAGAACCATGTCTTGAGAAGGCACAATAATCGGCTTTCCATGAGCAGGAGAGAGAATATTATTGGTACTCATCATGAGAACGCGTGCTTCAACCTGGCTCTCTATGGAAAGCGGAAGATGGACCGCCATCTGGTCACCGTCAAAATCCGCATTGAATGCAGTGCACACGAGGGGATGCAACTGGATTGCCTTTCCCTCAATCAGGACCGGCTCAAAAGCCTGTATGCCAAGACGATGCAATGTTGGAGCACGATTCAGCATTACCGGATGCTCCTTTATAACCTCCTCCAGAACATCCCAAACTTCCGGGCGTTCCTTCTCTACCATCTTTTTTGCGCTCTTTATTGTAGTTACAAAACCGCGCTCCTCTAATTTATTGTATATAAATGGCTTAAACAGTTCTAAAGCCATTTTTTTTGGCAAACCACACTGATGAAGACGCAGCTCTGGACCAACGACTATAACTGAACGTCCGGAATAATCGACTCGTTTTCCTAAAAGGTTTTGTCTGAAACGTCCAGACTTTCCTTTGAGCATGTCTGAAAGAGACTTCAACGGTCGTTTATTTGGTCCGGCAATCGCGCGACCGCGACGTCCATTGTCAAACAAGGCATCAACCGCCTCCTGAAGCATCCTTTTTTCATTGCGGATAATAACCTCGGGAGCCTGCAACTCCATCAGCCTCTTCAAGCGGTTGTTTCTATTTATAACCCTCCGGTAAAGATCATTTAAGTCTGATGTCGCGAATCTGCCACCATCAAGAGGCACAAGAGGACGCAACTCAGGAGGAAGGACTGGGATGCATTCAAGTATCATCCACTCCGGTCTGTTTCCTGACGACTTAAAAGCATCAACCACCTTTAGCCTTTTAGCTATTTTCTTTCTTTTTGCCTCACTGGTTGCGTCAAGCATCTCCGTGCGCAATTGTACTGCCAAGGTACCCATATCAAGCGACTTCAGACATTCTCTAACTGCAGCTGCTCCCATTCCTCCACTAAAAGTATCACCGAACTCCTGCTTAAGGCTGAGAAAGCGCTCCTCGCTTACAACCTCGGCCAGAGTGAGGCCGGTATTACCGGGATCGGTAATCGCGTAGGCCTCAAAATAGAGCACCTTTTCCAGATCCTTCAATGAAATATCCAACAAATTGCCGATTCGGGACGGCAGAGATCTGAGGAACCAGATATGGGCTACCGGGGTAGCAAGATCTATATGCCCTAATCTCTCCCGACGCACTTTCGAAGGTATTACCTCAACCCCACACTTTTCGCAGACAATTCCGCGATGCTTCATTCTTTTGTATTTTCCGCAATTACACTCGTAATCCTTAGTTGGCCCAAAAATCTTGGCGCAAAACAGCCCATCTCGTTCAGGCTTGAAGGTGCGATAATTAATTGTTTCAGGCTTCTTTACTTCTCCAAAGGACCGCTCACGAATTTTTTCTGGAGAAGATATTGAAATGCGAATTGCTGAGAAGTGCAACGGATCCTTTGGCTTCTCAAAAAAACTGAAGAAATCGTCCAAAATTATATCCTCCCTATTGTTAGGGGTTAGGGATTGTATCCATGTAAGTATCGATACATCATCCCAATTATCTATTGACGGTAAAGACTTTCCGGAAATGCGCTGATATTTTCAGGTTATGTCCAGCTAGCAAGGGCTAAAATTATCCTGAGTTTGAGGCATACCTCAATCCTCGTCGGTTTCCAAAAGCTCAACATCAAGACAAAGAGACTGAAGTTCCTTGATAAGTACGTTGAATGATTCAGGCAAGCCCGGTTCCAAGGTATGCTTTCCTTTCACAATAGCTTCGTACATCCGGGTTCTCCCTGCAACGTCATCAGATTTCACTGTCAGGAATTCCTGCAAGGCATAGGCAGCGCCGTAAGCCTCCATCGCCCAAACTTCCATTTCTCCCAGCCTTTGTCCACCAAATTGCGCCTTGCCGCCTAGAGGCTGCTGAGTCACCAGACTATAGGGACCGATAGATCTCGCATGTATCTTATCATCTACCAGATGATGGAGTTTCAGAACATACATGATCCCTACAGTAACCCGGTGCTTAAAAGGCTCTCCGGTCTTGCCGTCATATAGGGTTACCTGACCAGCTGAAGAGAAGGCAGCCTTTGTCATCAAGTCATGCACCTGCTGCTCCGAAGCTCCCTCAAAAACAGGCGAAGCCATCGGTATGCCTCTTTTCAGCCTCCTTGCAACGGCCAGCAGTTCTTCATCAGACAGATTCCTCAGAAACTTCGTCATTTCAGGCTCGTCATATATTCCTTCTACGAATGATCGAATATTTTCCGGTGAAGTACTGTTGGCAAGCATTTCCTCAATCTTCCACCCAATTCCCTTGGCTGCCCATCCCAGGTGTGTTTCAAGAATCTGTCCAACATTCATACGAGAAGGAACGCCGAGTGGATTCAGGACTATCTCGACAGGACGACCATCCTCCATGTACGGCATGTCTTCTTCTGGCAGGATACGTGAAACGACACCCTTGTTTCCATGACGGCCTGCCATCTTATCACCAACCTGAAGCTTTCTTTTTATAGCAACATAAACCTTAACCATTTTGATGACACCAGGGGGAAGGTCGTCCCCTCTTTTCAATTTCTGAATCTTGTCATCAAAAACGAAATTAATAAGCTCAATCTGCTGCGTAAGAGTCGCCAATATCTGCGCAACCTTCTCTTCAACACCTGCACCATCCTCAACTGATACTTCATCCCAGCGATCCAGCGGAAGTCGAGAAAGTGAATCCTCAAAGATCTTTTTTCCTCTGGCGACAACGGGGTTGCCATGCTTATCTTCTAAATTAACAGTTGACACCCTGTCTACCAGGAGTTTCTTCAATTTCGCAACTGCCGCGTCCCGAATAATCTGAATCTCATCCTTCTCATCTTTCCGCAGCTTTTCTTCTTCAGCTTTTTCTATACTCTCAGTGCGAATATCCTTATCGGATCCCTTGCGTGAGAATATTTTGGCGCCGATGACGGTGCCTTCCACTCCTGGAGGCACGCGCAAGGAAGTATCACGGACATCACCCGCCTTTTCACCGAAAATAGCTCGAAGTAGTTTCTCTTCCGGAGAAAGCTGTGTTTCACCTTTTGGTGTTATCTTTCCGACAAGAATGTCAGCGGGCTTGACTTCCGCGCCAATTCTTATGATTCCAGATTCGTCGAGGTCCTTGAGCGCCTCCTCGCCTAGGTTGGGAATATCCGAGGTTATTTCCTCTTTTCCAAGCTTCGTATCCCTGGCTACGCATTCAAACTCTTCAATGTGAATGGAGGTATATCTGTCGTCTTTTACCAGCCTCTCGGAAATGAGAATCGAGTCCTCAAAGTTGTAGCCACCCCAAGGCATGAAAGCGACAAGAATATTTTGACCAAGGGCCAGTTCTCCCATTTCCGTGGAGGGCCCATCAGCTATTATGTCTCCCTTTTTCACGTGGTTGCCCACATGGACAACAGGTTTTTGATTAATACAAGTATTCTGATTTGATCGGGCAAACTTAATCAAATTGTATATATCAACCCCAGTGCCTGTTTCATCAAGCTCTTCCTCATCAATTTTTACAACGATTCTGGAAGCGTCAACTGACTCGACAACACCTGTGTGTCGGGCTACTACGGAAACCCCGGAATCTCGTGCGACAATGCGTTCCATGCCGGTTCCAACAAGCGGAGAGTCCGCACGGAGAAGAGGAACAGCCTGACGCTGCATGTTTGAACCCATTAAAGCACGGTTGGCATCATCATTCTCAAGGAAAGGAATCAATGAAGCCGCCACTGAAACAAGCTGAAGAGGTGAAACATCCATCAATTCAACTTCATCCCTTCCGATAAGAACGAATTCACCCCCCTTACGGGCTGATACATAGTCTGAAACAAATCTACCATTGTCGTCAACTTGGGCGTCTGCCTGGGAGATTGCATGCCCCTCTTCTTCAAGAGCTGAAAAAAATCTTACTTCATCAGAGACCCTGCCTTCTCTTACGATGCGATAGGGTGTCTCTACAAATCCATGCTTGTTAATTCGCGCATATGTAGAAAGTGAAGCAATTAAACCAATATTGGGGCCTTCCGGAGTCTCAATCGGACAAACACGGCCATAGTGTGTCGGGTGTACGTCTCTAACCTCAAAACCA
This sequence comes from uncultured Geobacter sp., assembly GCA_964517595.1. Taxonomy (GTDB): domain Bacteria; phylum Desulfobacterota; class Desulfuromonadia; order Geobacterales; family Geobacteraceae; genus RPRC01. The sequence goes on along the minus strand of CAZFCG010000001.1, from coordinate 34,118 downwards.
GCTCTTTCCCTGGTCAAACCGCCTGGACCGAGAGCTGAAAGACGGCGCTTGTGGGTAACTTCGGAAAGCGGGTTAGTCTGATCCATGAACTGAGAGAGTTGCGATGAGCCGAAAAATTCCTTTACGACAGCAGAAACCGGTTTTGAATTGATAAGATCATGAGGCATAAGATTTTCAACCTCCTGAAGACTCATCCTTTCCTTTATGGCCCTTTCCATTCTAACGAGACCAATTCGATACTGGTTCTCAAGAAGCTCGCCAACAGCTCGCACCCGTCGGTTACCAAGATGATCGATATCGTCGATCGACCCTTTGCCGTTCTTCAGATCTATCAGATACCGAACGACCTCCAAGACATCATCTTTGGTAAGGATTTGGCACTCAAGCGGAATCTCTAGTCCTAGTTTGAAGTTCAGCTTCAGGCGTCCAACTGCGGACAGATCGTATCGTTCAGGATTTGAAAAAAGATTCTCGAAGAGCGCAAGAGCACTCTTCAAGGTAGGTGGATCCCCGGGACGCAAGCGGCGGTAGATCTCTATGAGAGCCTCATCGGTGTTGCTAATTTTGTCGATCAGCAAAGTATCCCGGAAAGAAGACGTAACCTGAACATTGTCAATAAAGAGGACTTTGAAGGTCTTGATGTTTCTGGCTTTTATCTCTTCGATTTTAATTGCGGTGATTTCATCATTACACTCAACGACTATCTCGCCAGTCTCTGGGTCCACAATGTCATGAGATGCGAATTTTCCCGTTATTTCATCTTCAGTTATGGGTATATATTTAATACCATGGTCAGCCATTTTCTTGATTGCTGCCTTGGTAAATTTTCTGTTGGCTTTGAGAATTACTTCTCCCGTTTCCGGGTCTACGATATCAAACCGTGGTTTATGATTTATGAGCAATTCCGAATCAGCAGCTTTTCGCAACTGTTCCCCAAAAAATATCTCTTCACTTTTATAGTAATAGTTCAGAAGTTCTTCGGCAGTATATCCGAGCGCCTTAAGCAATACTGTTGCCGGCATTTTTCTTCTTCGGTCAATTCGTACATACAATATATCTTTATGGTCAAACTCGAAATCAAGCCAGGAACCCCTGTAAGGAATAACTCGAGCGGAATACAGGACTTTTCCGCTTGAATGCGTCTTTCCCTTGTCATGGTCATAAAAAACACCCGGAGAACGATGTAATTGACTTACAATAACCCTCTCAGTACCATTAATTATGAATGTGCCATTTTCAGTCATGAGCGGGATCTCTCCAAAGTAGACCTCCTGCTCTTTAACCTCTCGGACAGCACGCGCCGCTGTTTCTTTGATAACATCCCAAATGACAAGTCGAACTTTAACCTTCATCGGGGCGGCAAAGGTCATTCCCCTTTGATGGCATTCCTCTACGTCATACTTCGGCATTCCAAGTGAATATGAAACATATTCAAGAGAAGCTGATTCCGTAAAATCCTTTATTGGAAATACACTCCTGAAGACTGCCTCAAGACCAGAGTTCTTCCTTGCTTCCGGCGGCAGGTCCACCTGAAGAAATCTCTTATAGGAGTTTTTCTGTATGTCTATAAGATTCGGTATATCAATGATTTTCTTTATTTTGGCGAAATTCTTACGCAAAAGGTGGTTATTCGCAATTGAATAAGCCATATTTTCTCCTTTGGTGAATGCCTGAGAAATATTTCCCTGCAATCGCTTCTGGCGAAACAGTTTAGCAAACAGAGGGCCTGGCAAATGCCATATATTATAGTTTTATCGAAAATAGAACAGCCAAGGCCGCACAAAGCAACCTTGGCTCATGTAAAGTTCCTATTTCTGTTGCTTATTTAACTTCCACTTCCGCGCCTGCTTCAGCAAGCTGTTTCTTTGCGTCTTCAGCTTCATCCTTTGACACCGCTGTCTTAACTGGTTGTGGAGCGCCGTCTACGAGATCCTTCGCCTCTTTCAGACCAAGACCGGTAAGTGCCCGTACAACTTTAATAACCCCTATCTTGTTTGCGCCGGCGGCTTTAAGAATAACATCAAATTCCGTCTTCTCTTCAGCAGCTTCAGCAGCACCGGCAGGTGCAGCAGCGGCGGCCACGGCAACAGCTGGCGCAGCTGCGGAAACACCAAACTTCTCTTCCAGCTCTTTGACAAGCTCAGACAACTCCAATACGGACATATTCTCAATAAAACTAATGACATCAGCTTTCGTGATTTCAGCCATCTTTTTATCCTCCATTATTAACTTTTAAATTCTATTGGTTATTCAACTATATCAGGCAGCCTGTTTCTGCGTCTTGATCGCATCAAGCACGCGAACAAATCCGCCAGGCACGGCTGCAAGCGTTCCAACAAATGCAGTGATAGGAGCTTTCATTGTGCCAAGCAGCATTGCAAGCAAGACTTCGCGACTTGGAAGATCCGAAAGAGCCTGTATGTCTGAAACGGTAATGGCTTTTCCAGACAAGACACCTGCTTTCAGTTTGAAAGTAGTCTGCTGCTCCTTTGCACAGCGCGTCAACGCCTTTGCAGCGGCAACAGGATCATCGTAACTGAACGCAATTGCAGTAGGGCCAGTAAAATGTGGGCTAAGGGCTTCTTTGTCCGTCCCTTTGGAAGCCAGATCCAGAAGGGTATTCTTTACGACCCTGTACTCAACCGAAGCCTTACGCAGTTGATTCCTCAGTTCCGTTGCCTGAGTAACATTCATTCCACGAAAATCCGCGAGGAAAACAGCCTTTGCATTTACGAGCTTTTCGTGAATCTGGTCTACCAATTGTTGTTTATCTTCTTTTTTCAAGCTTGGTCCTCCTTTCTTTGAATATTAGGGCGCTTGGCCCAGCCAAAGTCGGGAGCGTAATAAGAATATCTTACGTACCTCAAGTCTCGATAGGCCTGATTTCGTTTAAACCCTCATGCGGGCACCTACTGTCTCTGACTTTGGCGATTATTGTCCATTTATGAAGTGGACAGATACACTTTTTATACTAACTTTGAAGATACATCTGCCACATCAAGGGCAACTCCTGGACCCATCGTTGATGAGAGAGATATCTTCTTCAGATATGTCCCTTTCGCAACAGACGGTTTTGCCTTAATCAGCGCTTCAACAAGAGTTAAAATATTTTCGCGCAATTTATCAGCGTCAAAAGAAAGTTTTCCAACAGGCGCATGCACTATTCCGGCTTTCTCGACTCTGTATTCAACTTTACCAGCTTTGCATTCCTTTACGGCGCGATCTATATCGAAGGTCACTGTTCCGACCTTCGGGTTAGGCATCAACCCTCTCGGACCAAGCAGTTTACCTATTTTTCCGACAACGCCCATCATATCAGGAGTAGCAATTGCCATATCAAAGTCAAACCACCCCTCCTGTATCTTGGCAACAAGGTCCTCAGCGCCGACAAAGTCCGCTCCCGCTTCACGAGCCTCCTTTTCTTTCTCGCCTTTAGCGAAAACGAGGACACGAACATCTTTACCGAGTCCATTTGGAAGAACCACTGCGCCTCGAACCATCTGGTCCGCGTGACGTGGATCAACCCCAAGCCTTACAGCTAAATCAACCGTTTCATCAAATTTGCAAAAAGAAGCATCTTTAACTATTTCAATTGCTTCTTGTAAAGGGTACATCCGGGCCCTATCGACCTTGGCGCGAGCCTCTTTCTGTTTTTTTGTAATTTGTGACATCGATTAACACCCTCTCTTTTATCAAACTATCTCAACACCCATGCTGCGGGCTGTGCCTTCAATAGTCAGTATCGCCGCATCAAGATTGGCTGCGTTCAAATCCGGCATTTTTTTCTGTGCAATCTCTCTAATTTGATCTTTAGTCAATTTCCCAACCTTATCTTTATTAGGAACACTTGAGCCCTTTTCGAGGCCGATTGCTTTTTTTATAAGTATTGAAGCGGGGGGAGTCTTGGTTATAAAACTGAAGGATCTATCCGCATAGACTGTAATCACCACTGGGGTGATAGTGCCCTCATCCCCTTGAGTCTTTGCGTTAAAAGCCTTACAGAACTCCATTATATTAACGCCATGCTGCCCAAGTGCAGGTCCTACTGGAGGCGAAGGATTAGCCTTGCCGGCAGGGATCTGAAGCTTTATATATCCAGTAATTTTTTTTGCCATTTTAAGCTCCTTCTTTACTTTGGTAATCTTTGCATATAACTTAAAACTCATTCAGACTGAATAAAGTCTTAAAACCAAGCCTTACCTGTTCAGCATTTTTCAACCTGCATAAACTCCAATTCCACTGGCGTTGCTCTCCCGAATATGCTGACCATAACCCGTAACTTACCTTTATCAGGCTTAACATCCTCTACAACTCCTGAGAAATTCAAAAATGGTCCATCAACGACCCTCACCGTTTCGCCAACCTCAAAAAGCACTTTAGGTTTCGGTTTCTCAGCGCCCTCTTCTATGCGCCTGGTAATTTTCAGAACTTCTTCATCCGGAATCTGAACGGGTGAATTTCCACCAACAAAGCCCGTAACCTTTGATGTTTCCTTGACTACATGCCACGTTTCATCGTTCAACTCCATATTTACAAGAATGTATCCTGGAAAGAACTTACGAGACGAGGTCTTCTTCTCGCCTTTTTTTAACTCCACGACCGTTTCCGAAGGAATAAGAATATCTCCAAACAGATCTTCAAGATTAAGGTTTCGCACTCTTTCCTGAAGTGTAAGTTTTACCTTATTTTCGAATCCGGAATAAGTATGTACTCCGTACCATTTTTTTGACATAAAAACCTCTATCCCAGCAGTGTTCTCATTATTTTAGCCAGAATCACGTCACAAAATCCGAGATAGAAAGCAATAAGAAGAATTATGAAAACTACCACCCACGATGTAGAGATCGTTTCTTTCCTTGCAGGCCAGGTTACCCTGCGCAATTCAGCACGCACATCGTCGAGGAAGCTCTTTGCTTTTACAAACACTTGCTACCCCTTGTAAAATAAATTAAGAATTTGGCAGGCCAGGAGGGATTCGAACCCCCAACACCCGGATTTGGAGACCGGTGCTCTAGCCGTTAGAGCTACTGGCCTGCATGATGACGAAGCAGCTGTCAGAGTTCGCAGTGAACCTCTCTGAAATGCTACTTACTTTCTTTATGGATAGTATGAGTGCGGCAAAAACGGCAGTATTTCTTGAATTCAAGCTTCCCAGGGGTGTTTTTCTTATTCTTGGTAGTTGTATAATTTCTATGTTTACACTCAGTGCATGAAAGCGTAACAATATCTCTCATAATCAGTTTTCCTTTATATTAACTGAGGAGAGGCTCGCATGGTGCGACCCCTCCTCATTTCTCCTACTCAATAATGGCGCTAACCACACCCGCGCCCACAGTACGACCGCCTTCGCGTATGGCGAAACGCAGTCCTTCATCCATGGCTATCGGCGTTATCAGGTTTATCGTTACCGCTATGTTGTCTCCAGGCATTACCATTTCGGTTCCCTCGGGAAGGTCAACGACCCCGGTCACATCCGTTGTCCGGAAGTAGAACTGAGGCCTGTATCCATTGAAGAACGGGGTATGTCGGCCTCCTTCTTCCTTCGTCAGGACATACGCTTCCGCCTTGAATTTCGTGTGAGGAGTTATTGAACCTGGCTTTGCAAGTACCTGCCCACGTTCGATCTCTTCCCTCTTCACTCCGCGCAGAAGCGCTCCAATGTTGTCGCCTGCTCGCCCCTCGTCCAACAGCTTGCGAAACATCTCTACACCGGTTACTGTCGTCTTCTGTGTCGGTCGTATCCCGACTATCTCTACTTCTTCTCCTACCTTTATAACTCCACGCTCAACGCGACCCGTTGCTACCGTGCCTCGCCCCGAGATGGAAAACACATCTTCAACCGGCATAATAAACGGCTTGTCAATCGCCCGCTCAGGCGCAGGTATATAGGTATCCACCGCTTCCATAAGCTTCAGGATCGATTGCTCTCCCAGTTCTCCGGTATCACCTTCCAACCCTTTCAAGGCCGACCCCTTGACTATCGGTATATCATCTCCCGGGAAGTCATAGGCGGAGAGCAGTTCTCTTATCTCCAGCTCCACCAACTCCAAGAGCTCCTCATCATCGACCATATCCGCTTTATTCAGGAACACGACTATATATGGCACGCCTACCTGTCTCGCAAGGAGTATGTGCTCTCTTGTCTGCGGCATCGGTCCGTCAGCGGCGGATACCACCAGAATAGCTCCGTCCATCTGTGCCGCGCCGGTGATCATGTTCTTTACGTAGTCAGCATGGCCCGGACAATCCACGTGCGCATAGTGACGATTCTCTGTCTCATATTCCACATGCGCGGTCGCTATGGTTATTCCGCGTTCACGCTCTTCTGGTGCGTTGTCTATCTGATCGAATGACTTGAACTCCGCCTGTCCCTTGGAAGCCAAAACCTTTGTTATAGCTGCCGTCAGGGTCGTCTTCCCATGGTCAACGTGTCCAATCGTTCCAATGTTTACGTGCGGCTTTGTCCTCTCAAATTTTGCCTTGGCCATTTGAATTAATCCTCCCGCCTTGAAATCATCAAGGTTGTCTTGCCATCATGATTTTTGTTTGCTAAAGAAAATGGAGCCCACAATCGGACTTGAACCGATGACCTCTTCCTTACCAAGGAAGTGCTCTACCGCCTGAGCTATGTGGGCATTAAATGAAATTGGAGCGGGAAACGGGACTCGAACCCGCGACCCTCAGCTTGGAAGGCTGATGCTCTAGCCAACTGAGCTACTCCCGCATTCCTTTAATCTGAAGTTTTTTGAAGATAATTGATCCATCCTGGCGCCAGTAAAAGCGACGATTGTCTCCTGGTTTCCAATCAGGCCAATTACTTCAGAAGTTGTTATGGTGGAGGGAGGAGGATTCGAACCTCCGAAGTCGTCCGACGACAGATTTACAGTCTGTTCCCTTTGGCCACTCGGGAATCCCTCCAGTGAAGAGTACCACTATTTTTATGGAGCTGGCGATGGGACTCGAACCCGCAACCTGCTGATTACAAGTCAGCTGCTCTGCCAGTTGAGCTACGCCAGCAATACTTGCTAATAGTGAATCGCTCGGGCTGTTTGGCGCTTCAAGCGAAGAACTCCTTATATCTTCATTCTCGAAAGTTGTCAATAATTTTTATTCCCGTCGCTTCATTTTATTGAATTGAAAAAGCACGAGAGACATATCGAAAAAAACCTCTGGTAAATAGTAATAGGAGACTTCAGTTCTTGATTATCTTCCCCAGTTCCTGCCCAGGAGTTCATCGGCATCGTTAACTCTCCCCGAGGCTTTCAATGCCTGCAGCACATTATTACGCTCTTCGGCCAGGTGGTAAAGAAGTAAGGATTTCTGAAGGCGTTTTTCTCTGATGCTACGAGGGACATACAGCTGTTCTCCGGTATAAGGGTTCATACCCGTATAATACATGCAAGTAGAACGAGTCCCGGGAGTCGGGGTAAAATCCTGAACCTGCTCAACTTTCAGCGAGAGACGTTTAAGAAGAAGGGCGGCGTCAACCATATCTGACAGGGAACACCCGGGATGCCCGGACATCATATATGGTACAATAAACTGGCGTTTGCCTAGTCGCAAACTTTCAGAACGGAAATACTGCAAAAAATCAACAAAGGAGATCCGGGACGATTTACACATCAGGAAAGTTACATGGTCGACAAAATGCTCAGGGGCAACCTTGAGCAAGCCGCTCACGTGCCTTGCTATAAGTTCAGCAAAATATCCGGGCTGTCGATGAAACAAGTCGAATCTGATGCCCGATGAAACTGAAACATGCCTGACACCCTTTATTCTGGAAACACCTTTCAGCAGAGAGGCGAGCCTTTTGTCTGATATCGATAAGCTGCCGCAAATGTCCGGAAACAAGCAGCTTGTTCTCTGGCAGGATGAGAAATTCTTCTTGCCACAGGTCATGGCGTACATATTCGCCGAAGGCCCCCCGATGTCACTTATCGTTCCCGTAAACCAGGAAAATGCGCAAAGCTGCCTGATCTCTTTGAATATTGATTCCTCGCTCCTGAACTGGATGATCTTCCCCTGATGATGGGAAATCGAGCAAAAAGAGCAGCCCCCCACACATCCCCGGTGCGTTGTAATCGATGTCTTAATCTGCTCCCAGGCCTTTATATTTTCGCGATACGAAGGATGCGGGAGCCTTTTGAAAGGAAGCGCGTAGACATCGTCAATCTCACTCTCGGCAAGCGGCAGAGCTGGTGGGTTGCAGATTAGAAAACGGTCTCCGTGACGCTGGGTAAGAACTGTGTCACTGCAAGAATTCATTGCCGTTTCGACCGCGCGAAAAGCCTCGGCAAAAGAGCGTCGATCTGAGGCAACCTGTTCAAAAGCTGGTATTTCCAGCACGGACGTTCCGGCTATGGGCGCCCGGGATGCAGATACCTTATAAGCAGTACCCCTGATATCGGTACACGCCCCTATTCTTTCACCCCGGCGCATCCTTTCCGCTAGCTCCAGCAAAGGTCGTTCTCCCATACCATACACAAGGAGATCAGCTTTAGAGTCGAAAAGTACGGACCTTCGCACCCTGTCATCCCAGTAGTCGTAATGCGCAAACCGCCGCAGGCTTGCTTCAATCCCTCCCAACACAACCGGTACGTCCTTGAAAACCTCTTTGATGCGTGTCGTATAGACAATAGTCGCTCGATTCGGTCGGGCACCATGCCGATTGCCTGGGGTATAAGCATCATCCCTTCTAAGGCGCTTGGTTGAAGTATAGTGGGCAACCATGGAGTCCATTGCGCCGGCGGAAACGGCAAAGAACAGAGAGGGACGCCCCAATGCCGCAAAAGGCTCCCTGGATCGCCAGTCCGGCTGAGATACTATCCCAACACGGAAACCTCGAGACTCCAGCAGTCGTGCAAGTAGAGGAACACCAAAAGCCGGGTGGTCTATATAGGCGTCACCGGTGATAAATATCACATCCAGCACATCCCATCCGCGGCTGGCTACATCATCAATGGTAACGGGAAGAAAGCTCATCACGGAAACAGCGGCAGAGCTTCCAAACCCATATTTTCCGGAAAGCCGTTCATAATATTCATATTTTGCACAGCCTGACCGGATGCGCCCTTTACCAGGTTATCAATCACCGAAATAATCACCACTCGACCCGTCCTTTGATCAGAAACCAGCCCTATGTCACAGAAATTTGAGCCCCGCACATGCTTGGTCACTGGATAGACACCCTCCGGGAGGATGCGCACAAATCTCTCCTTGGCATAAAACTTCCTGTACATCTCCAGTAAGTATGCAGTTGTATGCTGACTCGTCAGATTTCCATATATCGTAGACAGGATACCCCTATCCATGGGTACCAGGTGTGGGGTAAAGGAAATGGTGACATCTTCTCCGGCAAGAAGGGACAGTTCCTGTTCGATTTCGGGCGTGTGGCGGTGGACGGCAACCCCGTATGCCTTGAAGCCTTCATTTACCTCACAATAGAGCGTATCAACCTTGGCCCCTCGACCTGCTCCACTGACTGCTGACTTTGAGTCGGCAATTATTGTGCTAAGGTCTACAAGGCCGTTTCGCAAAAGGGGGGCAAGCCCGAGAATAACGCTTGTTGGATAGCAACCAGGGTTGCCCACCAGAGGGGAGTCAGCAATCATATGCCTTCTGATCTCCGGAAGCCCGTATACTGAACTCTTCAAAACCTCGGGATTCATATGCTCTTGATACCATGACGCATAAACCTCTGGTGACCTGAAACGATAATCAGCGGAAAGATCAACGACCTTTTTCCCATGGCTTAAAAAATCAGGCACAACCGCCATGGCTGCCTGGTGCGGTAGCGCTGTGAAAATGAAATCCGCTTTTTCCGCCACCCGATCGGGTTCCAGATTCTCCAGTGTCTGCCCGAAACAGCCACGCACCGATGGAAATATTTCCGACACCACCTTCCCCGCGCTCCTCTCCGAGGTAACACAGGTGACTTCCACCTCCGGGTGACCGTGAAGGATTCTCAACAACTCTACCCCCGTATACCCACTGGCGCCCACAACCGCAACCCTGATCATAAAAATAGCCTCCCGAGATATTTATCCTAGATTCGGCGGTTGAAATCATCCTTCACACTCTTCGGATGACCATAACTCGCTTTTTCAGGTTTCTTTGCAAACAAGATCAGACAATCCATGCGAAATACCAGACGCAGAAAAGGGGAAACCCGGTCGGATTTCCCCTCAATCGATTCGTCTGCAACACTAAACGGTATGTTAGCGCTTGGAGAACTGGAAGCTCCGGCGTGCTGCCGCCTTGCCGTACTTCTTACGCTCCTTGACCCGGGAGTCTCTTGTAATGAAACCCGCTTTTTTCAGCACCCCGCGCAGTGCGACATCAGCCTCCAGCAATGCCTTTGTTATGCCGTGCTTTATGGCGCCTGCCTGGCCGCTGTCACCGCCACCCTTTACAGTAACGTAGATATCAAACTTATCCGAGTTCTCGGTGAGTTCCAAGGGCTGCTTGACAACCATCTTGGAGGTTTCTCTCCCAAAATATTCGTCAAGGTTCTTGTCATTAACAATAATTTTTCCGCTTCCGGGTTTCAACCACACCCGGGCGATTGACGATTTCCTTTTTCCGGTACCGTAGAAGCTTGCTGCCGCCATATATATTCTCCTGACAAATTGTTGTTGAAAGTGATGTTAAACCTGCAAAGATTTGGGCTGCTGAGCCTCATGCGGATGAGCTGAGCCAGTGTAAATCTTCAACTTTTTCAACATGTGGCTTGCGAGCTTATTCTTCGGCAGCATCCCCTTCACAGCTTTTCTTATAATATCTTCGGCCTTCTTTTCCATCAGCTTGCCGGCCGAAATAGACTTGATTCCTCCGGGATAGCCAGAATGACTGTAGTAAATCTTATCGGCAAGTTTATTACCAGTCAGAACCACCTTTTCCGCGTTAACCACAATCACGAAATCTCCACTGTCCACATGGGGGGAAAAGAGGGGTTTGTTTTTTCCACGAAGTACATTGGCAATATGGGTGGCTACACGACCAAGGACCTTGCCGTCAACATCAACCAGAAACCAATCCCTTTTTATATCTTCATTTTTTGGCACAAGCGTTTTCATATAACCTCACAACTGGATGTAAAAATCAACTTCGTTGACGTTTTGAAAGATGCTAAATTTAGTTCATGCACCTTTGCTTGTCAAGATATTTTTCCAAAACCAGAATTTTCAATAAAATACCTCCATCAGACACAAGCCTTGAGGCGGCGCCGTGCTCCCCGCCATCCTTCGATCACCGGAAGCAAATATCAGGGGAATATCATCAGGGGACATCCTTCCACTCCCGACAGCGACCAGGGTCCCGACAATGATCCTTACCATGTTTTTCAGAAAACCGCTCCCTCTGACATCTATGACAATCAAGTCTCCATCAAGGGCTATATCCAGAGAATCCACCCGACGTACAGTTGTCTTTGCCGAGCAGTTAGCGGCGCGAAAAGCCGAGAAGTCCTTCTCTCCAACAAAATGATGAGAGGCTTGATCCATTGCCTTCAGATCGAGCTGGCGCCCGATCCTCCAGACGTAGAGACGAGACAACGGGGAACGCCTTGGAGCATTCAGTATGGTGTACCGGTAATGCTTCCCCTTTGCATCGCGGCGGGGGCTGAAGCCAAAAGGCGCCTCACTTGCGTCTCGAACGGAGATGTCTTGCGGCAGCAGCGAATTCAATCCGTCGGAGAACGCGCTTAAAGGAATGGTCTTCTCGGTCTGGAAAGAAGCTACCATACCTCTGGCGTGAACGCCGGCATCAGTACGGCCTGACGAAAAGATTCGCACCCGTTCCCTGAGAAGCCTTGCCAGCTCCCCCTCGACGACCTCCTGTACGGAAAGGCCGTTAGGCTGAACCTGCCATCCGGAGTAACGGGTTCCTTCGTATTCGATAGTAAGTTTAATTGTACGCATGGGAAATAAAGAGATGTCCTGAAGACGCCTCCTTGAATCAATCAGAGAATCAACATTAATCTGGCCGCGTACCCAACATGCCTTTCCGATTAAAGATACTTCTTTATGAGAATTTCCGCAATCTGCACGGCATTCGTTGCGGCGCCCTTACGGATATTGTCGGCGACGATCCAAAGGTTCAAGCCGTTTTCCACAGATTCATCCTCGCGTATCCTTCCAACATAGGTCAAATCCTGACCAGCCGCATCGATGGGCATCGGATAGACCTTCTTAGCGACATCGTCGACCAGCTTGCAACCGGGGGCGTTCTTTATTAGCTCGAACGCCTTGGCGACCGTGATTTTTTTCTCTGTTTCGATGTTCACGGATTCCGAATGACCGAAGAAAACCGGCACGCGTACGGTAGTGGCCGTAATGCGGATATCTGATTCCATAATCTTTCTGGTCTCGTTCACCATTTTCATCTCTTCCTTGGTGTAACCGTTTGGCTCGAAGGAATCAATCTGCGGAAGACAGTTGAACGCGATGCGATATGGATAAACCTTGGCTTCCGCGGGCCTGCCATTCAGCATTTCTCCAGACTGTAGCCGCAACTCATCAATCGCCTTCTTTCCCGTACCTGATACAGCCTGATAAGTTGAAACTATGAGCCGTTTGATAGTCCCATACTGATGAAGAGGCTGAAGGGCAACAACCATCTGAATGGTAGAACAGTTAGGGTTTGCGATTATACCCTTTCCGGTATAGCCGGCAATGGCATGGGGATTCACCTCGGGAACCACAAGAGGAACGTCCGGATCCATTCTCCATGCACTGGAATTGTCGATACAGACAGCGCCGGCGCGTGCAGCTGATGGGCAGAACTCCAGAGAGCGGCTGCCCCCCGCGGAGAAAAGAGCAATATCAATCCCCTCGAAGGCATCATGGTCAAGTAGCTCGACCTGAACCGGCTTTCCTTTATACTCAAGGACTTTCCCGATACTTCTTTCACTCGCCAGAAACCTGATCTTTCCTACCGGGAAGTCTCTCTCCTCAAGACACTGAATCATCTGGTTGCCCACCGCGCCGGTTGCGCCAGCTATGGCAACATTCCAAAGTTTTTTAGACATTTCCGCCAGTCTCCTCTCTCTAAACGGCCGCCACTCGCAAAGCCGGAAAAATTTTACAATTTTATTTAGAGTAAACTGTCATTGTCAACAAAAAAGATGAAAAGAAAAAACATCCTAAATCGACATGGGAGCTCCGTTATCACGTAAGCTTCATATCGTGGAGTTTTCCCACTTGACGTAGCTCAGTTAAAGGGACGAAATCCGATCAGCTTACGGTTGAATTCAACGATCAAATATTTTTGCGTAATGCCGGATTGTCCGGCAACGACAAACAGCATCCAGAGCACAACATATGCCATGGCCGCCCAACCCCAGACGGGCGCAAAGGAATGAGGATTGTTTTTATCTTGATTAATCCCTGCCTCTTACTTATAATTTTTGATTTTACTGACAATTACCTGATAATTCCAGATGGAGACTCCGTCGTGTCCTGCTTTATTACATTCGAGGGAATAGAAGGATGCGGGAAGACCACACAGGTGGAAATCCTTTCCCGTTTTATGAAAGAACAGGACATACCCTCTATCTTTACCCGTGAACCAGGCGGGTGCGCAATTGCCAACAAAATAAGAGATATTCTGCTGGACGTAGAAAACCGGAAACTGGCTCCACTGGCCGAACTGCTCCTCTACGCGGCAGCCCGTGCACAGCATGTGGAGGAAGTCATACGCCCTTCCATCTCGGAAGGAAAGATTGTAATCTGCGATCGATTCACTGATGCCACCATAGCATACCAGGGTTACGGCCGCGCCCTTGACCTCGACCTGATATACACACTCAACCGACTGGCGTCAGGCGGCCTCATGCCCAACCTTACCATTCTCCTTGACTGCCCAGAGGAGATGGGCCTGCGCCGTGCCCTGGAAAGGATTCGGCTCACCCAGGGCGCTCGCGAAGAACGTTTCGAACAGGAGTCCCTCAGATTCCACCGTGCTGTCAGAGAAGGTTATCTACATCTGGCGACAATCAGCCCGGAACGTTTTGTTGTGCTGGACGCCAGCAAGGGGATCAGCGAGACGGCATCCGCTGTCAGAGAGGTTGTCCTGTCCCGGATTGGCCGAGGTTAGCCATGCCCTTCTCCAGCGTTATCGGACACACGAGAATCGTAAAGCTCCTTAAACGCTCACTGGAAGCGGGAAAACTGTCCCACGCATATCTCTTTGAAGGCATTGACGGCACAGGCATGAAAGAAACCGCCCTTGCTCTGGTTGAATCGGTATTCTGTGGAGAGAGCGAGGGATGCGGAAAGTGCCCCTCCTGCCGAAAGATTGCCGAAGGCAACCACCCGGATCTTCACCTTGTGCGCCCGGAAGGAATGCAGATCAAAATCGACCAGATTCGGGACCTGCGGAAAGCTCTTTCCTTTCGTCCCTACGAAGCGGATAAGAAAGCCTGTATAATCGAAGATGCCGAAAGGATGAATGTCTCCGCGGCCAATGCCTTTCTGAAGACACTGGAGGAGCCGCCTGGTGACGCCTTGCTCATCCTTCTGACATCCCACGTGGATAGCCTCCTCCCAACCATACGTTCCAGGTGCCAGCAGATAAGCTTCTCTCCCCTTTCCAATGAGGCCATTGAAGCAACCCTCACGAAGGAAGGAGCAGATGTGAAATCTTCCCGCATAGCGGCCGCTATGGCGGGAGGTGATCTTGCCAGAGCGAGAGAGCTCCTTGCCGGTGACCATTTACAGGAGAGAAAGAGATTTCTCGAACGTGCAGCCGGCCTCTCATGTCCTGACATTATCCCGCTGTTCGAAAGCGCCGAGGAGTATGCATCGAACAAGGAAAGCATTATTTATCTGATAGATCTCCTGATGCTTTTCTGGCGCGATATCCTTTTCCTTCAAACCGGAAACGGGGAGATTTCCAACAGCGACCTGCTGCCGTTGCTAAAAGGGAAGGCCGATCAATCCTCCCTGGATCAGGTTATGGAAAACCTGGAATTAATAAACCGAATCCGTCACTCCATAATGAAAAATGCCAATCCACGTCTTTCTCTTGAGGTGCTTTTCATGGAGATGGCGAAAGCATGACTCCCGAGCGGAACGTCAAGAACCCCTTGGACATTATGGGGTTCATCACCGGAGGAAGCAGTGGCGAAAATTGTGAAAATCCAATTCCAGACTGCCGGCAGGCTCTATGATTTCAGGACCGGCGAGCTGGATGTAAATACCGACGAACGGGTTATTGTAGAGACCGAGAGAGGAAGAAGCATCGGTCGAGTGGTAAAAGGCCCGTTTGAGATTGATGACAATGAAGTGTCGGAAGCTGTAAAAACGATCCTGAGAAAAGCCGTTCCGGAAGATCTTGAGTCCGCGACCAGACACCGGGCCAAGGAAAAGGACGCCTTTGAGTTATGCCTGCGCAGGGTCCGGGAACGTGGCCTGGATATGAAGCTGGTAAAGGTCGAATATCTCTTTGACGGAAGCAAGGCAATCTTTTATTTTACTGCCGACGGCCGAATCGATTTCCGGGAACTGGTCAAGGATCTGGCTCATGCCTTTCACACAAGAATAGAGATGCGCCAGATAGGCGTGAGGGATGAAGCCGGCATGGTGGGAGGAATAGGCATCTGCGGAAGAGAGCTATGTTGCTCATCCTTTCTAAGGGAGTTCGAACCCGTTTCGGTAAAAATGGCCAAGGAGCAGAATCTGGCACTGAACCCGACCAAGATCTCCGGCCAGTGCGGAAGACTTCTCTGCTGCCTTGCCTATGAGTTCGAAACCTATTGCACCCTGCGGAAATGCCTTCCGAAATGCGGCAAGAGGGTTTCCTGCGGAACAGTGGAAGGCGAGGTTGTCAAACTGAACATTCTCGACGGAACGGTAACGGTAAAGACCGATGACAACCATGAAATAATCGTCCGGGGAGACGAGGTCAAACTGGAGGTCGCACCGGAACGGGCCAAAAAGCCCGCGAAAGAGCCCGTGGAAAGCAAACCGAGAAAGCAGCAGCGAGGACAGCAACGACCTCAGTCCGCCCGGCCTCCCAAAGAACGCCAGGATTCCAGAGACAGCGCGGCAAGAACAAAGGAGAAACCATGAGCCGAAAATTCTACGTAACGACACCAATCTATTACGTGAATGACGTTCCCCATCTGGGCCATGCCTATACAACGCTGGCCGCCGACGTTATCGCACGCTACAAGAAACTGAAGGGCTTTGACGTCTTTCTCCTGACCGGCACGGACGAACATGGACAGAAGGTTGAAAAGGCGGCAAACGCGGCTGGCGAGACACCCCTGGAACTGGCGGATCGTGTGGTAAAGCGTTTCCAGTCATTATGGGAAAAACTGGACATCTCCTACAACGATTTCATTCGCACCACCCAGGAGCGCCACAAAAAAGGGGTCAGCGAGATATTCCAGAGGGTGATGGACCAGGGTGACATATACCTGGGAGAGTATGAAGACTGGTATTGCACACCCTGCGAAACATTCTGGACCGAGACGCAACTCATGGATTTCAGATGCCCTGACTGCAACAGGCCCACGGAAAAACTCAAGGAAGAATCATATTTTTTCCGCATGAGCAAATACCAGGACGCGCTTCTGGCGCACATCGAGGCCAACCCCGACTTTATCCAGCCGAAGAGCAGACGCAACGAAATCATCTCTTTTGTCAAGGAAGGCCTTCGGGATCTCTCTGTATCCAGGACCTCCTTTACCTGGGGAATCCCGGTTCCGGGAAACTCCCGGCACGTAATCTACGTCTGGTTCGACGCACTGACCAATTACATAACCGCCCTGGGATACCCCGAGCAGACGGATGATTTTACGACATTCTGGCCCGCCGATGCCCATCTTATCGGGAAAGACATACTCCGTTTTCACGCTGTATACTGGCCGACCTTTCTCATGGCCGCCGGACTCCCTCTTCCCAAAAAGGTGTTCGCCCATGGATGGTGGACTGTGGAAGGCCAGAAGATGAGCAAGAGCCTCAGGAATGTGGTTGAACCGAACATGCTGATCGATCGTTACGGAGTAGACGCGGTTCGCTACTTCCTTCTGCGGGAGGTACCCTTCGGCCTTGATGGAGACTTTTCCCATTCAGCCATGATCCACCGGATAAACTCGGACCTGGCAAATGATCTGGGCAACCTCCTGAACCGCTCCACCGCCATGCTCAACAAATACTTCGATGGCATTGTTCAGGAACCTGCAGAGTTCACGGAAACGGACCTTGAATATCGTAGGAAGACAGAGGCGCTTGAAGGAAGTCTTGACATATGCCTGGAAGATCTGGCCTTCAGCAAGGCCCTTCAGGTCATCTGGGAGGTCATTTCGGCGGGCAACAAATACATCGATGAAACCGCTCCTTGGACCCTGGCCAAGGTTCCGGAGAAACGCGGCCAACTTGCGACGGTAATGTACTGCATCCTTGAGTCCCAGCGCGTCGTCTTTCATCTGTTGTCACCCTTCATGCCCGAAACCGCGCGCAAGGGACTCGCATACCTTGGATGGGACAAGCCGATCACCGAAGATGGAATCCGTTGGGGCAGGCTGAAGCCGGGCACGAAGATCGCGAAAGCGGAACCTCTTTTCCCCAGAATAGAAGAAAAGGGGGACTCATAAAAAAAAGACTGTCAGGCGCCTCTCACAGCGCGCAATTCTCCGGGGGCGAAAAGAAAAAAGGCCCGGAACAGGCAGTATTTATAGAACTCTCTGAACAGGAGGCGGAAACTTCCTTTATGGGTCCACCACTCCTCCTTGAGATTCTTGCTGTCCACAGGGAAAGGGTACACAGCGATATCCCTGGGAAGTACCGAATGAAAGATGAGGACGGCGCGCATCATGTGATAACGGGAGGTGATGAGACGGATGGAGCGGATCTCGTGCCTGGTAATGAGATCCCTGGCATACAGGCCATTTTCCAGGGTATTTCTTGACGCCTTTTCCAGAAAGACGTCTTCGCCACCCCGTTCACCCTTTTTCTCCTTAAAGAGATCACCCTTCCTCACCAGAGGGTCCACGCCTACAAGAAAAAGCCATTTTGCCTTGTTTTCCCGATACAGCCGGATTCCTTCCTCAACACGCCCCTTCCCGCCCGCGAGAACCACTATTGCATCGGCCTTCACATCACGCTGACCCATGGCAAAGGTTGTGTAAACGAAATGAACGAACAGAAGCACTAATAATATGATTATCAAAAAGAGAAAGGCGAAAAATCCCTTCAGGAATGACATGATAGATTATCCTGGTCCCGGACCGGATGGCAAACGGCCCGTATAATGAGAAATTTGTCTTGCCAACAACGGTTTCATCTGCTATAGAAAAATGCTTCAGTCAACGAAGGAGGAGCAAAACAATGTCGAAAGTATGCGCGATATGCGGAAAAGGCCCCAGCTTTGGCAACAACGTAAGCCATGCCAATAACAAGACGCCCAGAATATGGTACCCCAACCTTCAAAAGGTTAAAGCCCTTAGGAATGGAACGGTGTCCACCATCAAGGTATGTACGCGCTGCATCCGTTCTGGAAAGGTAACCAAGGCTCTCTGATAAGGCTTTTCGTCGGAAACACTCCGAAGCGGGTTGTAATCTCACATGAAGCCGCGACGCTCAAGCGATCGCGGCTTCTTTTTTCTAGCTTGCGCACGCGACCACCTCATTGCCACGTAAAAAACCTACACGGCTGAATTCCTTCAGGACAGGTTCAAGCCTACCCGGCCCAGCGAACGCTTTAATGACTCAGCTCTTAAGCCGTTCAACCTTGATGACCCCGTTCACCTTCATTATGCTGTTTATGACGCGATTCAGGTGTTCCAGGTCGGTAACGTTAATCTCAAACAGGTTGATGCCTTTTTTATCCACGGTGCACTGCACGGAGGCGCTGGAAATGTTTGCTTCACAATTGGCAATGACCAGGGCTATTCCCGCGAGGATCCCTTTCTGGTCATGACAGGTAACACGAATCTTGACAGGAAGCGCCGCGCTCTTCTCCCGGTTCCAGGCAACCGCTATCCGCCTGTCAGGATCGCTTTGTCGCGCAAAGGAACAGTCAGCGGTATGAACGGTAACGCCGCGGCCTCGGGTAATGAATCCGACAATGTCATCTCCAGGCACCGGGTTGCAGCACTTGCCAAAACGGACAAGCACATCATCCACCCCGTTAATCTGAATGGCGCTGGACGATTTTTTTGTCAGCCTGTTGAGAACCTTTGATATTCTAGATTCTTTCTGCTCTCGGGTTTCAGCCAGCTTTTCCTCGGATAAGATCTTTCCCAGTATCTGGTTGCAGGAAAGCTTTCCGTAACCCACGGCCGCCATCAGATCATCATCCGCGACAAAACCAAACTCCACGGCTATCCGCTTGATCTCACCACTTTTTTGCAGTTTTCCGTAGTTTAGGCTATAGCGGCGGAACTCCTTCTCGCAAATCTCCCGGCCGATGGCAATGCTTCTCTTCCTCTCCTCGGTCTTGATCCAGCCGCGTATCTTGTTCCTGGCACGGGTGCTCTTGACAATTTTCAACCAGTCCTTGCTCGGGGTATGGTGTGGAGAGGTAACGACCTCGATTATGTCGCCAGTTTTCAGCTCATACTTCAGGGGGACCAATTTCCCGTTCACCTTAGCGCCGACACACCGGTGCCCGACGTCGGTATGAACGCTGTAAGCAAAATCGATGGGGGTGGCCCCTTTGGGAAAACCCTTCACATCCCCCCGGGGCGTGAAGACGTACACCTCCTCCGGGAAGAGTTCAACCTTTACGGTATTCATGAACTCCTGGGAATCCTGCAATTCCTGCTGCCATTCCAGAAGCTGCCGCAGCCATGCGAACCGCTTCACGTCTCGCTCGTCATATCCTTTGCCTTCCTTGTATTTCCAGTGGGCGGCAATCCCCGCCTCGGCAACCCGGTGCATCTCCCAGGTCCTTATCTGCACCTCCATCCGTTCACCGAACGGACCAATCACCGTTGTATGCAGCGACTGGTACATGTTACTTTTCGGCATGGCGATATAGTCCTTGAAACGGCCGGGTATGGGTTTCCAGGTGGAATGAACTATGCCGAGGACTTCATAGCATGCACGGATATCCTCAACAAGGACCCGGATAGCAATGAGGTCATAAACCTCATCGATATCCACGTTGCGGCTGACCATCTTGTTATGAATTGAGTAAAGGTGTTTGCTCCTGCCCGTAACATCACCCTCGATAGCGTGTTCCTTCAGCTTGAGAGTGATTATTTCCATGACCTCCTTCACGTAGCTTTCCCGTTCCCGCTTTTTCATGGCCACCTTGGAAGCCAGGTCGTAATAGAGTTGCGGGTTTTCGTAACGGAAAGACAGGTCCTCCAGCTCGCTCTTTATCCAGGAGATGCCGAGCCGGTTGGCCATGGGAGCATAGATATCAAGGGTCTCCTTGGCAATGCTCCGCTGCTTGGCCTCCGGTTGGTACTGAAGGGTCCGCATATTGTGCAGGCGGTCCGCCAGTTTGACAAGGATAACCCGGATGTCGTTTGCCATGGCGAGGAGCATCTTTCGAAAATTCTCCGCCTGGCTTTCTTCCTTGGTCTTGAAGTAAATCTTGCTGATCTTGGTGACACCGTCAACGAGGTTTGCAACCTCGGTTCCGAATATTGTCTCCAGCTCCTCGTATGTTGTAAGCGTATCTTCCAGCGTGTCATGCAGCAAACCGGTGGCCAGTGTCTGCACGTCCAGACGCAGCTCCGCCAGAATGGCGGCCACTTCCATGGGATGAATGAGATATGGTTCGCCGGAAAGGCGTGTCTGCCCCTGGTGAACCTTGGCGGAAAAGACGTAGGCCTTCCTTATGACGTCGAGATCGGCGCCGGGGTTATATGATGCAACTTTATCAAGGATGTCATTGAGCCTGATCATAGATTTGTAACCGGAAAACCGGGATGGAACAATGATAAGGGACTACGCAGGATGCAAAAAGGGCGGAACCGATTGGCCCGCCCCAATTACTGAATGGGACTAGCGGTTTTTTCGGGAGGTCATCTCATAATGAACCTTCCCGGCTGCAATCTCACGCAACCCCAAAACCACGTTCTTATTGTTTGACTTGTTCTCAATCACTGGTTTTGAGCCCTTGTACAACTGCTTTACCCTCTTAGAGGCCAGCATCACCAGCAAAAACCTGTTGTTTACCTGCCTTAGACAATCCTCTACCGTCACCCTTGCCATATGGAAAAACCCCTTTCTGTAGATAGAATTACGCTCTTAACCGGCAAAAAAAGCGGAAATGGCGTCAAGCGACCTTCTCGTCCTGCACTCTTCCGCCACGATAACGGATTTCAGCCTCTCAATGGCCTTTGAAAAATCATCGTTTACAATAATGTAATCATACCATGAAGACTCGCGCACCTCGTCCAGAGCGACCCGGAGCCGCTGCTCGATAACCTCCCTGGCATCGGATTTCCGTCCTTCAAGCCTTCTGCGCAATTCCGAGAAATCCGGTGGAATGATGAACATGTACACGGCATCGTCATACACAGATTTCAGTTTGCGCGCCCCCTGGCAGTCGATATCGAGAATCACGTTTATGCCGCTGGATCGAAGTTCCTCGATAGCCTTGAGAGATGTCCCGTACAGGTTGCCGTGGACCTCCGCCCATTCCGCAAACTCGCCCGCTTCGATCATCCGTTCGAATTCCGGGAGGGACACGAAAAAATAGTCCTCTCCATCCTTCTCGCCAGGTCTGGGGGAACGTGTAGTGTAGCTGACAGAATGCCGCAGATCCGTAAATATGTCAATTAATTCATTGCATAATGAGGTTTTGCCCGCCCCGGACGGAGCAGACACTATAAAAACGATCCCTTCTTTTTTCATGAAAACGCCTTCCCGGAACCGCGCGAACGGAGTCACTCTATGTTCTGCACCTGCTCGCGTATCTTTTCCAGTTCCGCCTTCAGTTCTACCACGCATGCCGTAATCTCGCCATCGTTTGCCTTGGAACCGATGGTGTTGATCTCCCTGCCCATCTCCTGCAGAAGAAAATCCAGTTTTCTCCCCACCGGCTCATCTGCCTGGAGAGCGGCGTCAAACTGTACCAGGTGACTCGCGAAACGGACCTGCTCTTCTGTTATGTCTCCCCGGTCGGCCATAATGGCGACCTCCTGGGCAATCCTCGCCTCGTCAGGCGCATTTTCCTGGGCGATCCGGGCCAGACGGGCCGAAATCTTCTCCGCATACTCAAGGGGAACGGAAGGCGCGCGACAGGCAATCCTGTCCATCAGAAGGGCAAGTGAGCCGCGCCTCCCGCGCAGGTCGTCGGCAAGTTCCTTTCCTTCCCGTATCCTCATACCCTCCAGAGCTTCAACCGCTTCCGCCACCGCGGCGAGAAGCCCGTCACGCATCTCTTGGGAACGTTCGTCATTCTCCGCAACGGCGAGTACGTCCTTCTGCGACACAATCAGCGAAAGGGGGACTGACTCTCTGATACCCAGCTCGCCGCTCAGAGATGAGAATGCCTCGTAATAGGCCCGCGCCAGTGGAACATTTACGTGAGGCTTCCTGCTATCGGCAACGGCCTCCAACTGGATGAAGACGTCTATCTTACCCCGCTTCAGTCTTTCGGATACGGCCTTGCGCACGTCATTCTCAAAACAGATCAGGGTCCTCGGAAGTTTTATGGATATCTCACCATAGCGGTGATTAACCGATCTCATTTCAACGGAGATCCTGTCATGTTCCAAGGCATATTCCGCCTTGCCGTAACCGGTCATGCTTTTTATCATCGGTATCCTCTTGCGGGGCCACGACCAGGCGCGCCCGGATGGAATAAGTTCAACGTGAGGCCAGGACGAGAGATTTCCTCCGTCGCCACTCCATTCCGGCGAGAATACCTCTCCCTAAGATGCCAGAAGGTGATCGACGGCCTTGTGACGGATCAGCCGGAGGGAATCAAGTATCATCTTGAATGGAATAGTGAATCAAGTCTTCAAGCTTCAGCGGAAAGACCGAGCAGGGGGAGAATCCGCGGATGGCTGTCGATGCGTTTCCAGCAGGGAAGTTCCGCCTTGTAGGCGACAAAAGGGATTCCAGCGGCACGCGCCGCCAGCATGTCCAGCTCGGAATCACCGACGAACAGCGCCTCTCCGGGAGTTATCCTGTAGTGTTCGAGTATCTTCAGGAGGGGTTCGGGGTGTGGTTTCGGATTATCAACCTTGGCCGCTGTCATTACAAAGTCGAAATAGGTCGTCAGGCGAAAATCGTCCAGAAGCAGACCAACCGAATTGGACCTGTTGGTGCAGACCGCCAGGCTCACCCTGTTCAGCAACAGGTTCAGGGTCTCGACGAAACCCTTCTCAAGGCGCATAAAAGGTATAAGCTCTCGGTAGTCTATGGTGGAAGCAAAGCGGAGCGCTTCCTCTCCCCGAGGATCGCCCTCAAAGAGTCTGGCCAGGACGTCCTTGCTGGAATAGGTATGAAGCAGATGCATGGTCTCTCCGTTATCCCTGTCCAGGGGAGGAAGGCCGAAATGCTTTACAATCATGCCGTAAAAGGCATAGTTGGCCTCAAAGGAGTCGAACATCACGCCGTCGCAATCATAGATGACGGCCTTGATCCCGTCCATACCCATCACCATCAACCTTCCTTTCTTACGGATGCCAGGTATTCCTCCCATTCAAGGGGAAGGAGATATCCTTTTTTGCTGTTGCATTCCTTGCAGGCGACGACGACGTTGCCCTGCGTACTCCTGCCGCCGCGAACGATGGGAACCAGGTGGTCCATGGTCAGCTCGGAAGGGGAAAACGCGCCGCCACAGTAATGGCACAACCCTCGGGCCAACCGGTTCTTCCACCAGCGGGTCTTGCGGAGCTGGCGCGCCTTGTCCTTTTCTCTTCTAATTTCCTCGTCGGTTATTTCAACAATAAAACCGGTCACTATCGTTTACTTCTCCGCTGAATTCAGCATATCCCGAATGGCCTGGCGCGCCAACCCGTCGCAACGCTCGTTTTCCGGGTGACCGCTATGGCCTCGAATCCAGTTCCAGCGTATCCGGTGCACATTTGAGAGAGCGAGAAGACGCTCCCAGAGGTCCCGGTTCAGGACATCCTCTTTCTTGCTGTTTTTCCAGCCTTTTTTGACCCATCCCTGCACCCATTCCGTCATTCCTTTTACAAGATACTGGGAATCGGTAGTCAAAACCACCTCGCAGGGCTTTTTCAAGGCTTCAAGGGCCGTAATGGCGGCAAGAAGCTCCATCCGGTTATTGGTGGTATGAGAATCAGCGCCGGAGAGCTCCTTTTCCCTGTTTCCGGCGCGAAGAATGATTCCGAATCCCCCGGGCCCCGGATTGCCGCTGCAAGCGCCGTCACAGAAAATATCCACTTTCACTGGACAAACGCCCCCTCCCGTTCCAGGAGGTCGGCAATTGCCGTCATGACCCTCTCCGTAATCAACACATGTGTCTCTTTGCAGTCATCTCGCTGGAACAAGTCTTCGAAATCGAGGGGCCGGCCGAAAACGATCTTTCCATTCTGGCCGACCCCCGGGAACCGCCACTTGTTCAGTCCGATAATAGCCGTGGGTATAACCTTTGGCCTGGTATCATAGATAATCTTGCCAACGCCGCGATTTCCCTTGCCCAGGACTCCCCGAGGGTTGCGGGTACCCTCAGGAAACAGCATCACCTGCTGGTCCATAAGGAGGTCGTTAATCGCCTTTCCGGCACGCACGTCCCTGCCGCGCCGGACCGGAAAGGCGCCCCATGAGCTGTAGATCCAGCGCTGAAAGGGTTTGGCGAAAAGCTCTTCCTTGGCCGGCGCCCAGATCATCCTGAAAGGATGCCTGCGAACGACCGCCCACGGGAGAAATATGGTATCGTACGCCGAGATATGGTTGGACGCGATAAGCACCCCTCCCGTATCAGGAAGCAGTTCATCGCCGCTGATGCGAAAACGATTGATTATGGATGCATAGAAACCGACAACGTAGGCGGAAAACGTTACCCAGAAACGGCGCGGGAATGATACCTTCAAAAACACCTCGTAAAGGGGAGAATATACAGGAATTTTTTATAGCATTTTCAGCCAAACCGGGCAACCATTATGAACGGCCTCCCGAACCTCTCTACCTGATACATCAAATCCTCTCAAAATAACAAGGATTATTGACAAGTGAGACAGGTTTCTCAACATCCCGTGTTGACTCCCTGTTGATAAACCTGTGGGCAGTGCGGCAAACCATTAATTTACATACCGCAACTTGCAAAATGCACAAAATGTGGTCAACGCAATCAATTCATGTAATTTCAGTTATTTGCGGCAGGCGCGCTCGCTGACTAATCAGTTTTCACAAGCCATTAACCCATGCTTGACTTGCTGCTGCTTCCGCGTATGATTGATAACGATTGTTGTTAAATAACTGTTTTCATAAGAAAGGCCTCCATCTTGGTCTCATCGAAAGCCCCGAATCAGCACGAAGAGCGCATGGCCCGGATTCTTTCTAAGGTCAGAAAGCATGAATTCCGCCTGACCCCGCAACGACTCGAGATTATTCGGATTATCACAGCCAGCGAGGATCATCCCAGCGTGGACGAGGTCTATCAGAAGGTGAAATCACACTTTCCCACCACGAGCCTGGCCACGGTTTACAAAACTGTATCGCTGCTCAAGGAGTTGAACGAGGTTCTGGAACTTGGCTTCGCGGGCGGCGGCAACCGCTACGACGGCAGCAGACCATATCCCCATCCACACGCCATCTGCACACGATGCGGAAAGATTATGGACCCGGAGATATCGACTCTCGATGACCTGAGCGACGAGATGAAGAAAAAAACCGGATATACTATCTCCTTCCACCGCCTAGATTTTTTCGGTCTTTGCCCCGAATGCCAGAAGAAGCCATAAAAATTTTTCCTCCCTATCGATAATTATTATCTACAACGATTGACTTTCCTGAAAACCATTGTATCGTAATTGTTAATCAGACACGGCCGGAAAAATTGCACCACAGCAAGGAGGCTCCTATGAAAGACATCATGGAAACCGTCAAAGCCGATGCATCCCTTGGACGACTGGCAAGCTCTCTTGAAAAGGCGAATCTTGTAGACAGATTGAAGGAGAAGGGACCCTTTACCCTCTTCGCTCCCCACAACGACGCCTTTACCAGGATGAACATCGAAAAGACGGTCCTGGATCCGAAAGTTCTGGCGGATACCCTCACCTATCATCTGGTTTCGGGAACATATTCCGCCAGGGAACTCCACGAGATGATTCCGGGTAGACTGGGGACTGAAAACGGCAAGTCACTTACGCTGGAAATGGATGAAGGGGAACTGGTGGTTGACAACGGCAAGTTCGTTACCACCGATATCCAGTGCTCCAACGGCGTCATCCACATCATTGACAACGTTTTTCAGCCAAACCTGTCCGGGTGGTACCGGGAAGATTTGCTGTAATAATGACTCACCGATCTCGCGGAGGCCCGGCTGGCGGGCAAAGGAGACTGTGCAAAAAAAACGAGAAAAGGAGGAGGAATGCATGAGTAAGGACAAGAAACTGACCACCAGGAATGGCGCCCCCGTGGTCGACAACCAGAATGTCATGACCGCCGGCCCCCGCGGTCCACAACTGCTGCAGGATGTATGGTTCCTTGAAAAGCTGGCGCACTTCGATCGTGAAGTAATACCCGAGCGGCGGATGCACGCCAAGGGATCCGGCGCCTTCGGCGTATTCACCGTCACCCATGACATTACCAGCTACACCCGCGCCAATATTTTCTCCGAGGTCGGCAAAAAGACCGAGTTGTTCGTCCGTTTCTCCACCGTTGCCGGGGAGCGGGGCGCGGCTGACGCCGAACGGGACATCCGGGGCTTCGCCATCAAGTTCTACACCGAAGAAGGCAACTGGGACCTGGTGGGAAACAACACCCCGGTCTTCTTCCTGCGTGACCCTCTCAAGTTCCCTGATCTGAACCACGCGGTCAAACGGGACCCGCGCACCAACCTGCGCAGCGCCCTGAACAACTGGGATTTCTGGACCTCGCTCCCGGAAGCGTTGCACCAGGTCACCGTCGTCATGAGTGACCGGGGAATCCCTGCGTCCTACCGTCACATGCACGGTTTCGGCAGCCACACTTTCAGCTTCATCAACGCAAAGAACGAGCGCTACTGGGTTAAATTCCATCTCCGCACACAGCAGGGGATCAAGAACCTGACCGACGAGGAGGCGGAAAAGGTCATCGGCAAATGCCGGGAAAGCCACCAGCGGGACCTGTACGAGAGCATCGAAAAGGGAGATTTCCCCCGCTGGACCATGTTCGTCCAGATCATGCCGGAAAAGGAAGCGGCCTCCTATAAATTCCACCCGTTCGACCTTACCAAGGTATGGCTGAAAAAGGACTATCCACTTATCGAAGTGGGCGTCCTGGAACTGAACAGGAATCCGGAAAACTACTTTGCCGACGTGGAGCAAGCGGCTTTCAACCCGGCCAACGTGGTGCCCGGCATCGGTTTTTCTCCCGATAAAATGCTTCAGGGGAGGCTTTTCTCCTACGGCGACGCCCAGAGATACCGCCTCGGCGTAAACCATCACCAGATTCCCGTTAATGCCCCCCGTTGCCCCTACCACAGTTACCACCGTGACGGCGCCATACGCGTGGACGGCAACTACGGCAGCACCCTCGGCTATGAGCCCAACAGCTACGGAGAATGGAAACAACAGCCCGAATATGCCGAACCGCCCCTTGCACTGGAAGGCGCGGCCGACCACTGGGACTTCCGCAAGGACGACGATGACTACTACACCCAGCCGGGGTTGCTGTTCCGCCTCATGAGCCCTGAACAGCAGCAGGCGCTGTTCGACAACACCGCGCGCGCCATGGATGATGCCCCGCGAGAAATCAAGATCCGGCACATCGGCAACTGCCTCAAAGCCGATCCTGCGTATGGCAAGGGAGTGGCCGAAGCGCTCGGAATTCCCCTCTCTGAAATACCCCGATAATTCCCGCCGGCCAGTAACCTCGGCTTGCGCCTCTCAGCGATTGGAAGTCAGGCCAGAGCCCCGTTCCAGGAGATATATTTCTCCTGGAACGGGGCTCTCTTTACATCCAAACACCATCGACTACATGCCCGCATTCCGGGCAGCGGCCGTCACGCACCGCGCACTCTTCAACGGCGAAACCGTAGCGGGTTATCAGCGGTTCACGGCAGCCGGGACAGTATGTGTTCTCCCCTCCCTCACCCGGTACGTTTCCTTCGTATACATACCGGAGTCCTGTCTCGATACCAATCCTTCGGGCCCTGCGAAGGGTAGCGACAGGTGTTATCGGGCGGTCGGTAAGGCGGTAGGTCGGATGGAAACGGCTTACATGCCATGGTGTTTCAACCCCCAGCTCATCGGCGATAAAACGGGCGATTGCCGTCAGCTCCTCGTCCGAGTCATTGAGGCCCGGAATCACCAGGGTCGTAAGTTCAATCCAGATACCAAGGGATTTATACTCCCGGATGCAGTCCAGCACGCCCGAAAGTCTGGCGCCGACGATCTCACGGTAGAACTTTTCCGTGTATCCCTTAAGATCGATATTCGCCGCATCAAGATACGGCCTTATGAAAGCAAGCGCTTCTGAGGATATATAGCCGTTCGTTACAAAGACATTCCGGACCCCGGCACGGTGAGCCAGAACGGCCGTATCATGGGCATACTCGAAAAAGACGGTGGGTTCGGTATAGGTATAGGCAATGGAGCGGCAACCGGCGGACAAGGCCCTCGACACGATCTCCTCGGGCGACAGATTCTCCCCGGCAATATTTCCCCCAGGAAACGAAGGTTGCGAGATGCTGTAATTCTGGCAATGATAACAACGGAAATTACATCCCGCCGCGGCCACCGAATAGGAGCGGCTGCCGGGCAGGAAATGGTACAGCGGTTTCTTCTCGATGGGATCCACTTGTTCAGCTACGGCCTTTCCATAAACCAGCGAATACAGGACTCCATCACTATTTTCCCTGACGCCGCAGATCCCGCGCTTGCCGTCCTCTATCACACAGCGAAAACGGCAGAGACCGCACTGCACCCCGCCGTTCCCGACCTGGGTATAAAACAACGCCTCCTTCATGGCAGCCTCCTTTCTAACATGTGGAAATTATATCAGTGACGAGAGACAAGGCAATAATCCCAAAACAGCGGCTCAAGGTATCCGTAGAGAGCTAATCCGTCATGCTTCCTTGCTCTTGGCAAAATGGAGCGGCCCCGGTCGATACTGTCTTAAACCGATATCTATCGTCTGTAGCGAAATGGACTTAGAGTGGAATGAAGGCAGTCGGAGCGCACAAAGGATGCTCCAACCGCCGAATCCGGTATGATTGACAAATATGTGGGCGTTGACTAGAGTTGTCATTGAACACGGCGCCGCCCCGTGCCGCAAAAGGGGGTGAAAACCTATGAAAACCGTTGAGATGGACATATTCGCAAAACTGAAGTCGGAACTGAGCGACCTTCACGGAGAGAACGACGAACTGCGCCGGCGCAACACCGAACTGGAGCAACGACTGACCGAACTGCACGGGGAGTATATGCTCCTTCGATACCAGCTCAAATCCCTGCCCAGCCCAAGCGAGTTCCTGAAGCTGAAACAAGAGCTCCAGGCATTAAAGAAGGAACTGCGGGAAAGGGGATGGAAAGACCTGCTGTGACAAGTGTTTCCGCGGGTAAGAATCAGCATGGGAATGGGGTTTTTATGCGCATATACGAAGTTGAACCGCGGAATCATCTCGCGGACCTGGACGATCCCGCATGATCGTCCTTGCGGCGGTCATAGGCGCGGCCATTGGCATTGTCTTGTCAGGCTTGCCGGGATTCGTCACGGGTGCTCTTCTCGGATACGGGATAGCCAGCATCCACTCCCTTCAGCGCAGGATTGCCAGACTGGAGGGTGATATACGGGAGACGGCCCGTCAGGCTCACTCCATGCCAGGAGACACAATCCCGGTACAGGCGGACGGAGCGTCTGTGTCAGAGGTCGAAAGCGATGCGGCAGGCGCGACTGGCGACCGGCTACTTCACGTTGAGGAAACAGACGCCGCGACACCCCCGGAAACAGGGCCAGATACTCCCATATGGACGCCCCAGTGGACGGCCGGCCAGGAAAAACCCTCATATGAAACCGTTGACGAAAAACGGTTGCCCCCCGCTGAAAAGGAATTCTTGAGGGAGACAAAGAAATTGGCCGGCCGCTTCCTTTCCGGCGGAAGCCTGCTGGTGAAGATGGGCGTAATAGTCCTCTTCTTCGGCGTTTCTTTCCTGGTGAAATATGCCGCGGAACACTCTCTTTTCCCCATAGAGCTCCGCTTGATATCCGCGGCCCTGGCGGGCGCCGCGCTTCTGGGCATCGGAGTGCGCGTGCGCGCCGGGCGCCCCCTCTATTCCCATGTCCTGCAAGGCGGAGGCATCGGCATCCTGTACATCACCACTTTTGCCGCCTACCGCCTCTATGAACTGATTCCTTCGTCCTTCGCCTTCTTCGTTCTGGTGGCCGTGGCCGTGCTGTCGGCATTTCTCGCAATCATCCAGGATTCACTCCCCCTGGCGGCCCTGGGGGCAACGGGGGGGTTCCTCGCGCCCATCCTGGCGTCCACCGGCGCCGGCAGCCATGTGGCCCTTTTCAGCTATTATACCCTGTTGAACCTCGGCATAGCCGCAATAGCCTGGTTTCGTACCTGGCGCATCCTTAACCTGCTGGGATTCACCTTCACACTCGGAATAGGCGCCGCATGGGGTTGGCGTTATTACAGTCCGGAGCACTTTGCCACCACCGAACCTTTCCTTATCATTTTTTTCCTTATTTACACCTTCATCGCCGTCATCTTCGCGTTGCGGCAACCACCTGAACTGAAAGGATATCTGGACGGAGCCATCGTCTTCGGCACCCCGGTAGCGGCCTTCGCCCTGCAGTCCTTGCTGGTTCAGCCCTATCACTTCGGCCTGGCCTGGAGCGCTCTGGCCCTTGGATTGTTTTACCTGCCGCTGGCCTGGATACTCTTTTCCGCGCGTCCGGTTTTCATGAAGACGGTCGCCGAGGCATTCTTTGCCTTCGGCGTCATATTCGCAACCCTCGCGATTCCCTTTGCCCTTGATAACCGGTGGACTTCCGCTGTCTGGGCTCTGGAAGGCGCCGCAATACTCTGGGCGGGTCTCCGTCAGAGGCGTCGCCTGGCCAGGGCCTTCGGCGTGCTGCTTCAATTAGGATCAGGTATCGCCTTTCTCGCGGATTCGCTCGTCACTGATGGGGCCACGCCAATTCTTAACGGTTTTTTCCTGGGTTGCGCTCTGCTTGCCATAACCGGTGTTTTTTCCGCGTACAGCCTCAACAGACACGAAGATGAAGTTACCGGCATCGAAAAAGCAACCGGAAGACTGATGTTAGCCTGGGGGCTCTTGTGGTGGTTCGCCGGCGGACTACGGGAAATAGATCTCCATGGCGCCACTGGATTCAGGTCCGGCATCGTACTGGGATTCCTTTCCGTTTCCTGCCTCATCTGTGATCAACTGGAGAGACGTCTGTCGTGGCGGGCCATGGCAATTCCGGCCCTGTCCCTCCTTCCTATGCTTATCTGCGGCGAAATTTTCATGTACACGCAAGACCTCAACCCCCTCGCCGAAGGAGGATTGGTGGCCTGGCCCGCATCATTTGTCGCGTATTACTTCATCCTCTACCGCCATGAAGAACTGGAAACCGATATTCTTCCACTCCTCCATGCGGCAACCCTGTGGCTTCTCACGGTTCTTGCTTCACTGGAACTGGCATACAAGCTCGAATTGTGGGTCTCCGGCGCTAATGTCTGGCGGCTTATTGCCTTTGGCGTTGTGCCCGGAGGAGCGGCGCTGCTATTGACATCCCTCGGCATGCGTCTGTCGTGGCCCATTGGGAAGCGCCGCGAGACATATCTGTCACTTGGAATCGGCCCTGTAGCCATCTTTGCGTTTCTCTGGTTCTGGTTTGCCAACATAGCCAGCGACGGCAATGCGGCGCCTCTATCCTATCTGCCCTTCATTAACCCTCTGGATCTGACCATCGGATGCATCATGGTCGCCCTTTACACATGGCTTCACCGGCTGCGGGCAACCATGCCCGATATAATATCCAGGCATAACATACGAAAACCGGCTTCAACTCTCATGGCCGTGGCGCTGTTCGCATGGCTAAACGGCATTCTTGTGCGTTCCGTCCACCACTGGAAGAAAGTGCCGTTCACCCCTTCAGATCTCTTCGATTCGGTATTTTTGCAGACATCTCTTTCCCTGTTGTGGAGCCTGCTCTCCCTCTGCGCCATGATAATTGCTACCAGAAAAGGCTCTCGAACCGTATGGCTGAGCGGCGCCGGTCTCATGGCGGCTGTTGTCTTGAAGCTCTTTCTCGTCGACCTGTCAGGAAGCGGCACCGTCTCCAGAATCGTTTCTTTCGTAGTGGTCGGCATACTGCTTCTCGTTATCGGATATTTCGCGCCGGTTCCACCGCGCGGACATAATGAGGAAATTTCTTGAAATTACTGGCCTTATCTCTTTTCATCTGTATTCTCGCCTCCTTTGCCTCCGCCGGTGAACCGGATCCGCGCCAGTTCGCCTACGGCACCCCCCTGGCCGTC
Organism: uncultured Geobacter sp.; assembly: GCA_964517595.1. Lineage (GTDB taxonomy): Bacteria > Desulfobacterota > Desulfuromonadia > Geobacterales > Geobacteraceae > RPRC01. Next base: position 1,541 of record CAZFCG010000001.1, on the reverse strand, counting down.
AACGGCAGAGGGGCTTTCTATGAATTTTCCATTCCCTCGGAAGTCTACCGTGTGGTCACAAGCGGAGATCTAGGCGATGTGTGTATTTTCAACAGTATGAACGAAATTGTTCCCTTCACCATCTCACGGGCGGTCACGCCTCGTTCAACACCGGAAGAATCTCTGCCGCTGCCGTTTTTCCCTCTTTCGCAAAATCCGGAAAGAATGAAATCGGGCATGTCGCTCAGGATCAGGAAAGCCACCAACGGCTCCATTATCAGCGTAGACGCCATGGATGAGGGAAGAGACAAAAGACGCGTCACATCTTACCTCATTGACGCAAGCGCTCTGAAACGGCCTTTCCGGGCCATAGAACTGCGGTGGCTGGAACAACCGGCAGGCGCCGTCTACGGGATCAGGGTTGAAGGAAGCAAAGACCTGGAAAGATGGACCACCCTGCTTCCCAAGTCCACTGTCATGGACATCCGTTACGGGGAGCACGCGCTCCAGCGCCGCATTCTTGAAACAGGGGACTCGAGGGCAAGGTATCTGCGCCTCACCCCCACCGATGTCGGCAACCTGCCCAGAATTACTTCCGTCTCGGCCCGGATCGCGTCGCCTCTCCCCGAACGAACCCGGCAATGGGTGGAGGCTCGTTCCGTCGACCACAACCAACAGACCGGCGAGTATACCTTTGACATAGAAGGGAAAATGCCGGTAGACAGGGTCAGGATTGTTCTCCCCCAGGAAAACACACTGGCAACGGCAACCCTTCTTTCCCGCGACGGAAAAGGAGAGCCCTGGCGCAAAAGTGCCTCCGCGCTCGTTTACCGTCTGCGCGTCTCCGGCAAGGAGGTTTTCGGGCCTGATTTATCGCTTCCCCCCACTCCTCGCCGTTACTGGATGCTGCGCATCGACCAGGTCGGCGGCGGGATCGGACGCGGAATTCCCGAGATCAGGTTCGGATGGATTCCGGACAGGATAGTTTTCGCCGCGCGCGGAACGGGTCCATTCCTCATGGCATATGGAAGCGCCAAAGCAAAAGCGCGGCACCATGGAAGCGACAACCTCTTCCGCGGACTCTCCAATGAACGTCCGGAAGGGATAGTTATTGACGCGGCCTTACCCGGCGTTGTCGTCACACTGGGCGGAGAACTAGCGCTGAAAAAACCCTTTCTCCCAACCGACATGAAAACGGCCTCCCTCTGGGCCGTCTTGCTCCTTGGAGTCGCCTTCCTTGGATGGATGTCCGTGCGAATACACAGGAGGATGAAGACAGACGCCGGAGTCGGGAACACTGAGGATCCTCCGGTCAGCGAAAAGGATCACTCGGCTGAATGAAGTCGGTTCGTTTTGTATTATCCCGTAAACCATTTCGCCCCTTCTGCAAAAAAAACCCTCCAGCGCCCGTTGCACTGGAGGGGAAAAGCCCTGCTTCCTGATTATCACTTGCGTTTGCTGGGTTATACCTGGCCTTGGGAGGCGAGCCGGAACCTTCCTACGATACTCTTCAGTTCCTCCGACATTCCCACAAGATCACTGGCCGCGCTGGCGGAGTCTTT